>DATILB010000431.1:0-5142 GCA_035477015.1 Nocardioidaceae bacterium | reverse complement strand
GCGCGGCTCGGCTCTCTTCGACGACCCTGAGCTCGACTTCGTCCGGGAAGCAGGTCCGCTGCTCGCCGAAGGCGCCCGCTTCGGGCTGAGGTTCGGGCAGGCGGGTGAGCCGGACCTGCCGGATGCACCGGGGTTGATCCTGCTGGATCCCACGCTGCGGGTCATGTCAGCGACATCGGCGGCGGGCTACTGGCTCAAGGAGCTGGGCGCCAGTCTCGACGTACTGCCCACGGTGGTCACCTCGGTGGCAGGACAAGCGCGGGCTGAGGCCGGGCCTGCGGTCGCGCGCGTGCTCTCGGAGTCAGGACGATGGCTGGCGGTGTACGGCGCCAAGCTTGAAGGGGCGGATCAGGTATCGGTGATCATCGAACCGGTCCAGCCGACGCAGTTGGCGCCGATCCTGATGCGGGCCTTCGGCTTCACGGAGCGAGAGCAGGATGTGATGTTCTGCGTGCTCCGCGGCAGCTCGACGGCGAAAGCCGCGACAGCGTTGTCGATCTCCCAGGAGACCGTGCAGCGTCACCTCACCAGCATCTTCGACAAGACGGGCGTGCGAAGCCGAGGTGAGCTCCTCGGCCTCGTGTTCCAGGCCCACTACGAGCCCCGCGTGCGCGACAACGAACGACGAACGGGCACGAGCCGCCCCTCCCGGGACGGCCCTATGCCCACTTAGAAGCCCGTTTTACCAGTCGCGCTTGGCGGGAGACTTCGTCTTGGCGGGATCGCGCTGGACCGTGTCCCCGAGGACCTCGTCGATCTCCTTCAAGATCGTGTCCTCGAGTACGACGCCCGAGGCCTTGACGTTCTCGGTGACCTGCTCCGGTCGTGAGGCGCCGATGATCGCGGAGGAGACGTTCGGGTTCTGCAGCACCCAGGCCACGGCGAGCTGGGCCAGCGAGAGGTCCACCTGCTCGGCGATCGGCTTCAGCTCCTGGACGCGACGCAGTAGGTCGTCGTTGAGCCAGTGCTTGATGTTGCCCGCGCCGCCCGAGGCGTCCGTCGCGCGCGAGCCCGCCGGCGGCGGCTGGCCGGGGAGGTACTTGCCGGTCAACGCGCCCTGGGCGATGGGGGACCAGACGATCTGGCCGACGCCGAGCTTCATGCAGGTCGGCACCACCTCGGGCTCGATGACGCGCCACAGCATGTTGTACTGCGGCTGGTTCGAGACGAACGGGATGTGCAGCTCGCGGGCCAGTGCGTGAGCACGAGAGATC
Organism: Nocardioidaceae bacterium; assembly: GCA_035477015.1. Taxonomy (GTDB): domain Bacteria; phylum Actinomycetota; class Actinomycetes; order Propionibacteriales; family Nocardioidaceae; genus SSC3. Next base: position 3,928 of record DATILB010000431.1, on the reverse strand, counting down.
TCCTCGGCTCGCCACTCGGACACTCCGATGTAGAGCGCCTTGCCCGACTTCACGACGTCGGCGAACGCCTCCATCGTCTCCTCGAGCGGCGTCTCGTGGTCGAAACGGTGCGCCTGGTACAGGTCGACGTAGTCGGTGCCGAGTCGTTCGAGCGACCCGTTGATCGACTCCATGATGTGCTTCCGCGACAGGCCGTGGTCGTTGTGCTTGCCCGGGCCCGTCGGCCAGTAGACCTTCGTGAAGATCTCCAGCCCCTCGCGCCGCTCACCCTGAAGCGCCTTGCCGAGGACCGTCTCCGCCTTCGTGTTCGCGTAGACGTCAGCCGTGTCGAACGTAGTGATGCCCTCGTCGAGCGCCTGCCGGACGCATGCGAGCGCAGCCTCCTCCTCGACCTGCGACCCGTGGGTCAGCCAGTTGCCGTAGGAGATTTCCGAGATCTTGAGGCCGCTGGCCCCGAGGTTGCGGGTCTTCATGAGACCGACCCTATGCCGAGGGTGGCTGATGCGACTTGCGGTGGGTCACCACTCCGGCCGTTGCCCCGATATCGGTATTGATGGAGTGACGCGGGGGTCACGCCACGCATACCGATGTCGGGGGGAGAGGACGGGAGCCAGTCAGGCAGCCCGGCGCAACAACAGCGCCTCGACCTGGTCCATGAAGGGATCCGGCATGACCCTCAATCCGAGCACAGGGACGCGCAGCACTGAGCGGTCGCGGATCGTGACCGCGTTCTGCCTCAACGCGTCATCGATGATGTTCTCCGGAGCGTCGTGGTGGATTCCTTCCACCTCTACGACCGCGTTCTGCGCCTCGAAGAGCACGTCGAGGTAGACGCGTCCGCGAGGACCGCGAACGACGATCTGACGGGTTGGGGTGGGGAGCCCCCGCGCTCGGCACAGGGCGCCAAAGTCGAGCTCACCGAGGGAATGCGCGCCGTCGGCGATGTCGTACGCGATCGTCAGGATGAACGGGCGTCGCCGGTGGCGGTTCAACCGCTTCGCCTCCAGCAGCAGGCGGTCGCCGGACGTGATTCGCTGCTGCACGGCCATGGCCATGACTGTCGCGGCCGCTCGGTCGGTGCGCGCCCAGATGGCGGCGCGGATGGCGGCTACGTCGTTTCGGGTACGCCGTACAGGACCCGCCTGGACGAAGTCCCGTTCGTTCCACAACCTCGACCGGTGAACGACCGAGCCGTTCCAGGCGTGCCCCTTGTTCGGCCAGGGTGTGATGATGTGGGGCTTGTCGCTGAAGTTCTGGAGGCCGGCCCACGTCAGCGAGCTGACGCCGTCGAGGACCGCGTTCGCACCGGCTTCCCACACAGATGCGGTGAGCAGCCCACGTTCCCCCGGAGTGCCGCCGTGAACGGCGATGGTTCGAGCTCCGAGCGCCACCCATCGCCCGCGCTCGACCTCGTGTCCTACTAGCCATCGATCTGCTCCGAGCGCACGAGCCTGTTCCCTCGAAACCACGCCGTCCTGGTCGCTCGCAAGCGCTTCGACCGCGCGCCTGATCCCCCTGCCGTCCATGAGGCCCAACCTTCTGCGACAAGACCGCGTCGCAAAAGGGGCGGGTGTCAGACCTGTGGAACATCCGACATCGGTATGAAATGAGTGACGCCGAGGTCACTCTCCGCATACCAATATCGGGGGGCCCGACGCCCTAGCGGTACGTGTCGGGCAGCTTCTGCCCGATCTTGACCTGCGCCTTCGGGATGCGCATGAACCGCAGCTGCAGAGCCCGCGTGAGGGCGTAGAACGTCGTGCCCTTCCACTCGGGGTTCTTCAGGCGCGCGGGGGCCTTCGTCGACGACGGGTCAGGCACAGCGTCAGGATCGGCGAGCGGTCCGGGGAAGCGCCGCTTGAGCTCACGCTTGAGGCGGACCACGAGCCAGATCGAGTCCACGGTGACCAGAAGGACCGTGGCGTTCAGGATGCCGCCGCCGAGGTTCGGGTTGGCTCCCGAGAGCAGCAGGCTGGAGAACATCAGCGGGATGCTGAACTCCGCGATGTTCAGCCGGGTGTCGATGAAGTCGCGGACGAACCGGCGTACGGGCCCGCTGTCGCGTCGGCCGAGGTAACGCTCGTCACCGGCCTTGATCCCCTGTCGGATCTCCTTGCTCGACGTACCCCTGTTCGCCTTCTGCTTCTCGCGCATCATCGCTCGAGCAGCCTTGGGGTCCTTGGCGGCCTTGGCGCGGGCCTTCGCGGCTGCCTCCGCCTCCTTGCGGGTGGGCGTGGGACGCCCCTTGCCGAGGTCGGGGTCGGTGGTGACTGCAGAGGTGGGCTCTTCGGCCTTGGTACGACGGAACAACGGAAGCCTTACGGGGGAGGGGGTTCTTCGGGGGCAAGGCTACCTGGGAACCTGCTACTCACCCGAACCGTTCCCTCGTAGTGTGGGCCCCGACGGCCCACATCACTTACACGTATAGAAGGGGGCGCGCCCTCAATGAGTCTCTGGAAGCGCATCATGCTGATCTTCCGGTCGAAGGCCAACAAGGCGCTCGACCGTGCCGAAGACCCGCGCGAGACGCTCGACTACAGCTACCAGCGCCAGCTCGACCTGTTGCAGAAGGTGCGCAAGGGCGTCGCCGACGTCGCCACCAGCCGCAAGCGGGTGGAGCTGCAGGTCAAGCAGCTCGAGCAGCAGGCCGCCAAGCTCACCGACCAGGCGCAGAAGGCGCTCGGGATGGGTCGTGAGGACCTGGCCCGGGAGGCTCTGACCCGCAAGTCCGGCCTGACCTCGCAGATCAGCGACCTCCAGGCGCAGCACGACCAGCTGCAGGGTGAGGAGGAGAAGCTCACGATCGCCTCGCAGCGGCTGCAAGCCAAGGTGGAGGCCTTCCGCACGAAGAAGGAGACCATCAAGGCGACCTACACGGCTGCCGAGGCACAAACCCGCATCAACGAGGCCTTCTCCGGCATCTCGGATGAGATGGGCGACGTGGGCCAGGCCATCCAGCGTGCCGAGGACAAGGCTGCGCAGATGCAGGCTCGTGCCGGCGCGATCGACGAGCTGATCGCCTCGGGCGCGCTCGACACGGTCGAGTCGATGAACACCGGTGACGACATCGCCCGGGAGCTCGACGCGATGTCGTCTCAGTCGGAGGTCGAGGCTGAGCTGGCCGCGCTGAAGGCGAAGACACCCGGTGCGGCGATCCCTTCGCCGGTGGCTGAGGAGCAGCCGGCGATCGACGCGACCGCCGAGGTGATCGCGGAGCCGGTGCAGGAAGAGCAGAAGGAAACCAACTCGTAGCCGCGAGTTTCCGCGGCCGAGCAACACTGGAAGCAGGAGGTGCGGGGGCTGTCATCAAGACAGGCAGCCCCCCGACAGATGGCAAGAACTCGCTTCGTCCGGGACACCGGGCTTACGGCCCGGATGACGGCGTCATTGTTCGTTCTCGGGGCGCTCTTCGTTGGGCTCATCGCCGTACTCATGGCGGTGCTCCCGGCCGCCTGGGCACCCATCATCGCGCTCATCGGACTCGGGATCGCGTGGTACCAGTGGTACAACTCCGACACCCTTGCCCTCAAAGCGATGCGGGCACGCGTGGTCACGCCGGAGGAAGCACCCGAGCTGCACGCGATGATCGACCGGCTCTGTGCCCTCGGCGGCATGCCGAAGCCCGTGGTCGCGATCGCCTACACCGACATGCTGAACGCTTTCGCCACCGGCCGGTCGCCCTCTCGGGCGGCCGTCTGCGTGACGACCGGCATCCTCGACAAGCTGACCCCAGATGAGCTCGAAGGCGTGCTCGCCCACGAGCTGTCCCACGTCGCGCACCGCGACGTCCTGGTCATGACGCTCGCCTCGTCGGCGGGCATCATCGCGGGTATGCTCGCGCGCTGTGCCCAGTACGGCGGGATGTTCGGTGGGTTCGGTGGGCGCCGGGATAACAACAACAGCGGTGGCCTCCCGATCTGGCTGGTCG
>DATILB010000430.1:0-14873 GCA_035477015.1 Nocardioidaceae bacterium | reverse complement strand
AGGAGGCGTTCGACCGCTACCGGATCAACGACCCGACGTCAGTCTCCGGAGTCCTGCAGGAGGGTGGGGACGCGTAGTCCTCAAGCAGTGACCGACACCTCGTCGGCAACCGAGGGCACGGGTCCCTGGGACCCGGTGACGAGCAGGTGGCGCCACTTGCCGCGCTTGTAGACCGCCGGCTCCGTGCTGCGGACGAAGTCGTTGATGATCTTCACGAACCGCTCGGGGTGGTCCTTGTGCGGGAAGTGCCCGGCGTTGCTGATCACCTCGACGGTGGCAAGGGGGGCGATCTCGCCGGCGTACGCGGCGTGCTTAACCGGGAGTACGGCGTCGTCGGTGCCCCAGATCACGCACATGGGCATGGCCTCGGTCAGGTAGGCCCGGTCGCGCATGGTGACGATCTGGCCCTGCAGGTCGACCACGTTGCGCACCAGGTGTCGGATCGCCCGACGGGTGGCGGGGTCACGCCAGGTGTCGAGCATCAGCGCGATCTCGTCGAAGTCCCGGAGCTGTGGCACACCCGTGGCGGCCAGTCCGTTGAGCACCGCCTTGACCACGTGCCGCGCGCCGGGCAGCGAAGCGACACCGATCAGCTCGTGGAACCCGGGCACGGTGATCGCCCGGATCATCGGGGTCACCTCGCGGCCGAGGCCGCCGGAAGCCACGAGGACCATGCGCTCGGTGCGCTCAGGGAACTGGTAGGCGAACTGCATCGCCACGCCGCCACCGAAGCTGTGGCCGACCACGGTCACCTTGTCGATGCCGAGGATGGTGAGCAGGTCACGCATGCCGTTCGCATAGCCACCGAGGCTGTAGTCGGCTCGTGGCTTGTCCGACTGGCCATGGCCCAGGAAGTCGGGCGCGATGACGGTGTAGCGCTTGGCGAGCTGCTCGATCACCGGCTCCCAGCTGCTGTGCGCACAGCCGAGGCCGTGCAGCAGCAAGAGGGCGGGTCCCGAGCCGGTCTTCACGAAGGCGCGTTTGTGTCCATGGACGGTGACGAACTGGACCTCTGCTGGCTTTGGCATGGTGCGGATGCCTCCCAGATCCCCAACAGCTGAGCGGAATTTTCAAGATTCTGACACCTGTCCAAGAAAACAGCGAGCGTTTGCGCGGCAATTCTGAGTTGGACCGTTCACACGGCGTGTCGAGCGGTCGGCGTGTCGTGCACATTCGCCACCAAACGGTGGTCGAGCAGCGAAGCGGAGCGAGCGTCCGTCGAGACTACGCTGGAGACATGGCGCCGACGGACAAGCGTGCTCGGGCCCGTCTCGCCACCCAGGTGACGAAGGCGGCGGGCAAGCTCACGACCGTCGCCGTGGCGCGGATGGACGACGAGTTCCCCTGGTTCGCCGACCTCACGGCGCAGTCCCGGTCGTTCGTCGGCCTCATCGTGCAGCGCGGCATCGTGTCGTTCGCGGACTGGCTGCGCGAGCCGGACCCGCTCCTGGTCGCCAACGTCGGACCCTTCGAGGTCGCCCCCCGGGACATGGCCGGCATTGTCAATCTCCACCAAACCGTGGCCCTGGTGAAACTGACCTTCGCGGTCGTCGAGGACAGCATTTCCGACGTAACGGACCCGGCAGGTGCCGCCCTCATGCACGCGGCGCTGCTCGAGTACGGCCGCGAGGTGGCTTTCGCGACGGCAGAGGTCTATGCCCGGGCCGCTGAACAGCGCGGCGCCTGGGACGCGCGCCTCGAAGCCTTGCTCGTCGACTCGGTAATGCGCGCTGAGGCCGACGAGACGGTCCGCACCCGGGCCAGCGCCCTGGGCTGGGAGTCGCGAGGAGAGGTCGTGGTCGTCCTAGGCCGGCTCCCCAGCGCAGCGACGACCGGACACGCACAAGAGTCGGTCATCGACGACGTACGCCGGTCCGCTCACGAGGCGGGGATGGACGCGCTCATCGCGGTGCAGGGCGATCGCCTCGTCGCCGTACTCGGTGGCGTCAAGGACCCCGACAAGGCGGGAGCGAGCGTCGCCAGCCACTTCGGCGACGGGCCGATCGTCGTCGGACCTCTCGTGAACGACCTGCTCAACGCCCACATCTCGGCGCGCGCGGCGGTCGCGGGCCTACGAGCAGCTCCCGGCTGGCCGGACGCGCCGCGACCCGTGACGAGCGACGACCTGCTCCCCGAGCGCGCGCTCGCCGGTGACGGGCACGCACGGCGCGCACTCGTCCACGAGGTTTTCGTGCCGCTGGTCGAGGCCGGGATCGTCGACACCGTCTCGACGTTCCTCGCCAACGGAAGCTCGATCGAAGCGACAGCGCGGGCGTTGTTCGTTCACGCCAACACGGTGCGCTACCGACTGCGGCGCGCCGGAGACGTCACGGGCCTGTCCCCGAACGACGCACGGCACGCCTACACCTTCCGCCTCGCGCTCACTTTGGGCCGACTTCAACCGCCGGAAACCTCGACGCAACAATCTTTGTAGGAACCCTACAAATTCGGCGGGTCAATCTTCGTTCATGCCGAAGGCGAAAACCGGGGCTCGCGATAGGCACAGTAAAGGTGTGCTCATCATCGTCGCCCCCGGACAAGGTGCCCAGACCCCCGGCTTCCTCACGCCTTGGCTCGAGGACCCAGTCTTCGAGAACCGGATGCACTGGCTCTCGACTGTCGCCGGCATCGACCTGATCCACTACGGCACCAACGCGGACGCAGAGACCATCCGTGACACCGCGATCGCCCAGCCGCTCCTGGTCGCTACCGGTGGTGTCGCGGCGCTGGCGCTGTTCCCGCAGCCGGCGGACGCGTTCGGCAAGATCGGCGCCGTCGCGGGGCACAGTGTCGGCGAGATCACCGCCGCCATCGGCGCCCGTGCCATCACGGGTGAGCAGGGCATGGTCCTGGTCCGTGAGCGCGGCAAGTCCATGGCTGCCGCATCCGCAGTCACCCCCACCGGCATGACGGCTGTCCTCGGTGGGGACCGCGAGGAGGTGCTGGCCCGACTCACGCAGCTCGGGCTCACCGCCGCCAACGAGAACGGTCCGGGCCAGATCGTGGCCGCCGGCACTCTCGAGCAGCTCACGCAGCTGGCCGAGAACCCGCCGGAGAAGGCCCGTCTGGCTGCCCTGTCGGTGGCCGGCGCCTTCCACACGGAGCACATGGCTCCGGCCGTCGACGTCCTCGCGACCCTGGCGCGCTCGGTGTCTGTTCACGACCCGCGCACGCCGATCATCTCCAACCGCGACGGCCAGATCGTGCACGACGGCGCCGAGGTGCTCAAGCGCATCGTGACCCAGGTCAGCAACCCGGTCCGCTGGGACCTCTGCATGGAGACGATGCTCGACCTCGGCGTGACGGGCATCCTCGAGATGCCGCCGGCCGGCGTACTCACCGGCATTGCGAAGCGTGCGATGAAGGGCGTCGAGACGTTCGCCCTCAAGACCCCTGACCAGCTCGACGACGCCCGCGCGTTCATCGACAAGCACGGCGTCGTCCCCTCGCAGATGGACTCCAGCCCGACCTGGCGGATGCTGGTCGCTCCCACCAAGGGCACCTTCAAGCAGGCACCAGGCCTGGTCGAGGGCGGCACCATCCCGATGCAGACGTCCATCGGCTCAGTCGCCAGCTCGCGCGACGAGACCGAGGTCCTCGCCCCGCATGGCGGCACGATCGTCGAGTGGCTGGTCCACGACGGCGACCTCGTGTCCCCCGGCCAGCCACTGATCCGTCTCCACCCCGAGGGCGTGAACGCATGACGAGCTGGACCCAGCCGACCGGCTCCCCGCACGCGGCCATCCTCGGCCTCGGCGTCAGCCGCCCGTCGCGCATCGTGCCCAACTCCGAGCTGGTCGAGGCGATCGACTCGAGCGACGAGTGGATCCAGCAGCGCTCCGGCATCAAGCAGCGACGTTGGGTCGCCGAGGGCGAGACGCTGCTGACCATGTCGGTCGAGGCTTCCCGCCGGGCGCTCGAGCACGCCGGCATCGAGGCCGCCCAGATCGACTCCATCATCGTGGCCACGTGCACGCACTTGATGCAGACCCCGTCCCTGGCCGCCAAGCTCGCGTTCGAGCTCGGCACCCAGGCACCGGCCGCCTTCGACATCTCCGCCGCCTGCGCCGGCTTCTGCCACGCCCTCGGCCTGGCGTCCGACATGGTCCGGTCCGGCACGGCTCGGCACGTGCTCGTGCTCGGTGCCGAGCTGCTCTCGGAGATGACCAGCAAGACCGACCGCGGCACGGCCTTCATCTTCGGTGACGGTGCTGGCGCCGTCGTCGTCGGCCCGTCCGAGACGCCTGGTATCGGTCCGATCGTCTGGGGCTCCGACGGTGAGCAGTACGACGCGATCCGTCAGAGCACGGACTGGCGCGACGTACTCGCCGAGGACTCCCCCGTGATGCCCTTCATCCAGATGGACGGCGCCACGGTCTTCCGCTGGGCGTCGTTCGAAATGGCGAAGGTCGCCCAGACCACTCTCGACCGCACCGGCATCACGATCGACGAGCTCGACGTCTTCGTGCCTCACCAGGCCAACATGCGCATCATCGACGCAATGGCGCGCACGATGAAGCTGCCCGACACCGTCAAGATCGGCCGCGACATCGCCGAGCAGGGCAACACCTCGGCCGCATCCATCCCGCTCGCCCTCGGGCGGATGTACGCCGACGGCGACGCCAAGTCCGGTGACACCGCGCTGCTGATCGCGTTCGGTGCCGGTCTGTCCTACGCAGCGCAGATCGTCAAGCTGCCGTAACCCCCTGTCCCCCGTCGCACGCCGGCGGGTATTCGTAACAGCAACTGAAGGAGAACCCCATGGCTACCGACGTTCGCGCCGAGCTGGCTGAAATCGTCAACGAGGTCGCCGGCGTAGACGCCGACGACGTCCAGCTGGAGAAGTCGTTCATCGACGACCTGGACATCGACTCGCTGTCGATGGTCGAGATCGTCGTCGCCGCCGAGGAGAAGTTCGGCGTGCGCATCCCCGACGAAGAGGTCAAGAACCTCAAGACCGTGGGCGACGCCGTCTCCTTCATCGAGAACGCACAGGGCTGACCCCGTCGTTGCCCCGATATCGGTATGCGCAGCGTGACCCCTGGGTCACTCCCCAGCAACCGATATCGGGGACGACTCCCCAAAACAAGAAACTCTGAGGTGAACCAGATGAGCAGCACTCGAGTCGTCGTGACCGGCCTCGGGACCACGTCCCCGGTGGGGGGCGACGTCGCCACGACCTGGGAGGCTCTGCTGGCCGGCCAGTCCGGAGTGCGGCCGCTCAAGCACGAGTGGGCCGAGGAGCTCGGGACGCAGATCGCGGGCGAGGTCGCCGTCGAGCCCACCGACGTCCTGGACCGCGTCAAGGCGCGACGCCTCGACCGCTCGGGCCAGTTCGCGCTCGTCGCCGCCCTTGAGGCCTGGCAGGACTCCGGACTCGCTGACGTTGAGCTCGACCCCGAGCGCGTCGCTGTCGCGGTGGCCTCCGGCATCGGCGGAGTCACCACGCTGCTGTCGAACTACGACGCGCTGAAGGAGAAGGGTCCTCGTCGCGTCTCCCCGCTTGCGATCCCGATGCTGATGCCCAACGGCCCGGCAGCTGCGATCGGCCTGACGATCGGCGCCAAGGCCGGCGTGCACACGCCCGTCTCCGCCTGCGCGTCGGGCAACGAGGCCATCTCGCTCGGCATCGACATGATCCGGCTCGGCCGGGCGGACGTCGTCGTGGTCGGTGGCACGGAGGCGGCGATCCACCCGCTCCCGATGGCCGCGTTCGGCCAGATGATGGCGCTGTCGAAGCGCAACGACGAGCCCGAGCGTGCGTCCCGTCCGTGGGACAAGGGCCGCGACGGCTTCGTGATGGGTGAGGGCGCCGCCATCCTGGTGCTCGAGTCTGAGGAGCACGCCAAGGCCCGGGGCGCCCGGATCTACGCCGAGGCCGCCGGTGCCGGCATCACGGCAGACTCGCACGACATCGCCCAGCCCGACCCGTCGGGCGCCGGCGCGACGCGTGCGATGAAGAAGGCCATCGCGGACGCCGGGCTGCAGCCGACGGACGTCGTACACATCAACGCGCACGCCACCTCGACTCCCCAGGGCGACCTGGCCGAGGCGGCGGCGATCCGGCTTGCGCTCGGTGACGAGGCAGCCGACAAGGTGATCGTGACGGGCACCAAGTCGATGACTGGGCATCTGCTCGGTGCGGCCGGTGCTCTCGAGTCGGTCGCCACGATCCTGGCGCTCTACCACCGCGTCATCCCGCCGACGATCAACCTCGAAGACCCCGAGGACATCGGGCTCGACATCGCTACTACGCGACGCGAGCTCCCCGAAGGGCCTCTCGCCGCGCTGAACAACTCGTTCGGTTTCGGTGGACACAACATCGCGATCGCGTTCAGGAGTGTCTAAATGACCACCGCGCCCGTGGCACCCGTCATCATCCCGACTCAGCAGGTCGCGCCGGCCAGGCCGTCGCGTGAGGAAGACCCCCGGAACCCGAACCTTCGGCTCGCCGCGCTCTTCGACAAGGGCACGCTCGAGCTGATCACCGAGGACGACGGCAGCGGCATGCTCGCCGCGGTCGGCCTGATCCAGGGCACGCACACGGTCGCCTTCTGCTCGGACGCGACCGTGATGGGCGGAGCCATGGGCGAGGTGGGCTGCGAGCACGTGGTCCACGCCTACCAGCGTGCGGTCGCCGACGGTGCGCCGATCATCGGGCTGTGGCATAGCGGCGGCGCCCGGCTCGCCGAGGGCGTGTTGTCCCTCCACGCGGTCGGGAAGATCTTCCACGCGATGACGCAGGCGTCGGGCAAGGTCCCGCAGATCTCCGTCGTGCTCGGGCCCGCGGCTGGCGGCGCGGCGTACGGCCCGGCTCTGACCGACGTCGTGATCCTCGGCCCCGAGGGCCGGATCTTCGTGACCGGTCCCGATGTCGTTCGCTCGGTCACCGGCGAGGACGTCGACATGCTGCGCCTCGGCGGCCCGGAGCCGCATGGCCGTCGATCCGGTGTCGTGCACATCATCACCGAGAGCGAGCGCGAGGCCCTCGACCGCGCACGGAGCGTGGCATCCCTGCTCGGCAACCAGGGCTCGCTCGACCTTTCGGCGGTCGAGGACCGGGATCTGGCTGCGCTGCTGCCCGAGAACAAGAAGCGCGCGTACGACGTACACCCGCTCGTCGAGGGCATCCTCGACGAGGGCACGGCGCAGGAGCTGCACGAGCGCTGGGCGCCGAACATCGTCACCGCCCTCGGACGCATGGGTGGCCGCTCGGTCGGCGTCATCGCCAACAACCCGCTGCGTCTCGGCGGCTGCCTGGATTCGGCCTCGGCGGAGAAGGCCTCGCGCTTCGTCCGGATGTGCGACGCGTTCGGCGTACCCCTCGTGGTCGTGGTGGACGTCCCGGGCTACCTGCCGGGCGTCGGCCAGGAGTGGGACGGCGTCGTACGACGTGGCGCGAAGCTGCTGCATGCCTTCGGCGAGTCCGTCGTACCCCGCGTGACTCTGGTGACGCGCAAGACCTACGGCGGCGCCTACATCGCGATGAACTCCCGCTCGCTCGGCGCCACCAAGGTGTTCGCCTGGCCGGGCGCCGAGGTCGCGGTCATGGGCGCTGTTGCTGCCATCCGCATCCTGCACCGCCGCAAGCTCCTCGAGGTCGCCCCCGACATCCGCCCCGTGGTCGAGGCCGAGCTGGCCGCCGAGCACGAGCGCATCGCCGGTGGAGTCGACAAGGCAGTCGAGATCGGCGTCGTCGACGAGGTAGTCGCTCCTGAGCGGACCCGCACCGCCCTCGCGAAGGCACTCGCCGACGCGTTGGCCGACGGCCCGGTGCGCGGCGCCCACGGCAACATCCCCCTGTAACGCTGTCGGTCCTCCGTGCTTGGCTAAAGGCATGGGGTTCAGCACAGAGGCTCGGCGGGCTCGGTTGGTGGCTCGCCATCACCTCGGCGGTACGGCGGTCGATGCTGCGCAGGCGACTCGGGACCTGGTGGTGCTGCATGCAACCGATCCGGCCACCGTCTACCTCTCGCTACTCGCACGGTGCCCAGACCTGTCGCTTAAGGACATCGCGCGGGTCCTGTACGACGACCGGTCGCTGGTGCGGATGCTGGCGATGCGGCGCACGCTGTTCGTCGTGCCGCAGGAGCATGTCCCCGTGGTGCACCATGCCGCTTCGCTCGACATCGCCGCGAAGCAGCGGCGGCAACTACTGCAGCAGCTCGCGACCATCCCTACCGAACCAGAGCTGAGCGGAGACCTCGCGGCGTGGCTGGAGGATGTCGAGTCCTCGGTGGCGGCTGCCGTCGAGAAACGGGGCACGGCGATCGGCAGCCAGCTGTCGGCCGACGAGCCCCGGCTGCGTACGGCGTTCCTGCCGACGACCGACAAGTCGTGGGACGTGCGACGCAACATCACTACGCAGGTGCTCGTGCTGATGGGCGCGGAGGGTCGCATCGTGCGCGCCGCGCCTCGCGGCAGCTGGGTGTCTCGCCAGCACACCTGGCAGCCGGCTTCGTCGTTCTGGCCGACCGGCATCGCCGATGTGCCTGGGGCGAAGACTCGGCTGCTCGAGCTCTACCTGCGACGGTTCGGACCGGCCACGCTGGTTGACCTGCAGTGGTGGACCGGATGGACGCTTGGAGCAACCCGCACTGCCCTGGCCCCGCTCGACACAGTGGACGTCGGCTGCGGACTGGTCCTTCCGGGCGACGAGGCTCCGGACGAGCCCGTGGCCCCGACAGCTTGCCTGCTGCCGGCACTGGACCCGACGCCGATGGGCTGGAAGGAACGCGCCTGGTATCTCCCGGACGACTGGCAGCCCCTCTACGACCGCAACGGCAACATCGGGCCGACGATCTGGTGGGGCGGGGAGGTCATCGGGGGCTGGTCGGTCCGCCCGACGGGCGAGGTGGTCACGCGGATCCTCGTGGATCGAGGCAAAGCCGCAGCCCGCGCCGTCGCACAGGCGGCTGAGGTGCTGCAGCCACGCCTCGAGGGTGCCGCCGTGGTGCCGTCGTTCCAGACTCCGCTGGAGAAGCAGCTACGAGGCTCGTAGGAAGGCCTCGAGGATCGGGCCCGCCGTCCGCGACCCCGACTCCCCTACGTCCACGAACACCGCGACCGCGAGGTCGCCGTGCACCGCGATCATCCAGGCGTGGGTCTGCGGCGGTTCCTGGTCGCCGAACTCCGCGGTGCCCGTCTTGGCCAGCACCGGAGCACCGGGGACGTCGAGCAGGAACGAGCCGCTCCCGGACGTCACCACGCCGCGCATCAGCGACCTGAGCTGATCCGCCTCATTCGGTTTCAACGGCGTCCTCGGCGATGCGTCCACCGCGAAGTCCGGAACAAGCATGGGTACGACGGTCCGGCCACTCCCGACCGAAGCCGCAACGCTTGCCATCGCGATCGGTGAGGCCAGGACTCGAGCCTGCCCGATCATCGACGCTGCGTGGTCGGTCTCGGACGTCGCCTTGGCAGGCACCGAGCCGAGGTAGACCGGATAGCCGAGGTCGTGGTCCACCCCGAGCCCGAGCGATGCGGCGGCGTCGGCGAGGTCACCCTGGGAGACCTTGCCCCGCTGCCCGATGAAGGCCGTGTTGCACGAGTTGGCGAGGGCACGCGCGAGGTCGATTCGGCCGAGTCCCGAGCTCGGGTAGTCGTCGTAGTTCTTGAAGCTCTTGCCGTTGACCACCGTGGTGGCTGGGCAGTCGACCGGGCTGTTGGCCGTCAGTCCTGCGCGCAGCAGCGCGAGGCTGCTCACGACCTTCATCGTCGAGCCGGGTGCGTACTGCCCGACCGTCGCAGTGGACAGGCCGCCACCGCCCGGTCCGCTCGCTGACACCAGGACCGCGCCTGTGGAGGGCTTGATTGCCACCAGCGCACTGGCCGGTCCCACCGAGGCGAGGAGTCGCTCGGCCTCGACCTGCAGTCGCACGTCGAGCGTCAGCTTGAGCGGTTGCCCGGGCTCCGGCGGCGCTTCCCAGAGGAGCTGCCGCTCGCCCTTCTCCGGTACGGCGTACACGGTGACGCCCACGGTGCCACGGAGCTGCTCGTCGTACCGGGCCTGGAGGCCACTGAGACCGCCCTCGTCGCCGGCCTCGTACACGCCCTCACTCTCCTCGACGATCTCTGCGGTGACCGCACCGAAGGTCCCGAGGATGGGCCGGGCGAACTCGCGGCTCGGCGCGAGCGGGATCTCGTCGTCCAGGCCGACTGCTCCGCGGATGCGCTCGATGCCGCGTCCGAGGTCGGGAGTGACGTCGGTGTCTCGAAGCACGATCGCCTCCACGAACGCCTTGTCCCCCGCCGCCTTCACCTGCGCAGCAAGGTCAACAGGATCGACGTCGACGAGGACGGCGAGCGCTCGCGCGGACGAGTCCTGCGCAACGGCGCCCGCGACCTTGGTCTTGTCGATCCCGATGCGAAGCACCGGTCGGTCCTGCACGATCCGCTCTCCACCGGCACCAAGAATGTCCGCACGCGGCGCCCACACGCGGGAGGCGGAGAGCCGCTCGCCTTCGCTCAGCTCCGGTGAGATCAAGGCTGGGTCGGCGTCGACCGACCACTCCAGCTCGCCCTTGGTGAGCTGGGCCGTCGCGTCATAGCGCCACACCGCTCCGGTCGGGAAGGTCCATTCGTAGGAGAGCTGAGCCGAGGCCGCGTCCTCGCCCTCCTCGGTCACCTCGCCGGGACTCACCACTAGCTCGGCATCGCCGAGACCCTCGATCCCGTCGTCGAACCACTTCTGCGGATCGGGCTGGCCCGTGATCTCGACGGATGCGAGGGAGCCGTTGGTCAGTGCTGCGGCGAGATCGCGCACTGCGTCCTCGGCCGAAGGGCCGTCGTCGCCGAAGAGGCTGCAGCTGCTGAGAGTGAGCGTGAGGACGAGGCTTCCGAGAAGGGTGCGCACCCGTCCGATCCTTACATGTGCCGCTCGAAGAACCGCAGCGTGCGCTCCATCGACAGCGGCCACTGCGGTCCGAAGGCATGCTCCTCGCCCTCGTAGACCTGCAGGGTGACGTCCTTTCCCGCTCGCTTCAGCGCGCGCACCGTCGCATGCGACCACGGGAGCGGACAAGAGTCGTCGGAGGTCCCGTGGTGGATGAGCAGCGGCTCGGTGATGCGGCCGAAGTACGTGCGCGCACTGGTCCGGGCCCAGAAGCCAGGCCGCTTCTCCGGCGTACCGTAGCGACGCATCACCTCCGACGCGATGCCCTCACGCGACGGGTCGCGCCGGATCCAGCGGTTGAAGTTGTCGACGGTGTTCGAGCTCACCGGCGCGAACACGACGCCCGCCTTCACGAGTCCCGGCTGCGCGACCAGCGCGTTGTAGACGACGCCCCCACCCATCGAGCGGCCGAGCAGCCCGACGCGCTCGGGATCGACGTACCGCTGCTTCTTGAGGGCAAGCACGGCGCCGACGACGTCCTCGACGTACGGCAGCCGCAGCTGTACGTCGGACCGCGGATCCGTCGAGGAGCCGGCGTGGTTGCGGTAGTCGACGTGCAGCACGACGTACCCGGCGGCCGCCATGTAGTCCTGCTCCCGATTGAGCCCCTGGCCGTTCACGTAGTAGGCCGGGTCGATGTAGCCGTGCGCGTAGACGAGTGCCGGGAACGGCCCAGGCCCCTTCGGCACCAGGAGCGATCCGGAGATGGTCAGCCCGTTGCTGCGGTACGTCGCATAGCTCTCGGTCCAACTGCTGTTCTCGAAGACCGTCTCGCCGATGCGGAGGTTGCCGCCGGTGTAGCGCTTGTCGAAGTACGCCGGCAGCGAGACCGGGTGGGGCGGCTTCGCCGGCGCGGCTGTGGGCGTCCCCGAAGAGGGAGCGGTCGGCGTCGATGCCGGAGGCGTGGCATCGGGCGCGGACTCGGTCGGTTCCTCGGACGACGTGCAGCCACCCACGAGTAGGGCGGCAGTCAGAAGCGTGGCGACAGATCGCACGCTTCCAGTCTGCGTCAGACGACCTGGTGCAACCAGCGCACGGGCGCGCCGTCGCCGGCGTACCGGAAGGTCTCGAGCTCGTCGTCCCACGGCTTGCCGAGGAGCTTGTCGATCTCGACCACGAGGGTGGTGTCGCCGAGGGCAGCCTTCACGACCGCGGCCTTGAGCCGGTCCTCCGGGATCATGATGTCGCCGTGGATGCCGGTGACGGCGTGGAAGACGCCGAGGTCCGGGGTGTAGGCGAAGCGGGTGCCCTCAGTGGAGGAGGTGGGGTCTTCGGTGACCTCGAAGCGGAGGTGGTTCCAGCCACGTAGGGCCGAGGCGATCGCGGCAGCAGTGCCGGCGTCGCCGCCCCAGGAGTACTCCGCGCGGTAGCTGCCGGGATGGGCAGGCTGCGGAGTCCATTCAAGGCTCACGGGAATGCCGAGTACGCCGCCCGCGGCCCACTCGATGTGTGGGCACAACGCAGACGGCGCCGAGTGGACGTAGAGAACGCCCCTGGTCGCGGTACGAGTGGTCATGGCTGCCTCCTGATGGATCCGACGTCTGAGATGACGCCTTCCCCAGCGCTCTCACCGAATCCCGGGAGGACTGACCGATGTAGTTGTAGGAACCATTGTGCGGCACATCAGGCCCAGAAACCACACAGACACCACAATTCCCTACTGCACCATTGCTTGAAGATGCAATGGTCAGGTCGCCCGCGGGCGTGCCTTCAGCCTGATTGTGGGTAGCGCGGGTGCGAGCAGTCGGTTCTCCGGGAAGCCCTCGACCGACCCGAAGCGCTCCGGACGACCCTCGAAGCCGCCTTCGTTCCACGCTTCACGCTGCTCGACGATCTCCTCGTGGCTGCGGCCGATGAAGTTCCACCACATCACGATCTCCTCGTCGAACGGCTCGCCACCGAGGATGATCGCGATGCCGCCGTCCGGCGCACTGATCTCCAACGAGTCACGGCCGCAACCGAGGTAGCTCATCTGGTGGAGCGGTGTCGTGGTGCCGTCGATCACGAGGTCGGAGTCAACCGCGAGCACGCCGTACTCGAAGGTTTCCTCGAGCGGGAGCGTGACGGTGGCGCCCGGCTCCAGCCTCAGCTCGGCCCCGAGGAGTGGAGTGTAGGCCGGCGCGTTGGACGCGAGGCCGGCCATCGACCCGACGAAGACCTTGAGCTGCGCCCCTGGCTCCTCGAGCGTGGGGAGGTCGGGGAGGTGAGCGAAAGCCGGCGGCGTGCTGTCTCGAACCTCGTCGGGCAGACACACCCACAGCTGTACGCCGTGCAGCGTCGCGGGAGCGTCGTGGGGCGAGACCTCCGCGTGGCAGATCCCGAGGCCGGCCGTCATGACGTTGAGCTGCCCAGGGCGGATCAGCTGCGACGAGCCGATGCTGTCGGTGTGGTGACCGAGCCCTTCGAAGAGCCAGGTCACGGTCTGCAGTCCGGTGTGCGGGTGCGGAGGCACCCACATCCCGCCGACCTCCTTGATGTCATCCGGGCCGTAGTGGTCGAGGAAACACCAGGCACCGATCATCCGGCGGTTCTTGTTTGGCAGCACCCGACGGACGTGCGTGGTGCGGCCGAGGATGACGTCGCGCGCCTCGAGCGGCTCGTGGACGGTCTCGAACGTGCTCATACCGTCATCCTTCCCTCAGTCGCCCTTTCACGCAGCAACGTCCTGCCTCGGGTTCCAGGCTCGCCTCGACCCGGTCGCAGGCCAGGCCGTCGGCGGCCCCCTGGACGAACGACCGATTCAACCCGCAGACCAGGTCGGTGTGTTCCTTCGCCAGGGCGTCGAAGGGGCAGTTCGCGAGCACCAGCACCTCGCCCTCGACGCGCGGTTCGTAGCCCTGCGTCGCGAGAGCCTCCCCGAGTCGCTCCAGCTGGTCCTCGGCCGATCCCGTGGCCGCAAGGCTTCGTCCCTCCCTGGCTGCAGCCTCGTGCAGGGCGACGTCCAGCTCCGCGCCCGACGCCACGTGCTCGAACGCGGACGCCAGGATGTGGCCGACCAGGTCGTAGCGACGCTCCGGCAGCGATACGGCGAACTCTCGTTGAGAGCGCTTGTAGAGCTTCGATGGCCGGCCTGCTCCGGGCCCCGTCTTGCCCGAGAGCCGCCTGAACTCGACCTCGAGCAGCCCCTCGTCGACAAGCCGATCGAGGTGGAACTTCACGGTGTGGGCCGGCAGCTCGATCGCCCTGGCGACCTCCTCGCGACCCACGGGCTCGGCGCGGCTCGCGACGTACTCATAGAGCCGGCGACGTACCGGTTCGGCGAGCGATCCGATCCCGGCGGCGTACTCGCCCAGCCTGTCGGCCACGGTCATCCTTTCTAAAAAACTGATCTATTGACTTTAGTATGGGTGGTTCCTAAAGTCGAGACTACTCACTTTTAGAAAGAAGGATCCTGATGACCCAGACCGACACGCCCACCACTTCCACCATCTCGTTCGACGGGAACCAGCGCGCGTTCCTGCTGTTGCGCACCGTCTTCACGGTCGCGCCGATCCTGTTCGGCCTCGACAAGTTCGCCAACGTGATGACCGACTGGGAGAAGTACCTCGCTCCGTGGATCAACGACCTCGTGCCCGGCGACGCGCACGCAACCATGCTGATGATCGGCGTCATCGAGATCACGGCTGGTGTCGTCGTCGCCCTGCTCCCCCGGTTCGGTGGCTACCTGGTCGCTGCCTGGCTGCTCGGCATCATCGTCAACCTGCTGACGCTCGGCGGATACGCCGACGTGGCCCTCCGCGACTTCGGCCTACTGGTCGGGGCGCTGGCATTGGCTCAGCTCGCACGCGCACACTCGAAGGCATGACCGTCGTCATCGTCGGAGGTGGGCTCGCTGGTGGGACCGCCGCCACGGAGCTCCGCGAGAGTGGGTACGACGGGCGCCTCGTCCTTTTCGCAGGCGAGCCCCACCTGCCCTACGAGCGGCCGCCGCTGTCCAATGGGTTCCTGCTCGGCAAGGACCCGATCGAGGAGGTCTTCG
>DATILB010000429.1:0-5671 GCA_035477015.1 Nocardioidaceae bacterium | reverse complement strand
CTCGAGGACCTCACCGACACGGCGGGCCGGAAGACCGTTGCTCTGAGCCATCCACAGCAGATGGTCCCTGGCCCGACGGCCGGGATGAATCGCTTCCGAGTCGAGGAGGGCCCCGACCTCGGTCAGCGGAGCTGCCAGCGATCGATACGACCGTCCGCCGATGCGGGCCGTTCCCGCGTCGGCGGCGTCGAGGCCGAGGACGATGCGCATCGTGGTGGACTTACCGGCGCCGTTCGGACCGACGAACCCGGTGACCTGTCCAGGACGGACGGTGAACGTGAGGTCATCGAGCGCCACAGTGGCGCCGTAGCGCTTGCTGAGGCCGGTCACTTCGATCGTTGGGTCCATGGGAGAGACGCTAGGGATCCGGTGGCTCGGAGTCGTCACGCCCGAGAGGCGTCCTTGGGCTCGTGGTGTCCCTCTCATGGGGGACACGACAGCACAGCCCTCGGGGGACGCCACGGTCACCAGGACGGAGGAGAATGGCGGCGTGAGTCTTGCGACATCCCCTCTGGGCCGCGCCCTGGCCGCTGGCCAGCGGCTGTCGCGTGCCGCGGAGCTGCCGGTCACCGCTGCCGTCGTCCTGTCGCTGTTGGCTCTCCTCCAAGTGGGCAGCACGGTGAGCAGCGGGCCGGTGGAGCTCTATCCGGGCGGTGAGCTCGCCCTCACGGAGGAAGGTCCGTCGCCATTGGCCTTCGTCCTCGCCTTGATGTGCACTGTTCCGTTGGTGTGGGTCCGGACCCGCCGGATGCCGGTGGCTGCCGTCGTGACCTACGCGAGCGCGCTGACGCTCGCGGCCGGTCACGTTCCGACGGCCGGCGCGACGGTCGCGCTCCTCGCGGTGGTCTACCTGGTCGCCCGGCATCGGGTTCTTCGCGACTGGTTGCTGCTGCTCCTTCCCTTTGCGTTCTTCCTCGCATTCCCGTTGGGCGCGGTGGGCGACAACGAGGACGCCGTTGCCGGGTTGCTGATGCTGACCGCGGTCGCCGGTGCCATCGGGAACACCGCCCGCTCGCGGACCGAGGCGGCGGAACGGCGTGAGTCCGAGGAGTACCTGGCGGGGAGCCTGCTCGAGCATGCGGCACGTGGGGAACGAGCCAGGATCGCTCGCGAGCTCCATGACGTGGTCGCGCACCACATCTCGATGATCTCGATCCAGGCAGAGACGGCCCGACTCGCGACACCCGGCATGCCGGCCGAGGGAGCCAAGCAGCTCTACGCCATCGGCGAGACAGCGCGTGAGGCACTCAGCGAGATGCGTCGGCTGCTCGGCGTGCTGCGAGAGGACGCGGAGACGCTCCCGATGCGTGCACCCCAACCCGGGCTCGACGACCTGGCCGACCTGGTCGACGGAGCACGCGAGACGGCCAGCGGCGCCAGCACCCGGCTCATCGTGACTGGACACGTCATCCCGCTCGAACCGGGGTTGGAGCTCACGGCGTACCGGATCGTCCAGGAGGCGCTGACCAACTCGAGGCGCCACGCGCCGGGCGCCGCCGTGGATGTGGAGCTCGACTACGCCGAAACCTCGCTTCAGGTACGGGTGAGGGACAACGGACCCGGGGTGGCACCCGGTGCGGAGGCCACCGACGGGCACGGCCTGCTCGGCATGCGCGAGCGCGCTGCCATGGTGGGTGGCGTGATCAGGGTCGAGTCCGGCAAGTCAGGCTTCCTCGTCGAGGCGACGCTTCCGCTCGACCGTGCGAGTACCCCGTGATCCGCGTCGTGGTCGTCGACGACCAGGAGGTCGTGCGCGCGGGATTCGGCGCCCTGCTCACGACACAGGCCGACTTCGTCGTGGTCGGTACGGCGAAGAACGGCGCCGAGGCGGTGCAGCTCTGCCGGACGGCGAGTCCGGACGTCGTCCTGATGGATGTGCGGATGCCGGTGATGGACGGCATCGAGGCGACACGTCGGATCACCGAGGCCGTCGCAGAGGGCGGCCCGAGGATCCTGATGCTGACGACGTTCGACCTCGACGAGTACGTCTATGACGCACTCAGCGCCGGTGCGAGCGGCTTCCTGCTCAAGGACGTGACTGCGGAGCGGCTGTTCGACGCGGTCCGCGTGGTTGCCGGTGGGGAGGCCTTGCTCGACCCGGCTGTGACCAAGCGGCTGATCGGCGAGTTCGCCCGGCTGCGACCCAAGCCCGCTGCTGCCGCGTCGCTCGCCGCGCAGCTCACTGCGCGTGAGGTCGAGGTGCTCACCCTGGTGGCCGAGGGGCTCTCGAACACAGAGATCGCCGAGCGGCTCGTCGTCGGCGACCAGACGGTGAAGACGCACGTGAGCCGCGTGCTCGCCAAGCTCGGCCTGCGCGACCGCACTCAGGCGGTCATCACGGCGTACGAGTCGGGCCTCGTCGTACCGCGGTCGGCCACCCAAGCGGGCAGCCGACCGCCGACGTAAGCCGGCCTAGCCCACCAAGGCCGGCTTCGCCACGAGCAGCTCGACGTTGCGGTCCAAGTCGAGGCCGCGCCTGCTGTCGGTACGGTCCTGCCAGTCGTTGGCGGCGAGCTCGCGCGCCAAGCTGGCCAGCGAGATCGGGTCTGTGAGGTTGCCGCCGAACGACGCTCCCGCCGAGTGGTCGATGACAGTCGCGAAGATCGAGAGCGAGCCGTCCTGGTTGTCGACGATCTCGAGGATGCGGGACTGCTGCGGCCAGTCGATGTGGGCCGCAGTGTTGATCTCCCAGAAGCCGCCACCGTCAGGCCTCGTGTGCGCCCAGATCTGGTTGCGGTGGGAGTGGCCGTTGACCCAGGCGACGACCTGCGGGTTCGCGAGCAGGAGCGTCTTGACCGCGTCGCCGAGCACGCGCTGGTTCAGGTCGAGACCGGTCAGCACCAGCGGGTTGCTCATCGTGGCGATGTTGTGGTGGCTGGCGATCACGCAGATCTTGTCGGTCGAGGCGGCGAGCTGCGCTGTCAGCCAGTCGAACTGCGGCTGGTCGAGCGAGCCCTCGGCGTACCCGTTGGGGTTCACGGTGTCGATCACGATGAAGCGGACGTCGCCCTTGTCGAAGGTGTAGTACGCCGTGCCCTTGGTGCGGTTCTCCTGGGTGAAGCCATGCCCGTACGGCGCACCCGTCGAGGCGAAGTGCTCCTCGACGACCTGCTTGCGGCTCAGCAGCCGGCGCTTCGGGTCCGGGGTCACGCTGCGGACGTACGGCGAGAGCACCAGGCTGGTCAGCAGGGTCAGGTAGCCGCCGGTCCGGATGATGTCGAGCAGGTCCGTCTGCGAGAGTCCCGGCGGAGGCGAGATGAGCTTCAGGTTGCCGGTCGCGACGAGGTGGAGGACGGGCAGCTAGGAGTTCGGGAAGTTGCCCTGGACGAGGCCGTCGTGGTTGCCGAAGGCGGAGTACCACTCCATGCCGAGGCCGGTGGACTGGAAGGGCTTGCGAGCCGCGTCGAGAAGGCCGGGCACCGTCGGGAAGCCCCACCGCGTCTTGGCGATGTCCGCAGACTTGCCCGCCGGCGGCGCGTCCGGGTGCCAGTAGTGCGGGTCGTAGTAGGTCTTGTTGTTGTCCGCGACGCCTTCGTACTTCGTCAGGTTGCCCGAGTCGGGGACGATCTGCTTGCCGCCGTCGAGCAGGTCGATGTTCCAGCGGATCTCGTTGTACTGCGAGTTGTCGGAGTTGTCGCCCGTCTGAAGCGTGAACGCCAGCGGGGCCCCGGTCACGGGACCGCTGCCGATCTGCTTGATCGCGCGGACCATCGACTCAGCGATGTGGGCGCTGAGCATCTCCTGGGGGCGGTACGACGACTGCAGCAGGTTCAGGGTCGGGTCGCCCGCGGCGTACTGGTCCTCGAAGCGGTCGACGTACTCCACCCGCATGGGGGACTGGTCGTCGACGATGTGCACGTCGCTGATCTGGGCGAACGCCAGGACCGGCTCCCGGTCGTGCTCGCGATCGGGTCCCGCAGGCACCCCCAGATCGGTGCGCACGAGGTGCGGCTCGCCGGCAGCGGTCGCCAGTTTGGCGTAGCCGCCGGCACCGGCGGGGCCACGGGCCACCGTCTGCGCGAGCGTGGTTCCGGCGGTCTTGAGGGTCTTGGCCCAGACCGGCGTACCGAAGAGGTCGGTGCCGAGGGCGCTGACGCCCCCGATGATCAGCGAAGAGCGCAGCAGACTGCGTCGGGAAACGTCCACGGTTCCTCAACGACGTACTGCGCCCGGGGTGACGGGGGTCACAAGTAAAAGTGACCGGTCAGTAGATCTGGGAGAGCAGGTCGCCGAAGAGCGCGTCCTCGTCGACCTCCAGACCGCGCCGGACGAACCAGGCGCAGACGTTGTGGCAGTCCCGCACCAGGAAGTCGAGGCCGGCCGGGTTCGCCACCAGGTCGACGACCTGCGGCAGGTCGATGACGACGACCCTGTCACCCGCGGCCAGCACGTTGTACGGCGAGAGGTCGCCATGGGCGACCCCGTGCCGGGCCAGCGCCATCATGGCGTCGCGAAGCTGCTCGAAGTAGCCAGCCAGGACCGTGGGAGCGGGACGGACCTGGGCGAGCCGAGGCGCTGCCTCGCCGTCGTGCTGGATGAACTCCATGAGGATCTCGGTGCCGTCGATCTGCACCGGGTACGGCACCGGAACGCCTGCCGACCAGAACCGGTTCAGTGACTCCCACTCGGCCCAGGCCCACATCCCGGCGGCGACGGTCCGGCCCCAGGCGGTCTTCTTGTGCAGCGCCCGCTGGTCGCGGCTCTTCTTGGTCCGCCGTCCGTCGGTGTAGTCCGGGTCGCGGTGGAAGAGCCGATGCTCCTCGCCGCGGTACTGCTTGGCGGCGAGGGTCGAGCTGCGCCCGCCCGGCACCGCTCGCTCGAGGAGGTGGCAGTCGGCTTCCTTGCCGGTCTTGAGCACGCCGAGGTAGGTGTCGACCGCGGCGCGCTCGGTCACGACCCAGTCGGGGACCGGGTCCGGGCCCTTGCAGAGCTTCTCTGCGTCGGGATAGGTGCTGAGGCGTTGGCCTTCGCGGAGGTCGGCGGTGGTCCGCCAGGTGAAGCTGAGGTCAGATGTGGTCTCTGAAGACGTCACGGGTGGAGCTCCTGTGGTGAGAGGTTGGCAGGGCTGAGAGCACGCCAAGAACAGCGATAGTCATGTCTGCCTCCTCTCACTCGGGGCCACTCGGGGCCACGTAGCTCGTTACGACGAGGGTCCCGTCGCCGCCACCACCGGTCAACCGATTTACTGGGGTCATGGCCGACTACGCGGACGTCCACGCACGCAGCATCAGCGACCCGGAGGGGTTCTGGCGGGAGCAGGCGAGCCTGATCGACTGGATCAAGAAGCCCGACCAGATTCTCGACAGCACGCGCCCGCCGTTCTACCGGTGGTTCCCCGACGCGACGCTCAACACGTGCTTCAACGCTTTGGACCGGCACGTCGTCGGTGGCCGAGCCGACCAGGCCGCCTTGATCTACGACAGCCCGGTCACGGGGACCAAGCGCACGATCACCTACGCGAAGCTGCTCGAGGAGGTCGCGGCGTTCGCCGGGGTACTGCGTGGTCTCGGCGTGGAGCACGGCGATCGCGTCGTGATCTACATGCCCATGATTCCGGAGGCCGTCGTCGCGATGCTGGCCTGCGCTCGAATCGGTGCCGTGCACTCGGTGGTCTTCGGCGGGTTCGCGCCGGCCGAGCTCGCCGTACGCATCGACGACGCGCTGCCGAAGG
>DATILB010000428.1:0-5496 GCA_035477015.1 Nocardioidaceae bacterium | reverse complement strand
AGGAGCACTCTTCCTCGGCGCGACCGGCACTCCTGTCCTGGCGCAGCGACGCGAGGCCCTGGCCGGCTCGTTCGTCGAGCTCCTCCTCAGCCAGGCGCTCGCGACGCTCAAGCTTCGACGGACTGCTGACATCGAGGCCTGGGGGCTCTTCGCGGCGACCCACCTCTTCGGCGGCACCCTCGAGACCATCTCCGCCTGGCTGGCCGGGCGGCTGGACATGACGCGTGACGAGCTGGTGGAACGCAACGTGGAGATGTTCCTCGCCGTCGGCGCGCGGGTAGAACATATGTTCGATCAGCCGTAGACTCGGCCAGGTGACGATCGAGCTCCAGGCCTCGCTCTTCGACGCGCCCACGACGACCCTGGGGCGACTGGCCCCCACGCGCACCGAGCTTGCGCTCGGCGCCTGGGTCGACCACCAGGCGGGCTGGGTCTCGGGCTCCGACCAGCTCTTCCTCGACCTGGTCAAGGCGGTGCCGTGGCGCGAGGAGCGCCGCCAGATGTACGACCGCGTCGTCGACGTACCTAGGCTGCTCTGCTTCTACGACGAGTCCGACCAGCTGCCGCACTCCGTCGTCACCTCAGCCCGGACTGCGCTGTCCAACCACTACCGGGTCGAGCTCGGTGAGGACTTCACGACGGCCGGCCTGTGCTACTACCGCGACGGCCGGGACAGCGTCGCGTGGCACGGCGACCGGATCGGGCGGAGCCAGACCGAGGACACGATGGTGGCCATTGTGTCGATCGGGGAACCCCGCCGGCTGCTGTTGCGTCCCAACGAGGGTGGCTCCTCGATCGGCTTCGCACTCGGTCATGGCGACCTGCTGGTGATGGGCGGCTCCTGCCAGCGCACCTGGGAGCACGCGGTCCCGAAGACGGCGAAGCCCGTGGGGCCGCGGATCTCGATCCAATACCGCCCGTTCAACGTTCGCTGAATCTCGACAGAGCTCGATCACCGGAATCTCGACGGGGCTCGATCACCGGAAAGAGCTATGCCCTTGCTGGACATAGGAGATCGTGGAGACCGTGGTTTCAACCGACCGGCAGGTGCGCTTTACCGAGCTCGCGCACTCAGTCGGCCCGCCCCTTCGTCGTTTCGTCGTACGCCGTGCGGACGCCAGCCTCGTGGACGACGTCCTGTCCGACACGATGCTCGTGCTCTGGCGCCGGCTGGACGACGTACCCGCTGACGAGCCGTTGCCCTGGTGCTACGGCGTCGCCCGCGGCTGTCTGGCCAACGCCCAGCGTTCTGCGCGTCGCCAGAAGCGACTGGCCGACCGCCTGGCGACGGTCCGCACCGACGAGGCGCCGGACGACACCGCGCTGCACGACGCGTTGGAGCAGCTCAGCGAGCAGGAGCGAGAGCTGGTCCGGCTCTGGGCCTGGGAGCAGCTGCAGCCGCAGGAGATCGCGGTCGTCCTCGGGGTCACCGCCAACGCCGTGAGCATCCGGCTGCACCGCGCCAGACGGAAGCTCGCGGATCTGATCGCCGGTCCGCGAAAGGACGAAGCCGCCGCCGGACAGGAACAGGGTGAAGAGAGGAGGCCGACATGAACGACGACGAGCACCTTGGCGAAGCCGAGCAATGGCTCCGTGACCGGCTCCGCAACGCGGACCCGGCTCGACGCGACACCCCGGCCGACTCGTGGCTCGACGACCTGGTGGAGGAAACCATGAGCACGAACCCCGAGAGCCCCGGCCGCAAGCGCTGGGTACCACTGGCCGCGGCAGCCGCCGTGTTCGCCGTTGCCGCAGGATCTGCCGCGTTCGCCCTCCTCGGGGGAGACGACGAACCGGCACCCCGCGCGTTGACGACCACCGAGCTCACAGTCGCCGGTGACGACATCACGCAGATGTGCATGGCGGTCACCGCCGACTCGATCCGCGCCGCGGACCAGGCACTCGAGGGCACCGCCACCGAGGTGACTGACGGACGCGTCGTGATCACGGTCGACAACTGGTTCAAGGGCGGTGACACGGACCTCGTCGCGCTCACCCCGGCCGACCCCGACCTCGTGGCGCTCGTCGGTGCGATCGAGTTCGTGGAGGGCGAGAAGTATCTCATCGCCGCGGGTGACGGCCAGGTCAGCAGTTGTGGGCTCACCGGTGTCTATGAGCCCACCCTTGCGGCCCTCTATGCCGAGGCGTTTCCCGGCTAATTCGCTTTCGGGCGCCCACTAAGTTGGTGCCATGACCGCGAACCCCACCAGCCTCCCAGCCGCCCGGGTCGTGGACCTCGAGAAGGTCTACGGCACGGGCGGCGCGGAGGTCCACGCGCTCGATGGCGTGACCCTCGAGCTGTACGCCGGTGAGTTCACCGCTGTGATGGGCCCGTCGGGCTCGGGCAAGTCCACGCTGATGCACTGCTGCGCGGCGCTCGACACCGCGACGCGAGGGCAGGTGTACCTCGGGGACGTCGAGCTCAGCACCCTGAACGACAAGGCGCTGACCCGGTTGCGGCGCGACGCGATCGGCTTCGTCTTCCAGAGCTTCAACCTGGTGCCGACGCTGACCGCGGAGGAGAACATCCTCCTCCCGCTCTCCATTGCCGGCCGCCGGCCGGACCAGGCCTGGTACGACACGGTCATCGACACCGTCGGCCTGCGTGACCGACTCAAGCACCGGCCCAAGGAGCTCTCCGGTGGTCAGCAGCAGCGAGTCGCCGTGGCCCGCGCCCTGGCCAGCCGACCGTCGGTCGTCTTCGCCGACGAGCCGACCGGCAACCTGGACTCCAAGTCCGGCGCCGAGGTGCTGAGCCTGCTGCGACGCAGCGTCGACGACTTCCAGCAGACCATCGTGATGGTGACCCACGACCCGGTCGCGGCCGCGGTGACTGACCGCGTGGTGTTCCTCGCGGACGGGAAGGTCGTCGACGAGATGCGTTCTCCCACCCGGGAGTCGGTGCTGGGCAAGATGCAGGAGCTCACCGCTCGCTACGCCCCGGCCGCGGCAGAGGCCTGAGCCGATGCTGCGGGTCACCCTGCGCAACCTTGTCGCGCGCAAGCTCCGGCTGGTCATGTCGGCGTTCGCGATCGTGCTCGGCGTCGCCTTCGTCAGCGGGTCTCTCATCTTCACCGACGCGATGGGCGGTGCCTTCGATGACATCGTCGAGGGGTCGGTCTCGGACGTCGAGGTGGCTCACCCAGGCGCGATCGACTTCAACGCTCTCGACGACAACCGGACCATCAAGGCCTCCGTGGCCGACGACATCGCCGCGCTGCCCGAGGTGGGTTCCGTCCACCCGTACATGCAGCTGCTCAGCGTGTTCGTCGTCGGCAAGGACGGCAAGACCGTCGGCGGCAACGGCCCGCCGGGCCTGGCCTTCAACTACTCGGGTTCCCACAACCTGAAGGGCGACGAGATCATCTCGCTCCAGGAGGGAGAGTGGCCGAGCGAGGGTGCTCAGGTCGCGATCGACACCGGATCTGCGGAGAAGGCCGGCTATGAGGTCGGCGACCAGGTGACCCTGGTGACGCCGGGTCGCGAACCTCTGATGAAGGCCGAGCTCACCGGTCTGCTCGAGTTCGGCAACGGTGGCCTGGTCGGTGCGACGATCACCGTCTTCGAGCGTCAGTTCATGCAAGAACAGTTCTTCGGCGGCCGTGACGTCTACATCGGGATCTCGGTCGACGGCAAGGACGGCGTCAGCCAGCGAGACCTCGCTGATGCCGTCTCCAAGGTCGTTCCGAAGAAGCTTGAGGTCCGCACGGGCGACGTCGTGGTGGAGGAGAACAAGGAAGGCATCGACAACGCGTTCCTGAAGTACATCCGCATCTTCATGCTCGTCT
The DNA here is from genome assembly GCA_035477015.1 of Nocardioidaceae bacterium. GTDB lineage: Bacteria > Actinomycetota > Actinomycetes > Propionibacteriales > Nocardioidaceae > SSC3. The sequence continues at coordinate 1,708 of DATILB010000428.1, read as the reverse complement.
TCGCCGGCATCTCGCTGGTCGTCGGCGCGTTCCTGATCATCAACACCTTCTCGATCCTCGTCGCCCAGCGCAGCCGTGAGCTTGCCCTACTGCGGGCACTCGGCGCCTCGCGGCCGCAGGTGGTCGGTGCTGTCCTTCTCGAGGCGCTGGTGGTGGGGTTCCTAGGGTCGACCCTCGGACTGTTCGTCGGGATGGGCCTGGCCCAGGTCATCAGAGCGGGGCTCGCCAGCTTCGGTCTCGACCTCAGCGAGGCGGCCTTCCCGGTGCGCGGCACGACCGTCATGTGGTGCTACGTGCTCGGGATGCTGGTCACGGTGATCGCCGCGCTGCTCCCAGCTCTGCGCGGCTCGAAGGCAGCACCCGTCTCCGCGTTGAGGGACGACGTCGCGCTCCCCGAGGCGACGATCCGGACCCGGCTGCTCATCGGTGCGCTGATGGTAGTCGGCGGCGCGGCCAGCATCGGGGTCGGCTTCGCCAGCAGCAGCGCTCGCGGGCTCTCGCTGGTCGGCCTCGGTCTGTTCCTGGTCCTCATCGGCGTCTCGCTCATGAGCCCGCTGCTGTCGCGTCCCGTGATCGCCACCTTCGGCGTCGCCTACAGGCGGCTCTTCGGCAGCATCGGTCAGCTCGCGACGCAGAACTCCACCCGCAACCCACGCCGTACGGCGGCGACGTCCAGCGCACTGATGATCGGGATCGCCCTCGTGGCGATGGTGTCGATCTTCGCCCAGTCCGCGGCGGCGAGCACGGACGAGGCGCTCGAGGAGTCGCTTCGGGCCGAGTTGGTCGTGTCGAACATCGTGGCTCAACCGTTCTCGCCGGCCCTGGCGGATCAGATCCGGGAGGTCCGCGGCGTCCATGTCGTAGCCCAGGTCCAGCAGGTTTTCGCGAAGGCCGACGGTGACAGCACCGTGCTCGCGGGAGTGGACCCGAGGACGATCCAGCTCGCGGTCGACATGGAGGTGCTCGAGGGCGACCTCGCCCAGCTGAAGAAGGGCACCGTCGCCGTCGCGGACAACACTGCGAAGGGACACGACTTCGAGGTCGGCGACCGTGTGTCCGCCGAGTTCCAGGGAGGCGTCCAGAAGCTCAGGGTCGTCGCGATCTTCAAGAACGACCCGGCCCTGGCCCAGGCGAGCTACCTGGTCACCCCGGCCACCCTCCAAGCCGGTGGCCTCGAGCAGCGCGACACCCTTCTGTACGTCGTGAAGGCACCCAACGCCGACCTGCAGAAGATGACGGAGGCTGTCATCGCGATCACGGAGAAGGTCCCCACGTTGACCACCAAGGACCCGGGGGAGTTCGCCGACGAGCAGCGCGGCCAGGTCAACCAGTTCCTCGCGCTGATCTACAGCCTGCTCGGGCTTTCAGTGGTCATCGCGGTGCTCGGGGTCATCAACACGCTGGGCCTCTCGGTCATCGAGCGCACGCGTGAGGTAGGCCTCCTCAGGGCGGTGGGGGTCAGCCGGGGTCAGCTAAGAACCATGATCCGGCTCGAGGCGATCGTCATCGCCGTACTCGGTGGCCTGCTCGGCGTCATGATGGGTCTGGCCTTCGGAATCTCCCTGGTGAAGGCACTCGCCGACCAGGGGATCACCGAGCTGACCATCCCCTGGGGGAGCCTCGCTTCGTTCGTTGTGGCTTCAGGCTTGGTGGGTGTCCTGGCGGCGGTGTGGCCCGGACGGCGGGCGGCACGCCTCGATGTGCTCCA
>DATILB010000427.1:0-13886 GCA_035477015.1 Nocardioidaceae bacterium | reverse complement strand
CCCGGAGCCGAGGACTCACCCTGCGCCCGACCTCAACGTTGTCGATCAGGTCCACCTGCTCGGGCGTGCTCAGCTCCAACGTCGCCCGACCGACGTCGAGGATGGTGACCCGGGCGCCGTTGCCGCTGTCCAAGAACAGCTCCTCGGGAGCCCCGAGGACGTCTCGGTAGAACTCAACGGCTTCGTCGTAGTCGGTCGCTTCGACGACGAGCCTCATTTGCAGCACGCGAGCAGTCATGTGGGGTCAACGGGCCGAGGGTCGCCCATGTTCCGTCATCGTCAGACGGCCATCCTGCGCAGATCGTCGAGGGGTGACGTCCGTCGGTCGAGCCGGGTGTTCAGGAGAGCCCGAGCCGGCTCTGGCTGGCCCGCGTGCACGAGGCAGTAGAGCAGGGTCTCCTCGATGACCTCGCGCTGCGCTGCTGACCCGCCTACGTCGGGCAGCCGTGGCATGACCTCACTCAGCAGCCCTGCCGCAGTGGCGTGCTGCTGCTCGCACACAGCCCGCAGGGCGTCACAGATGGTCGCCACGACGATCGACATTGCGGGGTCGGTCGCACGACGGCACTGCGTAGCGAGCCGACGCAAGAGGGGTACGTCGCCGGCGGCGGCGAGAGCGACCGCGGCATGGAGGGCTGCGAACGGCGTCTCTGGTTCGTTCACAAGTGCCGGATCGACAGCGTCCAGGATCGCCCGGACAGGTGGCACCGGTCCGCCGTCGAGCCCCCAGCAGGATCCCGTTGTGACCTGCCAGCGCCACAGCAGCGACGCGGAGTCGATGAGCGAGCGGACCCCACTCACGGTCGGTGGCGCAAGCTCGGCGTAGTAGCGCCGGCGCACAGCCTCCGTGTCGCCGAGGGCCAGCTCGTGGAGCGCGGCGTGCCACGAGAAGTGTGCGCGATGGTTCGCAGACCGGCCGTTCTCAGCGATCCATTGGTCGAGCCAGGCACGCCCGGTCTCGTGCTGCCCGGTCTCGTAGAGGACATGGGCCAGTGCGTGCGCCGCGTGACCCGAGGAGGGCTCGCAGGCGAGCGCACCCTCGGCCAGCAACCCTGCTTCCTCGAAGCGCGACTGGTCCGCACGCGTGAACGACAGTAGCGAGAGGAACCACCAGTGGTCGCCGTACGCCGGAGCCAGACCCTCGACCAGGTCCCACGCCTCACGCCGTACGTCGGTGACGCCGGAGAAGGCAATGGTCGGGACGGCCGCGGAGACGGCCAGGACGTCTCGTGGGTAGGCGGCGACGTGCGCGAGGAGCGTGGTGCCCCCCTCGTGCTGAGGGTTGCCGACTCGGGCGGCTACGACGTCCACGAGGCTCCGCTCGCGGTCGTCGCCGCGTGCCTGCGCCGACTCCTGGGCGGCCCGAAGGCTGGCTTCGACGTCGGTGTTGGCTCCGGCCTCGTGCCCCAGCATGGCGAGCGCAGCATGGGCGAGCGCGAAGCCGGGATCGAGCCGGGTCGCTTCGATGAACCGGTCCTCGGCGCCGGCCTGGAGTCGCATCACTCGCTCGAGCCCGGCGTTGTAGGCCTTGGCTGCTTCGGCGGTGGAGGACAGGGGTAGGCCGAGAGGGTCGCGAGGGCGTGCGACGGGATGGCGTCCGCTGACGAGTCGCCCATCCGCCAGCCGTCGTGGAAGTGGCGCGATCTCGTCGAGCACCGTCCCGGCCAGTGCGAGAGCTTGGGTGCGGATCTCGGGTACCGCGGTGGACTCCCAGAGTTCGCCGCGACGCAGCGCGCCCAGCACCCAGATCGGTGCCGAGGTGTCGCCCGAGGAAGCGACGAGGCGCCCGTCGACGGTGTGGAACCCCATGTTCGCCGTGCTGGGTACCGCGAGCCTGAGCCCGCCTCCCCGCGAACGGGCGAGGTCGTCCAACAACCGGTTGGCCGCCTGCAGTACGTCCGGAGTCGGTCCGGTGCAGTTGACCACCCATCCGACGTCGCTCACTGCCCCGTCCGTCGACATCACGCGGAGGCCCCCTCGAGGCAGCGGCTCGACTCGCTGGACCTGGCCGGGGGTGATGGTCACGGCGCCCGACTCGACGAGCAAGGCGAGGTGGTCGGCACTGGACGGGGGTACCCGGTGTCGCAGTCTGTTCCAGGCGCTCGCATCGCGCGCGAGGAACTCGTGACGGTCGGTCTCCTGGAGCCGGTCCCACAACGCGCTGAGCTGGAACCGCAAGCCGTCCACGGCAGGCCGCCAGTCGCCCGTGGCGGTCCGCACCTGGGTGAGGTGCCTCGCGCATTGTTGCTTGATGGTGCGGAGGTCACTGCCCCAGTTCGTGGTCTCCGGGATGACCGGAAGCAGCATCGTGTCTGCGTGCCGGTGCGGCAGTCGGCCCGCTCGGCTGATCGCGCGCACTGTGCGCCCCGGTCGTGCATTGCGGCCCAGGCTCAGGGCGACGTCCACCATCGTGAGACCGGTTCCGACCAGCAGGACGTCGGGCGGGCCGACGCGGTCGCGGCGTACGACCTCGAGAGCGCCTGGAGCCCACGGATCGGGCACGAAGAATGCGCTCTCCCGGAGCTCGCCCGGCGCCCAGTCCGCTGCGGGCGCCGGCAGCCCGGTAGCCACGAGGACAGCGTCTGCCCTGACCACCGAACAGTCGTCGAGTCCGACCCGTACACCGCCACCCTCGGGATCGACACGGACCGCGGAGCGCTGCAGATGCGTCAGCGTGACCTCGCCGCCGGTGTCGAGCAGTGCACCACGCAGTGTCTCGTCGAGGTATCGGGCGTAGCTCCGTCGTGGGGCGAACTCATACGGATGCGCACCGGGAGCGGTGCGCCGCCGCCAGGCGACGAAGTGGCCGGGATCTTCCGGCAGGGCGCTCATCCCCGCCGCCGGGACGTTGAGCAGATGCGCCTCGTCGGAGGTGCCGAACGCCGTACCGGCTCCCCACCGGTCTGCGGGGTCGACGAGGAGGATCTCGACGCGCGTTGAGCGTCGTGCGGCGGTGCGGACGAGATGCAGAGCCGCGAGGGTTCCCGCGGCACCAGCGCCGACGACGAGGACGGTTGGCCTGTGCTCGATGGTCATCGTGGCTCCTCAGACCGCGAGGCGCCCGAAGGCGCTGCGGTGGAAGACGAGGGGCTGGCCGACGGAGTGCTCCACAGCGTGCAGCTCAAGCAGGATCACGAGGTGGTCGCCCGCCTCGACCTCGCGATACACAGTGCAGTCGAACCTCGCGAGTCCCTCGTCGAGGGTCACCGCGCCGTCGCTGCTCGCACTGATCGCCACGCCGTCGAAGCGCTCGTCGACCGGCCCGGCCAGCTGCCGGCAGATGCTGCCGTGATGCTCAGCCAGGATCGTGATGCCCAGGTGTCCTGCCCGACGCAGGTCCGGCCAGGTCTTCGACGTCTTGGCGATCGAGAAGGACACGAGTGGGGGATCGAGGCTGACGCTGGTGAACGAGCTTGCCGCGAGGCCTGTGAGCATGCCGTCGACCTTGGCTGCCACCGCGACGACGCCGCTCGGGAAGACCCCGAAGGCATCGCGCAGCCGGCCGGGGTCGAGGTCCTGGTTGGTGAAGAGCGTCGTCGAACGGCCGGGTGTGGTGGTCACGCGGCGACCGCCGCAGCGATCAGACGCTGGACCTGTGGCCGCGTGACTGCGAGCCAGTCGGCGTACGCATCCGGGTCGTCGTACCTACTGTCGACGACGTACAGGCCGCGGCCGGGCACGGTTGCACCTAGCTCAGTGAGCACCGGGCGCAGCGTCAGCTCCGCAGCCAGGCTGTGCGCCGAGCCTGCGCCCAGCATCAGCGGAACGGCGACGCCCGGGAGACCGGTGCCACCAGCGAAGCGGTCGAGGAACAGCTTGAGTAGTCCCGTGTAGGTGCCCTTGTACGTCGGCGACGCGACCACGACGAGGTCGGCCGAGCCGACCCGCGTGACCAGCTCTCCGACGGCTGCATCGGACCAGTCGAGGAGTGCGGGGCCGAGGGTGGCGAGGTCGACGACGAGGTCGGGTTCGTGACCCGAGAGGGAGATCGCCAGGGTCCTGGCTGCCGCAAGCGTGCGGCTGTTGGGCTTCGGATTGCCTACCACCACGGCGGTACGGGTGCGGTCGCTCATCGAGATTCCTCTGGTTGGAGTTTGGGTGCGTGTCTACAAGCGAGATCGGCTTGCCATCGATCCAAAGTCTAGTAAGTTACTCAACAAAGTCCAGAACGACGCACCGCGATACCTCCCGAAAGGACCTCCCATGAGTCGCCAGCTCAGCCTCAACGCCTTCCTCCACGACACCGGCCATCACGAAGCCTCGTGGCGCCACCCCGACAGCGGTGTCGAGCGGATCGGCGACATCACGTGGTGGCAGGAGATCGCCCGCAAGGCCGAGGCCGCCAAGCTCGACGCCGTATTCCTTGCCGACGGACCGGCCTGGTGGGGCACCGGCCACCGCCCGAGCAACCAGTTCGAGCCGATCACCCTGCTTACCGCCCTTGCCACCGTCACCGAGCGGATCGGGCTGATCGCTACGGCGTCGACCACGTTCTACGAGCCGTACAACCTCGCCCGGTTGTTCGGCAGCCTCGACCGCGTCTCGCAGGGGCGCGCCGGATGGAACATCGTCACGACCTTCAGCGAGGACGCGGCGTACAACTTCGGGTTGGACGGCGTGCCGAGCAACGAGGAGCGCTACGCCCGGGCCCAGGACTTCATCGACACGGTCACCAAGCTGTGGGACAGCTGGGAGGACGACGCGGTGCTCGCCGACCGCGCCTCGGGGAACTACGTCGACACAACGAAGGTCCACGAGATCAACCACGTGGGCCGGTACCTCAAGGTCAAGGGTCCGTTCAACGCCCCGCGATCAGCACAGGGCCGTCCGGTCTACGTCCAGGCCGGCTCCTCGAACGAGGGGCGTGCCTTCGCCGCACGCAACGCCGAGGCGATCTTCACTGCCCACCAGACGATCGAGGACGCGCGCGCGTTCTACGACGACATCAAGACCAAGGCGCGTGGGTTCGGGCGCAACCCCGACCACGTGAAGATCCTCCCCGGCATCAGCCCGTTCATCGCCGACACCGCGCAGGAGGCCGCCGAGCTCTACCAGTACTTCAACGAGCTCACCGTGCCGGCGTACGGCCTCGAGCAGCTGGAGAAGATGGCCGGCGTCTCGCTGGGCCACCTCGAGCTCGACGAGCGCGTACCGCCGGAGATCTTCCGCGGTGCCGGCAACGTGCTCGACAACAGCCGCAGCCGCAAGCAGGTCGTCGCCAACATCGTCGAGCGCGACCGGCCTACGTTGCGGGGCCTGCTCCACCGCCTCGCCGGAGGTCGTGGCCACAACGTCGTCCACGGCACGGCGTTGCATGTCGCAGACACGATCCAGGAGTGGTTCGAGGGCGGTGCTGCTGACGGCTTCAACGTGATGCCGCCGCTCTACCCGCAGCTCCTCGACGCCTTCACCAGCAAGGTCGTGCCGATCCTCCAGGAGCGCGGCCTGTTCCGCACCGAGTACGCCGGTACGACGCTCCGCGACCACTACGGCCTGCCCCGTCCCGAGAGCCAGTACGTCGTACCCGCGGCCACCGCGATCCACGCCTGACCCACCCCACCCACGAGAAGGAAAGAACCGAATCATGCGCACCCACACGAAGCGGCGGATCACGCCACTCCATGTCGTCCTCGTCGCCCTGCTGAGCCTCCTGGCCGCCTGCGGATCGCAGGCCGGGGCCACCACCAACGACGAAGGCAAGGTGGAGTTCCGCTACCAGTCGATCGCCGGCTGGGTCGACACGCTGCAGCTGGCCGACGCGCTCGGCTACCTGCCGAACATCGAGCTGGTGAAGGAGGGCGACGCCACCGGCGGTCCGCAGATGCTGCAGGCCCTGGTGAGCAACCAGGTCGACATCGCGATCAGCCCGTTCTTCGGCGCGACCGCGCAACTCGTCGCCACCGGTGCCCCGATCAAGGCGGTCGTGTCGACGTACGGCTCCAGCGGCGGTATCAGCTCCTCGCTCGTCGTACCCGAGGACTCGACGGTCAAGAGCGCCCAGGACCTCGTCGGCAAGAAGATCGCGGTCAACACCCTGGGTGCCAACGCCGAGGCGGTGCTCGACACGTGGTTCGAGGAGGAGGGCCTCACGCCCGAGGAGACCGACCAGATCACGCTGGTCGTGCTCCCGCCGCTCAACACCGAGGCTGCGTTGCGCCAAGGCCAGATCGACGCGGCGTACCTGAGCAGCGGTTTCCTCGCCATCGCCCAGAAGCAGGGCGGTCTCAAGGAGGTCTTCAAGGACACCGATGTGATCGGTGACTACAACGGTGGTGGCGCGGTGCTCACCGAGCGCTTCCTCGAGGAGTACCCGGATGCTGCGAAGGAGATCGCCACGGGCATCGCCAAGGCGGTCCAGTACATCGAGTCCCACGAGCGCGAAGAGACGCTCGCGGTCTACTCCGAGTGGCTGGAGACGAACGGGTACGGCGACTACGTCGAGGCCGTGAGCGCCAACTGGGCGGGCAGCACCGGCGTACCCACTCCCGACGCGTCCATCCGTGACGAGGACATCTCGCTCTGGCTCGACTGGCTGAAGAGCCGCGGCGATGTCGACTCGTCGAGCATCGAGCCGTCCGACGTGTACACCAACGAGTTCAACGAGGAGGCCTCTTCATGAGCGCACGCATCACGTTGACCGGCGTACGCCAGACCTTCCTGGTGAAGGGGAACGACGACCGCCGCCTGCGCGAGTTCGTCGCGCTGGACGGGCTGGACCTGGTGGTCGAGCCTGGCGAGTTCGTCACCGTCGTCGGCCCGAGCGGCTGCGGGAAGTCCACGATCCTCGACCTCGTTGCAGGCCTGAGCCGTCCGAAGGGCGGTCGGGTCGAGGTCGACGGGAAGCAGATCGAGGGGCCGGGCCTCGACCGCAGCGTCGTCTTCCAGCAGTACACGCTGCTGCCGTGGCGGACGGCTCAGGGCAACGTCGAGTTCGCGCTCGAGGCGCATGGCGGGTTCAGCAAGGCTGAGCGTGCCGACCGCGCCCGTGAGTACCTTGAGCTGGTCGGACTGACTGAGTTCGCCAATCGCCTTCCGCACGAGCTCTCCGGCGGGATGAAGCAGCGCGTCGCCATCGCTCGGAGTCTCTGCTACGGGCCGGAGGTGCTGCTGATGGACGAGCCCTTCGGTGCGCTCGACGCGCAGACCCGCGAGCGTCTGCAGGAGGAGCTGCTCGACATCTGGCGCCGTACCGGAACCACGATCGTGTTCATCACGCATGACATCGACGAGGCCGTCTTCCTGGGCCAGCGCGTCGCGGTGATGTCGACGCGGCCGGGCCGGATCGTCGAGACGATCAGGGTCGACCTCGACCGAGCGCAGGCGGGCGACAAGGACCTGCGGGCGACCGCCGAGTTCGCGACGTTCCGGCACCGGATCTGGAGCCTGTTGCGCCAGCAGAGCACGCCGCGGCACCTCGAGGAGGTGCGTGAGGTTGCCTAGCAGTGTCCTTGAGGAGAGGACCGAGGCCCGTCCGAACCAGAGGCAGGAGGCGGCGGCCGGAGTCAGGTCGGCCCGGCCTCGGCGCCGGGCCGCCCAGGGCTGGTACCGGGGATTCCTCGGCATCGTGGTGCTCGGCGGGATCTGGGAGCTCGCGCCCAGGCTGGGCATCGTCGACTCCTACTTCATCCCGCCGCTGCACATCGTGCTGCAGGCGTTGGGGGAGATGGTGGCCGACGGGGAGCTCTGGCGACACGCGCAGGCCAGCCTGGTGCGAGCCGGGGCCGGGTTCGCAGGTGCGACGATCGTCGCCATCCCGCTGGGCGCGGCGATCGCGTGGTACCGACCGGTGCGCGAGTTCCTGACCCCGGTGCTCGAGGTCTTCCGCAACACCGCGGCCCTTGCGCTGCTGCCGGTGTTCACGCTGCTGCTCGGCATCGGCGAGACGTCGAAGATCGCGATCATCCTCTACGCGTGCTTCTTCCCGATCCTGCTGAGCACGATCGCGGGGGTGGCGACGGTCGACCCGCAGCTGCTCCGATCGGCTCGGGTGCTCGGGCTCTCTCCGGCGACGACGTTTCGCAAGGTGGTGTTCCCGGCGGCAGTGCCAACGATCTTCACCGGCATACGCATCTCGGGAGCGGCGTCCATCCTGGTGCTCATCGCGGCCGAGATGGTCGGTGCCGAAGCGGGCCTAGGCTTCCTGATCAACTACGCCAACCTCAACTTCCTGATCCCCAAGATGTACGCCGCGATCCTGACCACGTCGGCGCTCGGCCTGGCCGTCAACTACGGCCTGGTCAGCCTGGAACGCCGCTTCTCGCGTTGGCGTACGTGACGACGAGCGGCCGTACGACGTTCGCGATCCTCGTCGTCGGGGTGTGCTCCTACACCCTGCTCCAGTCGATGACGGTGCCGGCTCTGCCTCGAATCCAGGCAGAGCTCGGCACCGATCAGGTCACTGTCTCGTGGGTGCTCAGCGCCTTCCTGATCTCGGCGTCGGTCGCGACACCGATCGCCGGTCGGCTCGGGGACTCGCATGGGCGCAAGCGGATGTTGGTGGCCAGTCTGGCGCTACTCGCGCTCGGAGCGTTGGTCGCGGCGCTGGCGCCGAACATCTGGGTCCTGGTCGTCGCACGCGTGATCCAGGGCTTCGCAGGGGGAGTGCTGCCGCTCGCCTTCGGGATCATCCGCGACGAGCTCGCACCTGCCCGCCTGGCCTCGGCCATCGCCCTGCTCTCCTCGCTGATGTCGGTCGGGTTCGGCGCCGGGATCGTCGTGACTGGTCCGATCCTGGATCTCTTGGGCTACCGCTTCCTCTTCCTGCTTCCGACGCTCGCGGCGGCAGCGGCGGCGGTGGGGGCTGCCCTGCTGATCCCGGAGTCGGCGCGGCGCGTGCGGCAGCCGCTGCGCCTGGTCCCGGTGGTTGCGCTTGCCGGGTGGCTGATCGCGCTGCTGGTCTGCATCTCGCGAGCGCCGTCCTGGGGATGGACCTCGACGGCAACCGTGGGTGGACTGCTGACCGCACTTGGGGTTTTCCTGCTCTGGGTGCGCATCGAGTCGGTCATCGACGCGCCGTTGGTCGACCTCCGCCTGATGGCGACGCGGGGGGTCGCTGCGCCTAACGTCGTCGCCTTGCTCATCGGGATGGCGATGTACGGGTCGTTCGGCTTCCTGCCCCAGTTCACCCAGACGCCATCGGAAAGCGGCTACGGATTCGGCGCCTCGGTCGCCGAGGCTGGCCACCTGATGCTCCCGATGGCGGCATTCTCCTTCTTAGGGGGAGTGGTGTCGGCGAGCTTGAGCTCCCGTGTCGGGAGCCGCAGCGTGATCATCGCTGGATGCTGGCTCACCGGAGCGGGACTTCTCGCGGCTGCACTGGCCCATCAGCACGAGTGGCAGATCCTCGCCTCCGGTGGCGTGACAGGGCTAGGGAGTGGGTTGTGCTTCGCCGCTCTTGCCAACGCGGTCGTTGACGCCGTGCCGACGGAACGGACCGGCGTCGCGACAGGAATGAACGCGAACCTGCGCACCATCGGCGGGTCCGTAGGGTCGGCCGGCGTGGCCACGATCGTCACCGCGCAGCTGCTCCCGAGCGGCTATCCGACGGAGCACGGCTACACGGTGGGTTTCGTCGCCTTGGCCGTCACAGCCTTTCTCGCGGGGCTCGCGGCGATCACCATTCCGGGTAGGGCCCTGGAGCGTAATCTGACGCCTATCCAACGAAAGGATCGACTGTGCAGCGCTCCGCTTCCTGGCTCGTGAGCCTCGGCTTGGTTCTCTCCATCGCCGGCACCGCGCCGTCCGCCCAGTCCGCGGCACCGACGCCCGTAAAGCACGGGTACGTCGTGAACTCGCTGAACTTCCCGACGAACGCTGACGATGCTCGTGCCCTGGGTCGTGACCTGACCGGCGACGGCAATCCCGACAACCAGCTGGGCATGGTCCTGACGGCGCTCGCTGGTCAGGGACTCGACCTCACCTCCAACGTGGCTGCGACCCTCAAGAGCGGCGGCGTGGTCATCCTGCACTCACTCCGCACCACCTCGCTCGCCAATGCACGGGGCGCGACCCTGAAGGTGCTCCGTGGCAAGCCGAAAGCCAACCCCGATCTCAACGGCGGCGGCCTCTTTGCCGTCGACACCACGAAGCCGTCGGTCAAGCTCAAGGCGCGGATCAAGAACTACAAGGTCAAGGCGGGACCGGGCGCCATTCCGTTCGTCCTCCCCGCCCTGGCTCCGGGCCAACAGCCCGTCACGCTGACCGTGAAGAAGGGGCTGGTCACGGCGACCTGCAGGAGAGCCAAGTGTGTCGACGGCCGCATCAACGGCGCAATCACGATGGCGCACATCAATTTCCGGCTGATTCCGGCGTTTGCCCGCCTGTTCCAGTCGATGGTGGATGACGACTGCATCGACCCACCTGGCACGTGCGACCCGAATAGCGGTGGCCAGAGCGTCCTGAACCTGTTCGACGACAACAACGACGGTGCAATCACTGCCCCCGAGCTGCGGGCGAGCCAGTTCATCATGGGGTTGTTCGCCCCCGACCTGGACCTGAATAAGGACGGCGACGAGGACGCCATGTCCTTCGGTGTCGGCTTCACGTCGGCCAGCGCGAGGATCCGCGGCGACTGACGTTCAATGACCGAAGCGACCCTGAGGCCGCGTCAGGGTCCGCCTCGGGTCGTGTTCAGCAACATCCCTGATGTGCGGGCACCCCTGGCTCGGCGATCGTGTGACGCATGATCACAGTCCAGTCTTTGACGAAGAAGTACGCCGGCTTCACCGCCGTCGACGACATCAGCTTCGCCGCCCGGTCGGGCCGCGTCACCGGCTTCCTCGGACCCAACGGGGCCGGCAAGTCCACGACCATGCGCATCATCGTGGGGCTGACCCCCGCCACGCATGGGTCCGCGACGATCGCCGGACGTCGGTTCGCTGACCTGCCGAACCCGGGGATGGAGGTCGGGGTTCTCCTCGACGCCTCCGCGCAGCACGCGGGACGCACGGGTCGCGAGATCCTGACTCTCGCGCAGCGGACCATGGGGCTTCCGGCCAGTCGCGTGAAGGAGATGCTCGAGCTGGTCAGCCTGACCGACGAGGAGGCCGACCGCCGCGTGCGCAACTACTCGCTCGGCATGCGTCAGCGACTTGGCATCGGAACTGCCCTGCTGGGCAGCCCGCAGACACTGATCCTCGACGAGCCGGCGAACGGTCTCGACCCGGCCGGTATCAGGTGGATGCGCGACCTGCTCAGGGGCTTTGCCGACGAGGGCGGCACGGTGCTGCTCTCCTCGCACCTGCTGCATGAGATCGAGGTCATCGCCGACGACCTGGTAGTCATCGGGAACGGGCGCATCGTCGCCAACGGGACCAAGACTGAGCTGCTCGCCGCCGCCGGCACCCTGGCTCGGGCCGCTGATCCCTCGACCCTCGCAAGAGCTCTTGTGCACGCCGGCGTCGGTGCAAGGCCGGGCGGAGACGGCACGGTGCGCACCGAGGCCTCCGCCGAGCTCGTCGGCCAGATCGCCCTCAAGGCGGGCATCGCCCTGACCGAGCTTCGGGCAGCCGAAGGCGCCGGCCTGGAAGAGATGTTCCTCGAGCTCACCGCAGACACCTCACGTGAAGGAGCAGCAGCATGACCACCCTCGCCCTGCCGAGAACCGCTACCGCGCGGAAGGCACCGGCCCGCATCCCGACCAGCCGCCTCGTCGGCGTCGAGCTGCGCAAGATGTTCGACACCCGGTCCGGCTTCTGGATGATGACCAGCGTCGTCGTCCTGGCCGTCGTCGCGACGGGAGCGGTGATCCTGTTCGCCCCCGACGGGGAGCTCACCTACAACAACTTCGCGGCCGCGATCGGCGTACCCATGGCCGTGATCCTGCCCATGATCGCGGCGCTGTCGGTCACGAGCGAGTGGACGCAGCGCAGCGGGCTCACCACCTTCACGCTGGTCCCGCACCGCGGTCGCGTGATCGGCACGAAGGCTGCGGCGGCGTTGATCGTCGGGGTCGCCTCGATGCTGATCGCGTTCAGCGTGGGAGCCCTAGGCAACGTGCTGGGTACGACGATCGCCGGCACCGACCTCGTCTGGGACATGCCGGTGTCGCAGGTCCTGACCATCGTGCTCGCCAACATCCTCGGCATGATGCTCGGCTTCACCCTGGGTCTGCTCATCCGGAACTCAGCCGGAGCGATCGTCACCTACCTGGTCTACAGCTTCGTCCTGCCGCCCCTCTTGAGCCTGCTGTCCGCCGGCCAGGAGTGGTTCCGCGACCTCCAGCCGTGGATCGACTTCAACTTCGCGCAGTCGCGACTGTTCGACGGTGAGATGAGCGGGGAGCGCTGGGCCCAGCTCGGTAGCGCGACCACGTTGTGGCTCATCTTGCCGATCGTCGTCGGCGTGCTGCTGATGAGGCGATCAGAGGTGAAGTGAGGCGATGCCGCCTGGGGTCAGGGTTTCGTGCCTGAGACCACGAGCATCTCGCAGGGCCCGACGAACCCGTCGGGCCCTTCGAACTGCTCCAGAGTCTCCTCGATCTCGCGCCAGGCGGCAGCCCGCTCGTCGTCCGACACGTTGGCGAGCATCTGGTGCAGGGCGCCGAACGAGTCCCGCTCGAACCGCACGCACTCGGCGGCGGTGGACATCCGGACGGGGGACAGCACCTTGGTGACGGTCACGTCGACGAGTCCGGTCTTGCCGTACGCAGCCTCGGCTACCCCCGGCGAGCCCAGGCTGAACGGACCGGGCATGCCAGGTGCCGGAGCCGGAAGGTCGGCGATCCGCCGGATGATCCCGACCGGGAGGGCGAAGAAGCCGTTGCGGTCGGGCGTGGAGTACACCACCGACGACAGCCTGCCGCCGGATCGGAGGGTCCGGCAGATCTCGGTCAGTGCCCGGTGCTGGTCGGGGAAGTAGATCAGGCCGACCCGGGAGATCGCGGCGTCGAAGCTCTCGTCGGGCACTGCGGACAGGTCCTCGCCGTCGGCTTCGAGGGTCGTCACGTTGTCCAGGCCGGCGTCGGCCGCGACCTTGGCGGCGTACTCGAGGATCGTCGGCGAGATATCGGTCGCGAGCACATTGCCTTCGGGCCCGACTCGGCGTGCGGCGGCCAAGGTCTGCCCTCCGGCGCCGGCGGCGACGTCGAGCACCCGGGAGCCGTTCTCGATCCGGACGTCATCGAGCATTCGCTCGGTCGCGGCGCCGAGCCAGTCCTCGATCGCGGGCTCCCAGCGATACCAAGCCTCTGCTGCCTGTTCCCACTGGGCGCGCGTGGTTGCCTTGAATGCTGCGGGGTCGAACGTGCTGGTCATGGCTGTGTCCTTCGGTCGGCTGCTTGATCACGAGCGTCGCTGCTGACGGCAGTCGGGGATAGGACGTGTTTTGGACCTAAGTGGGACAAATTCTGGACCTGCCCTCGAAAGGCCTCGATACTGGCGCGGTGAAGGACTACTCGCAGTACTGTCCCGTCGCGCTGGCGAGTGAGGTCATCGCAGAGCGATGGACGCCGCTCATCGTGCGCGAGCTCGTGCTGGGCGGCAGACGGTTCAACGAGATCGACAGGGGACTGCCGGGTATCTCGCGCTCCCTGCTGAAGCAGCGCCTCGACCACCTCGAGCACAAAGGAGTGGTGGAGCGGGTCGACCTCACCCACGGCCGTGGCCACGAGTACCGCCTGACACCTGCCGGTCGCGATCTTGAGGGCGTGATCATGGCGCTCGGCGAATGGTCGGTCCGCTGGATGTTCAGCGAGCCAGAGCCTCGGAACGTCGACCCCGTCACCCTCACTTGGTGGATGTCGCGCCGACTCGTCGCAGACCAGATCCCCGACGACCGAACCGTCGTGCAGTTCGACTACCGCGGCGACGATCCGACCCGGATCTGGATCGTGCTCGAGCGAGGGGACGCCTCGGTGTGCACCGACCCACCTGGTTTCGACAGCGACG
>DATILB010000426.1:0-21443 GCA_035477015.1 Nocardioidaceae bacterium | reverse complement strand
ATTTTCTTGGGCCCGTCCCCGAGGATCGCCAGGTCCTCGTAACCACGGTTGCGGTGGAACGCGAGCGACCCCTCGTTGGGTGGCTCGACGTTGACCTCGAGCAGCATCCGGCCGTGGGTCCGCGCGCGTTGCTCCAGCTCGTCGTACACGAATGCACCGAGACCCTGACGGCGGAAGTCCTCGTGCAGCACGATCCGGTCGAGGTAGTAGAAGTCGTCGTGCCGCCCAGCGAACCAGCGGTAGTTCTCCGAGTCGTACGTCGCGCCGGGCCCGAATGTGATCACGAAGCCGGCGAAGGCGCCGTCCACGTCGACGACGTCGCACCGGTCGGCGAGCACCTGCAGCTCGCTGAGCCGCACCGCGTCCATGGGCGCGAGCAGCTCGACGTTGCGGTGGTTCAGCTCGAGGACTTGGTGGACGTCGTCCACGATCACGGGACGCAGGAGTGGCATGTCAGGAGAGGAACCGCACGCCGGTCGCGTCCTCGGACAGCTCCCAGAGGGCGCGCGCGTTCTCCTCGTTCAGCGCAGGACCCGGGGGCTTGACGATCCTCGGCGCACCGCGCGTGCCGAAGGCTCCCGAGGGACCGATGTACGTCGACCCGCGGAGTCCGGGCGCGGTGGCAGCCATCAACGAGGGGAGTGCACCCATCGCGGCCGACTGCCCGATGAGCCCGCTGAAGGCGTCGACGATCGCGACCTCCTTCTGCAACGCGGTATGTGCGTAGCCCGGATGCGCGGCGACCGACGTGAGCGGCAGGCCGGCCTTCGTCGCACGGCGATCGAGCTCGAAGGCGAACATCAGGTTCGCGAGCTTCGACTGCGAGTAGATGGACCAGCGCTCGTAGCGGCCCTCGACCCGGGGGTCACCGAGCGGAGGCTTGAGGGCGGCCCTGGCCATGATCGAGGACAGGGTGACCACCCGGGCGTCCCCGGAGTCGACGAGCGACTCGAGCAGCAGCCCGGTGAGCGCGAAGTGCCCGAGGTGGTTGGTGCCGAACTGAAGCTCGAAGCCGTCCTTGGTGCGCTGGTGCGGCGTTCCCATTACGCCGGCGTTGTTGACCAGGATGCTGATCGGCCCGAACGATTCGATCTCCTTGGCCGCGGAGTGCACCGACTCCAGGTCTGCGAGGTCGCCGACGACGCCGTCGACCTTGGCACGCGGCGCGCGCAGGATGACCTCCTTGACCGTGGTCTGGAGCTTCTTGGGGTTGCGTGCCACGAGGATCACGTCCGCGCCGGCCCTGGCCAGCTCGGTGACGGTGTGCTCCCCGATGCCGCTGGTGACGCCGGTGACGACGGCACGCTTCCCGGTCAGGTTCGGGACGTCCGCGAGGGACCAGTGCTTGCTCATGGGGTCACCGCCATGTTGTCGAGGATCGCTCGGCCGAGTGCCTCGTCGCCGTCGAGCTTGTATTCCACCTGCGATGCGTCGCGCCGGCCCCCGGACAGGATGATGAACGCCTCGAAGTCGAGGGCGATGCGCGCGGTGGGATCGGCCGGGGCCTCCGGGAGGAGCGCCCCGCGACCGCCGTCGCCGACGGCGGCAGCCAGCGTGGTGGCGTTCGGGCCGGTCACGTCGACCACGACCGATTGCCCGGCTGCCGCACGAGCCTTCTTGCCCAGGACGTACGGCAGGCTCTTGGAGAACACACCGAGCACGTGACGCGCGCCCACTGAGTCGAGCCCGCCGGATCGACCGGTCGCACGACGGATGTCCTGCTGGTGCATCCATTGGTCGACCGGGCGGTTGGACAGCAGCGTCGCCCAGGTCCAGCCGATCAGCCCGGCGAACCCGTCAGCACCGGCAGTCGGGTCGAGGGGCATCATCGCCTGGAGCTTGTCGTAGCGCTGAGCAGCTGACGACTCGAACTCCTGGATGATCTGGTCGGTGGCCCAGCCGGCCCGGGCCAGCGCGCCACTCTCGGTGTACTGACCCATCAGCCCGACGATGTGCGGTGCCTCGGGGACCTCGACCTGCGTCTGCGGGTTTCCGGCGAGGTCGGACTCGAGGTGCGCCATGTGGGCCGCGACGTAGCGGACGTTCCAGCCCGGGAGGTCCGTCGGCAGATCCCAGTCGGATTCCGCGAGCTCGCCGAGCAGGGCGACGTTCTCCGCAACCACCTGTCGCCACGTCTCGATGTGCTTCTCCAGCAGGCCTTCGCTCATGGGCTCAACCTAGTGTCCCCTTCGTCAGGTTGACGAGATGAGGGCAGTGGGGACGGAGATCCCCAGGTCTCGATGACGAAGGGTGGTGATCCGCCGACCGGGCTGTACGGCGTCCTTCACCCGCCCCGCGTGCGCGCCGAGCAGGGCCGCCGCGGCGTCGAGGTCGACCACGGCGTGGGTCAGCCCCCAGAACGACGCCGGGCCTTCGCCGGATGCGTCGGGCGACCCGATCACCTCGATGATCACCTCACCCATCCGGAAGAAGACCTGGCGCAGAGGTGCGCCGGCCAGCTGGGTGTCGCGATGACGCCGCGCCTTCACTCCGATGGCATCGAAGGCGGCCTCGGTCCGTACCAGGTCCGGCGTACTGAGCACGACGTGGTCGATGTGCGTGACGCCGAGCGGATGCTGAGCCGGCTCGGAGGGTGGGCGGTCGGACGATGTGGTCGGGATGCCATCGACGCTGACGTCAGGCGCCACCTCCCGGAGTGACCAGGACACGATCCCCCGCACCGGGCCCGACCCGACGAGCCTGACCCGCACGGTGCCGATGCGACAGATCCCGTCCTCGACCGTGAAGCCGGCGGCCTGCCACGCACTCGGCTCGTCGGCGATCACGAGCTCATCGATGGTCACCGGCATGCCCGAAGGATACTGAGGCGGTGACAACACGCCCCCGAGTCCGCGCACCTCAGCTCCGCGGCCGCGGCTGGCTCAACACCGACGGCCCGCTCTCCCTCACCGACCTGCGTGGCCGCTTCCTGTTGCTCGACTTCTGGACCTTCTGCTGCATCAACTGCCTGCACGTCCTCGACGAGCTGCGCCCGCTGGAGGAGAAGTACGCCGAGGAGCTGGTGACCATCGGCGTGCACTCGCCGAAGTTCGTACACGAGGCGGACCCGGACGCGCTGAAGGCGGCCGTCGTGCGGTACCGCGTCGAGCACCCCGTGCTGGATGACCCGGAGCTGCTGACCTGGCAGGCCTACACGGCGAGGGCCTGGCCGACGCTGGTGCTCGTCGACCCGGAGGGCTACGTCGTGGCTCAGTACGCCGGAGAGGGCCATGCGCACGCCATCGATGCTTTGCTGGAGATGCTGGTCGAGCAGCACCGAGCCAAGGGCACTCTGCAACCTGCGGGGTCCCCGTACGTCGCCCCTCCCGAGGTTCCCGGTGAGCTGGCCTTCCCCGCCAAGGCGATCCCGTTGCCGGACGGGCGGATCCTGATCGCCGACGCCGGACACGATGAGGTGGTGGAGCTCGGTGGCCAGCGCTTCGGTGGCTTCCGGGAACCCAACGGTCTGTGCGTGACCCCCGGCGGGCTGGTCGTCGTGGCCGACACGGTCGGGCACGCGCTGCGCGGTCTCGATGGCACCTTGCTCGCCGACGGGCTGAACAGCCCGTGGGACGTCACGTGGCACCAGGGCAAGGTGTGGGTCGCGATGGCGGGGGATCACACGCTGTGGACGTTCGACCCGGCGACGGGCGTGGCCGAGCACGTCGCCGGCACCCGCAACGAGGGCCTGCTCGACGGACTGCTCATGGACGCGTGGTTCGCGCAGCCCAGCGGTCTGGCCAGCGACGGCACCAGGCTCTGGATCGCCGACGCGGAGACCAGCGCCCTCCGATTCGTCGAGGACGGCGTCGTACACACCGTCATCGGCACCGGGCTCTTCGACTTCGGCTTCCGCGACGGTCCAGCCGCGCAGGCGCTGCTGCAACATCCGCTCGGTGTCGCCGTACTCCCGGACGGCTCGATCGCGATCGCCGACACCTACAACGGCGCCGTACGTCGCTACGAGCCGGCGACCGACGAGGTGAGCACCATGGCGATGGACCTGGCCGAGCCGAGTGGCCTGTACGTCGATGAGGACCACCTGGTCGTCGTGGAGTCCGCCGCGCACCGACTGACCCGCATCCCGCTTGATGCGAGCGTGACTGGGATGGACTTCGCGAACCGTACGCAACGTCCGCCCACGGACGTCACTGCAGGGGAGGTCGAGCTCGTGGTGGCGTTCCAGCCGCCGCCGGGGCAGAAGGTCGACGACCGCTTCGGACCGCCGTCCCAGCTAATGGTGACCAGCACCCCTGAAGCGCTGTTGAGGGAGGGATCCGGGACCGGCACAGACCTGACTCGTCGGCTCGTCATCGACGCGCATGTCGGCGAGGGCGTCCTCCACATCGCCGCGCGAGCGGCCTCGTGCGACGAGGACGGCGGCGAGGGCGCGGCCTGCCACCTGCATCAGCAGGACTGGGGGATCCCGGTGCGCGTGACCAGCGACGGGGCCTCGCAGCTGACCCTTCCGCTCGGCGGCTCTTAAAAAAGAGAGGGCAGCACCGTCGCAGGTGCTGCCCTCCTTCCCCCAAGGAGATGAGGGTCAGTGGTCGATACGATGCTCCTCGACTGTGGTCGTGGAACGACCGCGCTGCTGGTTGATCACGAGGGAGAGCACGAGCGCGAGCGCTCCCACGAGCAGCAGGATCCAGCCGAGGGTCGTGTCCTCGACGAAGTTGATGTCGTACTGGACTACGCCGGTGACCAGAATCAGTCCTGCCAGGACGAGGATGATGCCGAGTCCGATGCCCATGTGTCTTCTCCTTCTCTCCGTTCATGGGGGAGTGCCCAAATGCGTCCGACGCAAACGTGGTAAGCGGTACTCCGAAAGTCCGCTAGACTAAACGCAGCCAAGGCCCCGGTTGGGGCCTTCTTCTTGCCCGGTGTGGTGCACGGATGGAATCGTGCAAGACCAGTGATCGGGCTTGAGCGCCCTGAGGCTCAGCTCGGTCCACACCATGTGGCCCTGGTCAGTGCGCGCCCGCGACTCACACAGGAACACCCTTTTCATGACGCTGTCTTCTTTCGGTGACCTCGGCCTGCCCGCCAACGTCATCGACGCCCTTTCCCGCGCCGGTATCACCGAGCCGACGCCCGTCCAGGCCGCCGTCCTTCCTGACGCGATGGCCGGACACGATGTCCTCGGTCGCGCCCAGACCGGCTCCGGCAAGACCCTCGCCTTCGGCCTCCCGGTGATCATGCGGCTCGCCGGCGAGAAGAGCCGGATCAACCGCCCGCGCGCGATCATCATCGTGCCGACGCGCGAGCTGGCCACCCAGGTGCGCCGCTCGATGGAGCCTCTCGCCTTCGCCGCGAGGCTCAAGCTCGCCACCATCTACGGCGGTACGCCGTACGACCGACAGATCAAGGCGCTCCGTCAGGGCGTCGACATCGTCGTCGCGACGCCTGGTCGCCTCGAGGACCTGATCGACCGCGGCAGCCTGCGGACCGACGACGTGCAGATCATCGTTCTCGACGAGGCCGACCACCTGTGCGACCTCGGCTTCTACCCGGTCGTCGACGGCCTGCTCGACCAGACCCCGGCCAACGGCCAGCGGCTGCTGCTCTCCGCGACGCTCGACGGTGACGTCGACAAGCTGGTGCGCAAGCACCTGCGTGACCCGAAGACCCACAAGGTCGACGCCGCCACCGGATCGGTCGTCGCGATGGACCACCACGTGATGGTGGTCGGTGGCTTCAACGACAAGCTCGAGGCCGTCAACGCGCTCGTCGAGGCCAACCCGCGCACGATCGTCTTCGTCAAGACCCGCGAGGGTGCGACCGAGCTCCGCGACGCGTTCGAGGAGAAGGGCATCAACGCGGTCGACCTGCACGGCAACCTGTCGCAGCGCGTCCGCGAGCGGAACCTGCACAAGTTCTCCAAGGGCGACGCGTCAGTCGTCGTCGCCACGGATGTCGCTGCGCGTGGCATCCACATCGATGGCGTCAGCCTGGTCGTCCACTTCGACCCGCCGACCGACCCCAAGGCCTACCTGCACCGCTCGGGCCGTACGGCGCGCGCCGGCGAGGCGGGCGCGGTCGTCACTCTCGTCCTGCGCAAGCGCCTTGAGGAGGTTCGCCGACTGCAGAAGCAGGCCGGCGTCGAGGCCAAGCACCACGACATCCGCACCGTGCTCCGCCCGATGACCGCCGAGGCACTCGGCGAGTCCGAGGGCGTCGTCTTCGAGGTCGAGGCGACCCGCGGCGGTCAGGGTTCACGTGGCTCCGGCCCGCGGAAGCCGTACGGCGCCCGCACCTCGACCCCGCGCACCGGCAGCTGGAAGGATCGTAACGAGCGTCCGGCCCGCGACGGCGAGCGTCCCGCTCGTCGTGAGTGGACCAACGAGCGTCCGGCCCGCACCGAGGAGCGTCCGGCCCGTCGTGAGTGGACCGCCGAGCGTCCGGCCCGCACCGAGCGTCCCGCGCAGAGCGACCGCCCGGCCCGCGACGGCGAGCGTCCGGCCCGTCGCGAGTGGACCAACGACCGTTCCGAGCACCGTCGTACTGCAGCCCCGGCCAAGAAGTTCGAAGGCAAGTACGCCGACAAGCCGGCCGCCAAGAAGCCGACCGAGAAGACCGGCAACCGACCGACCAGCAAGCCCTACGGCTCGGCCACGCACAAGACCGGCGGCAAGGCCCGCTGGAGCGGCGCGGAGAAGCGCGCCCGGTAGTCGGCAGCGCGGCGAGAGGCACGCGGCGCTCTCGCTCGCTTGCGAGTGCGTGGACGCCGCCTCGACCGGAGACGCGATCGACCGAATCGATCAGGGCTCGAGCGGGAAGGGTGCTGTCGAGACCCAGCCGAGGCCGTTCGGCACATGTCGCTGCTGCCCGTCGCTGGGGGTGTTCCACACGCGCACGTTCCCTAGGAACGGGCCACGAGCCACCATCGTCGACGACCCGCCACCGTCCAGGTTGAGCGCGTGCTCGGCGCCGAGCGCCAGCATCAGCTCCGCCAGCTCACGCATCGTGAGGCCACGGCTCTCGTCCGTGCGACCGTCCACGACCAGCAGCAGGATGGTGCGGGTCTCGACGTCGATACCGACCGCCGTACGCGGGTGCAGGGCGACGTCGTCGTGGGCCACGCGCAAACCGTCCTTGGCGAGGATCGCGTTGCTGGTGATGCCCAGCCGGGGAGTGCCCACGACCGAGGTCTTGATGTCGACCACGGTGCCGACCTTGAGCCGCTTCAGCTGGTCGGCTCCAAAGCCGCGGCCGATGAGCACGCGCCCGCGGATGACCTGGTTGCCGGTGAGCCGCCAGCTGTTCGACACGACGTGGCGCCTGCGGATCACGACCTCCCGCACGTGCGGGTTCCGCTTCTTGCCGACGACGCGGTACCCAGCCGTCTTGCCCCACCTGGGGGTGTACACACCGATGCCGCCCTCGTCGACGAACGGCCCGTTCACGTTGGTGACCACAAGCCGGGGGAACTGCGGGATGCTCGTGGCGACCTCGAGGGTGGTCAGTTGTGGCTCGCCGGTCGCGTCGAGGATGAACGCCGCGTTCGGCCGCAGGTGCCCGTGCAGGAGCTTGCGGCGGTCAACACCCAGCCCGAACGGCGCGCCCAGGTCGTAGATGTCGAAGAAGTCCCCGTTGACGCCGGCGATCGCTCCGTTGCCGCTGACGAGCCGGGTGACCGGCACCCGCTGGCGGACGTACGGGGCCCCCAGGTAGCGAAGCTGGAGAGTCGGCTCGTCGAGGCTGCCCGTGAGCAGGTGCGCGCGGAAGGCTCCGCGCTCGTCGGTCTGCGTCCACTGGCGCAGGGTCAGCCCCGGCGCGATGACCAGGGTGCGGTCGTCGGTGATGACCGGCGGCTTGGGGAGCAGCGCGCGCGCCACCTCGCCGGGCACCCCGTCCGAGGTCTGCCGGCGTACGACGACCGGGGGCCTGTCGTCACCGGCCGATGCCGGGAGGGCGGGCAGCAGACAGCACGCCACCAGCAGAGCCCCGAGTGTCCGTCGCACCCATCGACCATAAGACGGAAACACGACGGCCGCGGGGCATTCGCCCCGCGGCCGTCGTGGTGTGTTGCTCGATCAGAAGGACTCTTCGGGAAGGTCCATGACCGACAGGTCGACGTTCTCGGCGAGCACGCGCTCTGCGGCGACCTTCGGCAGCACGTTGCGCGCGAAGAACTGCGCGGACGCGACCTTGCCCTCGTAGAACGCCTTGTCCTTGGCGCTGACCTCGCCCGCGAGGCGCTCGAGCGCGACCTCGGCGCCGCGGAGCAGCAGCCACGAGCAGACGATGTCACCGAGCACCATCAGCAGGCGGCTCGTGTTGAGACCGACCTTGTAGATGTTGCGCAGGTCGCCACCCTCGGCGGACGGGTCGGCCGACATCAGGTCGCCGATCATCGTCGCCACCATGGCCTCACCGTCGCCGAGCGCCTTCTCGAGGAGCTCGCGCTCGACCTTCAGGCGACCGTTGCCGGCCTCGCTGGCGATGAACGCCTTGATGTCGTTGGCCAGGTGGCCGAGAGCCTGGGCCTGGTCCTTGACGATCTTGCGGAAGAAGAAGTCCTGGCCCTGGATCGCCGTGGTGCCCTCGTAGAGGGTGTCGATCTTGGCGTCGCGGACGTACTGCTCGATCGGGTACTCCTGCAGGAAGCCCGAGCCACCCAGAGTCTGAAGGGACTCGGTGCCGAGCAGGGTCCACGAGCGCTCCGAGCCGTAGCCCTTCACGATCGGGAGCAGCAGGTCGTTGATGCGCTCGGCGAGCTCGTCGTGCCCGCCGGCAGCCTTCGCGACCTGGACCTTGTCCTGGTACGACGCGGTGAAGAGCACCAGCGACCGCATCGCCTCCGCGTACGACTTCTGCGTCATCAGCGAGCGGCGTACGTCGGGGTGGTGCGTGATCGTGACGCGCGGTGCCGTCTTGTCGGCGGCCTGGGTCAGGTCGGCGCCCTGGACGCGGCTCTTGGCGTACTCGAGCGCGTTGAGGTAGCCGGTCGACAGGGTCGCGATGGCCTTCGTGCCGACCATCATGCGCGCGTTCTCGATGACGTCGAACATCTGCGCGATGCCGTCGTGCACCTCGCCGACGAGGTAGCCGACCGCCGGCTCCTTCTCACCGAAGGTGACCTCGCAGGTGTTGGACACCCGGATGCCCATCTTGTGCTCGACGTTGGTGACGTAGGCACCGTTGCGCTCGCCGGTCAGCTCACCGGTCTCGAGGTCGAACATGTACTTCGGCACTATGAAGAGCGAGAGGCCCTTGGTGCCCGCACCGCCGATGCCCTCGATGCCCTTCGGTCGGGCGAGCACCAGGTGAATGATGTTCTCCTGGAGGTCGGACTCGCCCGAGGTGATGAAGCGCTTGACGCCCTCGATGTTCCAGGTGCCGTCCTCGTTGAGGGTGGCGATGCTGCGGCCGGCGCCGACGTCGGAGCCCGCGTCGGGCTCGGTGAGCACCATGGTGGCGCCCCACTGCTTCTCGACCATCAGCTCGGCGATGCGGACGTCGCGGGCGACACCGTGCGCGTTGTGGAAGACGACCGACGCGAAGCTCGGGCCGGCGGCGTACATCCAGATGGGTGCGTTGGCGCCGAGGATGAACTCACCCACGGCCCAGTTCAGCGAGGAGGGGGCGTTCTGGCCGCCGAGCTCCTCGGGGAGCTGGAGGCGCCACCACTCCGCCTTCATGAACGCCTCGTACGACTTCTTGAACGAAGCCGGCACGGGGGCGGTGCTGGTGGCCGGGTCGAACACCGGCGGGTTGCGGTCGCTGTCGACGTACGACGCGGCCAGGTCCTCGCGCGCCATGCGCTCGGTCTCGGCCAAGATCTCCTTGGCGGTGTCGACGTCGATCTCGGCGAACGGACCGGTCCCATAGACCTCGTCACGGCCGAGCACCTCGAAGAGGTTGAACTCGATGTCGCGGATGTTGGACTTGTAGTGGCTCACGGAATCCACCTCGGTGTGGGCACCGGATCGGTGCGGCTTCTCTGCGATGACGAGCGTCTTACTCGCCAGTAACTTCATCATAAGTACTGGCCAGTAGCAAAGACAAGGAGATCCCGGAAACCCTTGCAGTTGAGCGGGATTCTACGCCTGGGAGGGTGGTGGGGAACACATCACAACGGAGCCCCCGAGAGGGCCCCGCTGGGTGCTCGATGTGCTTGCTCAGGTCACTCGATGTGGAGGGCGTCCTTGAGCTTCTCCTCGATCTCCGACTCGGCCTCCATGGCGTCGCCGGCCTTCTCCTTCGCAAGGTCCTTGAGCTCGTCGAGCTTGGCCTCGAAGTCCTGCTGGATGCTCATCTGCTCCTCTTCCTTTGCTGCGTATAGAAGGTTCATACCCAGAAAGTGAGGGCTCTAATACGGGGCGGTGCCTTTCTGCGGTTTTTCTAGTTCTCTGACAGACTTTGCGACATGCGAGTCTCCGCGAAATCCGACTACGCGCTGCGCGCTCTCATCGAGCTGGCCGCGCGTGGAGATGGCTCGCCGGTGAGCGCTGAGGAGCTCGGCAAGCTGCAGGACATCCCGCACGGCTTCCTGCAGGCGATCCTCGCCGATCTGCGTCGCGCGGGCGTCGTGATGAGCCAGCGTGGTCAGTCAGGCGGCTGGCGGATGGCGCGCGATCCCGAGACCGTGACTGTGGCCGACGTGATCAGGGCGGTCGACGGCCCGCTGGTCAGCGTCTACGGGCTGCGCCCAGAGGCCGTCGAGTACAACGAGTCCGCCGAGGTGCTGCAGCACGTCTGGATCGCGGCCCGCTCGAGCCTGCGGGAGGTGTTCGAGCAGGTGTCGATCCGTTCCCTGGCCGACCGCAAGCTCCCGAAGCACGTGGTCGCGATGACGAAGGACGAAGACGCCTGGAAGCCTCACTGACCTCTAGTGCGCTGAACTAGAACAGGTTACAGTTTTCGGGTGAACGACTCCATCACGTGGAACGCCCCCAACGGCGACAACCCCGCCCGCCGCGTCTCGCAGCGCTCCCTGGACTGCGTGTCCCGCAAGGCCAAGGACGAGTGGCTCGAGCTGTTCGCCGAGGATGCGGTGCTCGAGGACCCCGTCGGCCCGTCGTTCTTCGACCCGGAGGGCAAGGGTCACCACGGGCGCGACGGCGTCGCTGCCTTCTGGGACATGGCGATCGGGCCGCTGGTTGAGTTCCGGGCGACCATCTCCGACTCGTTCGCCAACGGCAACAACGTCGCCAACATCGGGGTCTTCAGCACGACACTTGCTGACGGCACGCGCGCGGACACCGAGCTCGTCGCGGCGTACCGACTGAACGACGACGGTCTGATCCAGAGCCTGCGGGCCTACTGGGAGATCGACCGGATGATGGCGACCCTCCGCAAGGACTGACCGCTAGCCGGCCGTAAGGGCTTCGAAGACCTCGGCCAGCTCGTCGTGGGTCTCTGCCTGCTCGGCTGCCTCGCGCTTGGCTGCTCGTCGCATCCGGGCGCGCACCATCGGGGCTGACATCGCCTCGAGCGGCATCGTCATCACCTCGAGGCGGCTGACCACACGGTCCAGGCGCTCGAGGATCTCGGCCAGGTGCTCGAGCACCTCGGTCTGGTGGTCCAGGGTGTCCTGGACCTGGAGGAGGGTCTCGTCGGCGTGCAGGATCACGCGCGCTCGTTCTCGGAACTTGCGCTTCTGGGGGGTGTTCTCGGGTGCTGCCTTCATGCTTCAAGGGTGGCACATGTTTAGAAACGACCTCATTTCCATAAGGTGAACGCGGGCCTGGGAAAGGTAGTTTCGGTCACATGCGACTGGGCTTCCACGTGGTGACGTTCGATTTCGACGGCGGTCCGGCTGTGATGGGACCCACGCTCGCGACGGTCGCGAAAACGGCCGAAGAGGCCGGATTCGACAACCTGTCGCTGATGGACCACTACTTCCAGATCGGGTATCTCGGCGACCCGGAGTCCCCCATGCCCGAGGGGTACACGACGCTCGGGTTCCTCGCCGCCCACACCTCGACCGTCGAACTGCAGCTGATGGTCAGCGGGGTGACCTACCGCCACCCCGGCCTGCTGGCGAAGATCATCGCCACCCTCGACGTGCTGTCCGGCGGGCGAGCGATGCTCGGGCTCGGGGCGGCCTGGTACGAGGAGGAGCATCGTGGCTTGGGCGTACCGTTCCCTCCCCTCAAGGAACGCTTCGAGCGGATCGAGGAGACGCTGCAGATCGTGCGGCAGATGTGGTCGGACAACGACGGCCCGTACGTCGGCAGGCACTACCAGCTCGAGCGGACGCTCTGCTCGCCCCAGCCACTGCGCCGCGTCCCGATCATGCTCGGCGGGATGGGGGAGCAGAAGACGCTGCGCTTCGTTGCGGAGTACGCCGACGCGTGCAACCTGTTCGCGGGTGCCGGAGCCGAGCGACTGGCGGCAAAGCTCGACGTACTCGCGCGGCACTGCTCGGATGTCGGACGCGACCCGTCGGAGATCCGGAAGACCGTCCTGTGGAACGGCGAGCCGGACTCTTCGAGGCTCGTCGAGGACCTGAAGCCGTACTCCGACCTCGGGATCGACGAGGTGCACCTGATGCACTTCGGTCGGCAACCGGTCGAGTTCGTGCGCTCGCTCGAGCACGTCGTACCGGCGATCCACGCACTCTGACGGTCGTTCGCCGGCAGCGAACTAGGGAACACCGGGCCTCTGCCAAAGGTTGAGCCTTCATCACTCAACTGTGGGAGATCCGATGACTGCGAAGCGCTTGCCCGTCCTGTTCCTCAACGATGTAGTGCTGCTGCCCGGCATGGTCGTGCCGATCGAGC
This sequence comes from Nocardioidaceae bacterium, assembly GCA_035477015.1. Taxonomy (GTDB): domain Bacteria; phylum Actinomycetota; class Actinomycetes; order Propionibacteriales; family Nocardioidaceae; genus SSC3. The sequence goes on along the minus strand of DATILB010000426.1, from coordinate 8,712 downwards.
TCGACGAGGCTGCCCAGGCCGCGGTCGATGCCGCCAAGGACTCAGGCGAGCTCCTGGTCGCCCCGCGTCTGGACGACCGGTACGCGTCGTACGGCGTGGTGGCGACCGTCGAGAAGGTCGGCAAGTTCCGTGGTGGCGCGGCCGCCGCGGTGCTGCGGACCGGGGAGCGCGCGCGCATCGGCTCTGGTGTCACGGGGCCGGGCGCTGCGCTCTGGGTCGAGGTCGAGCCCATCGAGTCCTCTGCTCCGAGCGACGAGGTCGTCGCCTTGGCAGCCGACTACAAGAAGCTCGTGGTCGCCGTGCTGCAGAAGCGCGAGGCCTGGCAGATCATCGACTCGGTCAACGCCATCGACGACCCTGCCACGCTGGCCGACACCGCCGGCTGGGCGCCGTACCTCTCCAACGACCGGAAGCGACAGCTGCTCGAGACGCCCGACGTCGAGGCACGTCTGACCCAGCTCATCGAGTGGACGCGGGAGTACCTCGCGCAGGCCGAGGTCGACGACAAGATCTCCGAGGACGTGCGCGAGTCGGTGGAGAAGACCCAGCGGGAGTTCCTGCTGCGTCAGCAGCTCGCCGCTATCCGCAAGGAGCTCGGAGAAGGGGAGCCCGACGGTTCGGACGACTACCGCGCCCGCGTCGAGGCCGCAGACCTCCCGGACCACGTGCGCGAGGCTGCTCTACGCGAAGTCGACAAGCTCGAGCGCTCCAGCGACCAGAACCCCGAGGCCGGCTGGATCCGGACCTGGCTCGACACCGTCCTCGAGCTGCCGTGGGGTACGACGACCACGGACTCGACGGACCTGGTTGCCGCCCGCGCCGTGCTCGATGCGGACCACCACGGTCTCGACGAGGTGAAGGAGCGGATCGTCGAGTACCTCGCGGTCCGAGCTCGCCGTGCGTCGCGCAACCTCGAGGTCGTCGGCGGACGTGGCTCCGGGGCCGTCGTACTGCTGGCCGGCCCGCCCGGCGTCGGAAAGACGTCGCTGGGGGAGTCCGTGGCGCATGCGCTCGAACGCAAGTTCGTGCGGGTCGCCCTTGGCGGTGTCAGAGACGAGGCGGAGATCCGCGGGCACAGGCGCACGTACGTCGGCGCGCTCCCCGGCCGCATCGTGCGCGCCATCAAGGAGGCCGGCTCGATGAATCCCGTCGTGCTCCTCGACGAGGTCGACAAGGTTGGTTCGGACTTCCGCGGTGACCCGGCGGCGGCCTTGCTCGAGGTGCTCGACCCTGCCCAGAACCACACGTTCCGCGACCACTACCTCGAGCTCGACCTCGACCTGTCCGACGTCCTCTTCATCGCGACGGCCAACGTGCTGGAGACGATCCCTCCCGCCCTGTTGGACCGGATGGAGCTCGTGACGATCGACGGCTACACCGAGGACGACAAGGTCGCGATCGCTCGGGACTTCCTGGTGCCGCGGCAGCTCTCGCGCGCGGCGCTGACCGAGGACGAGGTCACCGTCACCGACGAGGCGCTCCGTGAGCTCGCGGCGAACTACACCCGCGAGGCGGGCGTCCGCACCCTTGAGCGCCTGCTAGCCAAGGCGTTCCGCAAAGCGTCGCTGAATGACCTGCCCGTCACGATCGACGTGGCCGACCTCAAGGATCTGCTCGGTCGTCCGCGCTTCACCCCGGAGTCACACGAGCGGACCTCCGTGCCCGGTGTCGCGTCAGGACTCGCGGTCACCGGCATGGGTGGCGACGTGCTCTACATCGAGGCGTCGACCCTGCCGGGTTCCGAGTCGGGGCTCACCCTCACCGGTCAGCTGGGTGACGTGATGAAGGAGTCCGCACAGATCGCGCTCTCCTACGTCCGCGCACACGCAGCTGACTTGGGGATCGCTGCGGAGGATCTCGAGAAGCCGATCCACGTGCACGTGCCCGCGGGCGCCGTACCCAAGGACGGGCCGTCGGCCGGCGTCACCATGACGACGGCACTGGTGTCGCTCCTGACCGGCCGGCCGGTTCGCTCCGAGGTCGGCATGACCGGTGAGGTCTCGCTGACCGGGCGGGTGCTGCCCATCGGTGGCGTGAAGCAGAAGCTCCTTGCGGCGCAGCGGGCCGGGCTGACCGAGGTCTTCCTGCCCCAGCGCAATGAGCCGGACCTGGACGACGTACCGGCCGAGGTGCTGGCTGCCGTGAAGGTGCACCTGGTCTCCGACGTCCGCGAGATCCTCGCGACGGCGCTGGAGCAGGCGGTCGCCGTCGCGGCGTGAGCACAAACCAGTGCGAGATGGCTGCCCAGCAGCGGATTCACAGCCATCTCGCACTGGTTTGGCCTGTGGACGCGCTCGTTTGGGCAGGTGGAGCCCGGCAGATTTGAAGCGTGCCGTCCACCCACCGCTGGTCTCCCCGCTGCCCCCCTGTTTCCGTCACCCTTCCGGTGCCGATCGACCTGACCGGGCGGGACGGTCCCACAAGGGGACAGAGCCGAGGGTCGGGTTGGCGACGAACGTCTTATGGGCTCTTCGTCCCCAGCGATGTCGACCCCTCACTGCCGGAGCAGCGGGTCGCCGAGTCAGCGCCCTCGGCAAAGACCGGGGCCATCACCGGATGGGGCTCGCTCCGACTGCACGGCGGGCGCTTCTTCGACGGCCTTCTCAGCGACGGAGTGACCCGACGCCCGGTGGCCATCGCGATGCCGGGGGGCTCACGGCAACCCAGAGACGGGGTCGTGTTTAGCCAAGGTCCCCTTTCCCCGGACGAGGTCACCAACATCCGCGGCATTCGTTGCACGACACCGCGTCGGGCGATCTTCGACGAGATGAGGACCGCTCCTGACGTGCGAGAGGCGGTCGTGGCCATGGACATGGCGGCAGCTGCACGGATCATGTCCATCTCGCGCATGCAGACCTATGTCGCTTCCAAAGCCGGATGGGTTGGCGTCGAGCAGGTACGTCGTGCCCTCGAGCTCGCGGACGAAGACAGTCGATCCCCCCAGGAGACTCGTGCCCGGCTGATCTGGGTCCTCGATGCAGGACTTCCCCGACCGCTCGTGAACCGCCCTGTCTTCGACCGATCGGAGCGGCTGCTCGGGATCGCCGACCTGCTGGATCCGGAGGCTGGCTTCGTGTGCGAGTACGACGGGGATGACCACCGAGCCGCCAAGCGCCACAGCAGCGATGTCGATCGAGAAGCCCGCTTGCGGCGCGTCCTCATCGAGGTGACCCGGGCGACCGGGCTCGACATACGAGAGCCGGCCAAACTGGCTCAACGTTTGCTGGATGCCCGTGGACGTGCCAGGTTCCTGCCCGCCGAGAGGCGTCCGTGGACACTCACGCCACCGGACGACTACGAGCTCGAGCTTCCGCTCGACATGGAGCTGGACCTGCGCGGTGAGCCGTCCTGACTGTCAGATCTCCGCGATGGCGATCGAGCCGGCGTCGCGGAGGGCCTTGTTCTCCGCACCCAGTGCGCCGAGCGAGGTGAACCGCATGTGCGCGGGGTCGAGCTCGAGGGCCGAAGCGTCCTGCGGTGACAGGCGTTCGAGCAGGTCTTTGGAGGCGAGAATCTGGCCCTTGACCGCGACCTCCTCGATCCGCGCCGCTTCGTTCATCTGGTCGCCGAGCGCGGTCACTTCGAGCCTGCCCAGTGTTGAGATCTGACCGATGGTCAGCGTCGTGCCCCAGTGGACGCCTACGTTGACGAGCACCTCGCCCGGTACGTCTAGGAGGTCGGATGCTCCCGCACGGATCATTCGCGCAGCCTCTATCGCGCCGCGAGCCATCGCGGACTCGGAGTCGAGGGCGTCGACGACGAAGAGCGCCGAGGCTCCGTCGCCGGCATGTTTGCCGATGAGACCCCCGTGTTCCACGACGGCCGCGTCGACCAGGTCGGTGAGGGAGCGGATCAGCTCGAAGTAGGCGCGTGAGGAGAGGCGGCGAGAGAGGTCACCAGACGCCTCGATGTCAGCGAAGAGGATGGCGGCCTGGCGCCTTGCTGGCTCGCGCAGGCGGAGCATCCTCTCGTACGTCGGCGCATGTCCTCGGGACAAACGAGCCGAGAGAACATCTCCGAGCATCGGGCGGTTGAGGTGCACCGTCCCGACGTGACCACCACTCGGCTCGACGATGCGCAGGTACACGTCGGTGACGCGTACATGCCAAGCCATCCGCCGTGCTTGGTCCTCCTGGAGGTCGCGCTCGATGACGATGGCCCAGTCCGGCGGGCGCGGTGTGAGCTCGCGGGCCGCGGCGGCCATCGCACCGAACACCGTCTCGAAGTCGGGGTCCTCAGGCGGTACGTCGTGGCGCATGGCAGGGCCGATGGCATCCCACCAGCGCAGTCGCGCCTCGAGCGGGATCTCGAGAGGCTGTCGATGATCCAGGGTCGTGACGATCTGTGAGGCGCCGAGCATGGCTGACAAGTCGGTCGAATCGAACTCCCCCAGCGCCGCTGCCTGCTCGCTGGAGATGAAGACCGTGCGCCACTTGTGGTCGAGGACAAAGCCGAGCATCCTCGCTTGCTCGAGCGCAGCGGCCGCAGCTCGCAGCTGTGGTTGCTCAGGCAGTTCGGTCGGCACCGACACGCAATGATCGTATTCCTGCAGGTGCGCGCAGGGCGTGGATCAGCTGTTCGCGCCGACCCACTCCACGAAAGGCCGCGCCGCTCGCCAGTCCGTGCGGATCTTGGTGAGCAGCTTCGGGGTGTGGATCACCGGCTCGAAGCCGTACGACTTCCCGAGGGTCAGGGACTTGTGGCGCAGCAGCTCGATGCGAGGGTGGTCGGCGTCGTACCCCTTGGGTGAGGTCTTCAGCTTCTCGCCGCCGAGCTCCCACTTCTTCTTCACCAGCCCGGCCACCAGCTTCTCGAACTCGGTGCCGCGTCTTTCGTCGTCGATGGCCGAGCGGATGTTGGCGAGCGCCTCGGTCGACGGGCCGTAGTACCCCACACCGACGAACACCCCGGCGGAGGAGAGCTGGACGTACCAGCCGCTGCCGGAGCTCGTCGCGACGTACGCGCCCTGATGGTCCTTGTACGGAGTCTTGTCCTTCGCGAATCGAACGTCTCGGTAGGGCCGGAAGACCTTCGCGCTGCCGAACTCCGCCTCGAGGGCGGCGGTCAGCTCGACCATCGGCGCCTTCACACAGGTGTCGTACACGTCCTTGTGTGCGTTCCAGAACGACTTGGTGTTCTCCATCTCGAGGTCGTCGTAGAAGTCGAGCGCCTCTTTCGGGAAGCCGGTGAACGTCATAGGAGCAGACTAGGAGTTGTGAGCACCCTGTCGTTGGGCGAGGCCCGAGGTCGTTGGGTGCTCGCGGCGACGATCGCCGGTTCGGGTCTCGCGATCCTCGACTCCACCATCGTCAACATCGCGCTGCCGTCGATCGACGACGACCTGGACGCGGGTACGGCGGGACTGACCTGGACCGTCAACGCCTACACGCTGACGCTGGCCTCCCTGATCCTCCTCGGCGGTTCACTGGGCGACCGCCTCGGGAGGCGGAAGGTATTCGTCATCGGGGTGGTGTGGTTCGCCGCGGCCAGTCTCGTCTGCGGTCTGGCTCCCAACGTCGAGCTGCTGGTGGCCGCCAGGGCGCTCCAGGGCATCGGTGGCGCGCTCTTGACGCCCGGCAGCCTGGCGATCCTGCAGGCGTCGTTCAGACCCGAGGATCGGGCCAAGGCGATCGGCGCCTGGTCCGGGAGCACGGGCGTCGCCGCCGTCGCCGGCCCGTTGCTCGGGGGTTGGGTGCTGAGCGTGGCTGACTGGCGTTGGGTCTTCCTGATCAACCTGCCGGTGGCAGTCGTGGTCGTCGTGCTTGCCCGCCACGTGCCCGAGACGCGTGACGAGTCTGCTTCGACGCACACGGACTTCGTGGGCGTGGCCCTCGCGGTGGCCGGTCTCGGGCTGCTCACCTACGGCCTGACCGAGCGGTCACCGGCGTACGTCGTGGCAGGGCTGATCGGACTGGCGGCCTTCGTGGTGAACGAGGCGAGAGCGCACGAGCCGATGCTGCCGCTCGACGTGTTCCGGTCGCGGGCGTTCAGCGCGACCAACCTCGCCACCTTCGCCGTGTACGCCGCGATCGGCGGGTTGATCTTCTGGCTCGTCGTCACGCTCCAGGTGGTCGCGGGGATCGAGCCGCTGGTCTCCGGGTTGGCCCTGCTGCCCCTGACCGTCTTCATGCTGCTGCTGTCCCCCCTCGCGGGGACCGTCAGCCACCGCATCGGCCCGACCGTGCCGATGACCGTCGGTTCGCTCGTTGCCGCTGTGGGAGTGGCGATGCTCGTCCGCGTCGACTCGGACACCAACTTCATCGTCGACGTGTTGCTGCCGACCTCAGTCTTCGGGATCGGCATGGCAGCCATCGTCACCCCCCTCACCGCGACCGTCCTCGCCGCTGTGCCGGACAGTCGCGCAGGTGTCGCGAGCGGCGTGAACAACGCGGTGGCTCGCACCGCCGGGTTGCTTGCCGTTGCCCTGCTGCCCGTGGTCACGGGGATGAGCGCGAACGGCTTCGACGACCCTGCCGAGCTCGAGCCGGCGTACCGCACGGCCATGTGGGTGTGTGCCGGACTGCTCGCTCTGGGCGGTCTGCTGGCGGCAGCCTTCGTCCGTCGTCCGGCCGACCTCGAAGAGCACCACGTTGACTGCCCGAAGGTGCACTGCGACGTCTGCGGACCACCGACGGCGACCGTGATGGAAACTCAGCAGGCGTAGGTTCCACCCGCCGGGCCCCTCCGGGCCGTGGAGAAGGGTGAGGAGGTGACGGTGGACTTCGAGACGTTCGTGCATGCGCGCTCGGCGGCGTTGGCGCGCACCGCCTACCTGCTGACCGGCGATGTGCACGCGGCCGAGGACCTGCTTCAGGAGACCCTGGCGCGCTCGGCCGAGCGGTGGTCGAAGATCATCCGCGGCGGTGACCCGGAGCCTTACGTCCGTCGGGTGCTGTACACCCGGGCGGTCGACGGCTTCAGGCGGCGCCGGCTCGTCGAGGTGCACACCGAGCATCCCGAGCTCGCCGGTCCGGGCGACGAGGCGGACGCCCACGCGAGCAGGCTGGTGCTGCGGGAGGCCCTGATGCGGCTGACTCCGCGGCAGCGCGCGGTGCTTGTCGTGCGGTTCTTCGAGGACCGCAGTGAGGTCGAGACGGCCGCGCTGCTGGGCTGCTCGGTCAGCACTGTGAAGTCCCAGACCCGTCACGCCCTGGGGCGCCTGCGCGAGCTGGCGCCCGACCTCCTCGCCGACTTCTCACCGGTGGAGGCGCCGTGAACAAGCTGCACGAAGCCTTGGACGACCTCACGACGTACGTGCCCGAGCACGTGCAGATGGACGCAGGGGAGGCCTGGCGTTCCGGGCGGCGACGAAGGACACGCCGGCACGCCGGCAACGTTGCCGCCGTCGTCGCGGTGCTCGCCCTGCTGGCGGGAGCCGTCGTGCTCCCTCGCGTGGTGGAGCCGCCACCAGCGGGCAACGGCGACGGGGGTGGCGTCACGAGCTATCCGACCCGTATCGGACACCAATGGTTTGTGGGCGACCTGCCGGACCGGCCGGGACCGGTGGCCGCCCTGATTCAGCGAGGCCCGACTTGGGAGGTCGTCTCCCCGACCGGACATCGATGGATGTTGATCGAGGAGGACGACGCCGACCTATCGCCGGCCTTGTCACCCGACGGCACCACGCTGGTCTGGCTCGACCGGTCGCCGCGGGAGCTGGTGATCCATGACCTCGTCACGGGTGAGGAGATCCGGCTCGGAGGATGGCGTGATCCCAATGAGCCGATCACGGGCAACTACTACCTCTCCACACAGCACCCGCACTTCTGGTCACCTGACGGGAGCAAGCTGCTGCTGGCCGCCTCACCGGTCGTGGGTCACGACTTCGAGGGCAGGGTCGTGGTCGACGTCGCCACCGGGGCGCTCACCGAGGTGCCGGTCGAGTACTGGATCGCCGGGTGGTACGACGACGACTCACTGGTCTCGGTGAGGGTGCCGCGAAACGACCTCGTGCGCGTGAAGCTCGTCGGCTTGGACGGCAGAGTTGAACGCGAGGTCGATCTCCGGCTTGCGCGACGGATCAGCAACGCCTTCCTGGGGCAGTGGGGCGCCGCGTACTCGCCCGAGACGGACGAGCTGCTCGTGGTCGACCGCGGACGCCGCAGCGGGGTGCATCGGCTGCCACTGACAGCGGGGACCGAGGCCCGCAGCTTCGACGTCGAGGCCGTGGACGAAACGTGTGCGCCGGGCTGGGCTGGTGATGAGCCATACGTGACCCGCTACCAGGGCAGCAACGCGCTGCCGTACCTAGTGGATCCAGGAGCCGAGCGGTTCCTGGTCACGGTCGAGCAGCAGCTCGAGTCCCGGTGCCTGATCTGGGCCGCCGACGCCCTCGGCGGATCACCGAACGAGTCGCTCTTCGGGACGAGCAACGCCTGGTGGGCGTGGTACTGGCGCGAGCTGCTGATCGGCGCCGCGCTCGCGATCGCGTTCGGGACCGCGGTGCTCTGGTGGCGACGCCGGCCGCGCGAGCCGAAGTACGCCGACGAGTAGCAGCACGGCGGCGATCACATAGGCGTTGCCCGCCACCAGCTGCCAGGTGTGCCACTGCAGCTCCTGGTCGTTGGTGTGCGGCGGCCACCAGTGGGGTGCCAGGACGAAGACGGCCGCCCAGGCCACAGCCCACCGGCGCGAGCGGCGCCAGAGGACGACGGTCAGCGGGACCGCCCACACCCAGTGATGGCTCCAGGAGACCGGTGACGCGAGCAGCAT
>DATILB010000425.1:0-9311 GCA_035477015.1 Nocardioidaceae bacterium | reverse complement strand
TCCGTGTCGTCTTCGGTGAGATAGCCGTAGGCGACCGTGACCGAGCCCGGAATTGGGACCTGCCGACCAGTTAAGGAGTTGTATGCGTCTTGTGCGGTCAGCAACGAGGTCGAGGCATCGCGTGGGACGTCGGCAGGTTCGAATGTGTACGTCGCGCCATCCTGGACGAGGATCGGCTGAGACGTCGCAGAGTCGGTCGATGGTGCGTGTCCACAAGCAACCAGCGCCAAGCTCGTGAGCGCGAGCCTCGGCGTGGTCTTGATGGACCTAGAAACCGCCACGATCCCAATGATGCCCCCACCCGTGAAGCACGATCGAATCCCGCCGATGTGGCTCCCACATCCGTCCGACTTTGCCGCAAAGCGCGCGCTGTTGGCAGTACCCATGCTGCGACGTTCACGAACACGAGGAACGAACCCGGCCACAATGTGCGCGTAGTGCGGAGCGCACAACGAAATCACCGCTCCGGTTACCTGAAAAAACCCGTTGTCTGAGCGTGAACGGGGAGGTGGCCAGCACGGCGGCGACCGCACAACATTTGACCCCTCACCCGGGTAGACATCGAGGTCGAAACTCACGTCGAAACCGTGTCAGAACTGAGCCCTCTGTCCTGCCTGCGCACGTCCTCCGCGAATTCGGCGTTCAGGGGGTACGCCTCATGTGCCCTCACTCACGCCGTACGTCTCGCCCAGCGCGGCGACCGCGAGGGAGCCGGGCTTGTGCTTGGACACCATCGGATCTGGCACATGGCAGTACCCCTGATCCAAGCCAGTGACCCCGACCGGCATGAAGGGGTCGGGGTCACTGGGGGTCAGGACCATCTATCCGGTGCGCACGGTGGCCCGTGACCTTGGGTCGGGATGTGGAACAGGCACGTGTCACAGCGTCCGGGCTTGCCCCGCAGCAACTCCAGCCCGGGAGGAACGTCAGTCGGACAATCGGGAAGAGGGCTCGTGTCACTGTCACTCATGTCACCGCTGTCACCCTCCCCATCGGTGAGTGACACGGGTGACCGAAGTGACAGTGACAGCGGGGGGTAGTACCGACCCTGACCGTCCGTCCCCAGTTGGTCGTCCTCGACCATGCGTCGCCCACCGACCTGACCGTGCGTGAACTCGCCGAGAGGTGGCTCAACTCCAGGCACGACATCAGGCCGGTCACCGTCGTCGGGTACCGCTCCCAACTCGCGCCCGTGCTGCGCAAGATCGGCGACGTGAAGGTGCAGGCGCTCACCGTCGCCGACATGGACGCTCTCGTCACGCACCTGGCGACGCAGGGAGGTGTCAGAGGACAGGCGCTCTCAGCCCGGTCCATCAGAGCCGGGCTCGTCGCCATCGGCCAGGTGCTCGACGTCGCCGTCAGGGACGGCATGATCGTCCGGAACCCGGCACGTCTGGCGAAGCGTCCCCGCTCCCGTCGTCTCGCGGGTACCGACCTCAAGCACTGGCAGGCGGAGCAACTGCGCACGTTCGTGAACGTCGCCGACACCGACTACAACGCAGCGGCGTGGAGGTTGACCGCCTCGGGCATGACCCGCGCCGACGTCCTCGGCTTGAGGTGGAGTGACATCGACCTGGACAACGGGGTCGTGAGCATCAGTCAGGGTCGGGTCGCCGTGTACACCTCCGACGCCGTGGACGACCCCAAGTCACAGGCTCGCCGTCGCTCGCTGCCCGTCGAGCAGATGTGGCCCGGCACGATCGCACTGCTCAGGAGCCTGCGCGCCTCACAAGCCGCTCAGCGCCTCGCAGCGGGCACCGCGTGGCAGGACTCGGGCTACGTCGTGGTTGACGCGCTCGGGAAGCCCGTACGCCCCGAGTGGTACTCCGACCGGTTCCGGGTCGTGTCCCGGTCTGCCGGGCTTCCGGACATCACGTTGCACTCGGTCCGGCACTCGCTCGCGTTCTGGCTGCACTCGATCGGGGTCACGCCTGCCGACGCAAGCGCGATGCTCGGTCACACGGTTGAGGTCCATCTCGCCGCGTATCTGCCTCACTCGGGTACCTCGGGGATCGGTACCGCTGCCCGAGCGCTCGGAGCCTCGGTCGGCTGACAGGGCCTCTCACACGCCTCTCACAGACGGCGCAGCAACTCCACGCACCTCAGGGTCGTGGAGTTGCTGCTTTCAGGCGTGGATGAGGACCCCCAGAGCCCTCAGGATCACAGGGCATGACGGGCTCACTTCTCTACGGATCAGAAGGTTGGGAGTTCGAATCTCTCCGGGCGCGCTTATCCCGAAGCCGCAGTTACTCCCTTGAGTCCTGCGGTTTTCGTCTGCTCAGGGCAGATCGACGAACTGGCCCAGGAAGGCCCGCGCTCTCGCGGTGTCCAGCCGTAGGTCGGAGCCCATGGTCGAACAAGCGGCGTCTCCTCCGATACCGATGCCGACGACCAGGCTCGACTCCCCGAGGAAGTTCGGCGCCCCAGAGTCACCGGTGCAGCCCTGCGCATCGCCCATGTCGAATCGGATCCAGTCAGGGGTCAGCGACAGGAACCGCCACTCACCTGTCTTCCGGGTGCCCGCTGAGTCGCGGTCTGGCCGCGGCGTGCCGCCGCCGTCGGCTCCGCCAAGGAGTCGGGTGATGCCGTAACCGACGACCGGGTAGACCTCATCGCCGAGCCCCTGCGCACCAAGCTCGTCAAGCAGTCCAGCCGTCGGCAGAGTTGCCGGCGTTATCCCTGGGACTGGTTCATCGAAGACCACCACTCCGATGTCGTACGGGTCATTGCGACCGGGGAACGCGCCGAAAGACGGGTGCGTGTGGACGGTTCCCTCGAAGAACGTGGCGGAGTCGCTGTACACCGGGTCGAAGGTCACCCTGGCGCGCGTGACGCCTGCGTTGTCGAAGAAGCGAGTGACGTGCCCCGCCGTGACGTAGACGGTCGGGGAGATCAGGACGCCCGACGCCGGGATTCGGAGCCCGGTCGGCCGAACATCAAGGGCACCGACATTCGGATGACCCTGGCCGTCCGGCGTGCCTCCGATGATCGCGGCTGCTGGTGCAGCGGTGACCACCATCGCGGCCACGAGGGCCATGATCGAGGCACGCGCCATGGTTGCTCTTCGCATGATTCCTCCACCGGGAGTGAGTGGCCGCAAGGATTCCCCCAACCAGCCAGACTCCTCCCGTTCCGTGCGGAGCACAACGGCCACGCTGGACGACCCCTGACCACTCGGCCAGACTCGAAGCGTGCTCGACCGTCTGATGCGGCGCCTGTACGACGCCCTGGGGTCCCGCTACTGGCTCGTGCTGGTCGTGGGCGAGGGTGGTGCGTCGGTCCTCGTCGCTGCGGTGACGGTCGCAATGATTGCGACGTACTACGACCCGACGCCGGTCGATGCCTTGCTGGTGGGCGGGGTCGCGGTCGGGATGACCCTGCTGGCCGTGATCTACGCGACGATGCGGGCCCAGCCCGTGCTGGATGCGATCGTCGCCTGGCGACGCAACCCCACGCCGACGCCGAAGGAGACGGTGGACGCCTGGGACGCGGCGACGAACTTCACCTTCCGGCAGTACCGGCGGGACTCGGCCACGGTCAGTGTCCTCGCGATCGTGCCCACCTGTGCGACGGCGGCGCTGCTCTGGGGCATCGGGTGGGCTGGTTTCTGGGCAGCGATGCTGGCGTGCATCATCCCGGCGGCGTACGCGACTGTTCTCAGCTACTCCGTGGGTGAGGTGCTGACGCGTCCGCTGGTCGCAGACATCGCGGCGGTCCTCCCGGACGACTTCCCGTTCACGGCGAGCGGGTTGCCCGTTGCCAAGAGACTCAAGCTGTCGTTGCCGGTGTACACCTCGGGCACGGGTGTTCTCACGATTGGTCTGATCACCAACGAGCACGGCTCCCGGAACCTCGTCATCGCCATCCTCGTGTCGGCCGCGGTCGGGATCGTGCTCTCCCACGAGCTGACCGTGCTGCTGTCCGAGAGCATCACGCGGCCGATGCTCGACGTACGGGAGAAGCTGGCGCGCGTTCGCGAGGGCGACTACGACGCCCGGGTCCCAGTCATCAGCAGCGACGAGCTGGGCGAACTCGCCCATGACTTCAACCTGATGGCACGGGGGCTGCAGGAGCGCGAGGAGATGCGCGCGGCCTTCGGCACCTACGTCGACAAGGAGGTCGTGAACATCATCCTGTCGGGACAGTTCCCGCAGGAGGGCGTGGAGGTCGAGGTCTCGATCCTGTTCTGCGACGTTCGTGGCTTCACGACGTACGCCGAGCAGGCCGAGGCCACCGAAGTGATCGCCACGCTCAACGAGCTCTTCTCGGCGATGGTGCCGATCGTAGAGGGGCATGGCGGGCACGTCGACAAGTTCATGGGGGACGGGATGCTCGCGGTGTTCGGGGCACCGGAGGTCTTCCCGGACCACGCCGATCGAGCACTGGCAGCTGCCGTCGAGATCGTCGCTGTCACGGCCAGCGGGCTGACCGTCGCTGCCGGGGTCAACACCGGACGCGTCGTCGCGGGCCCGATCGGCGGGGCCGGGCGACTCAACTTCAGTGTCATCGGCGATGCCGTCAACATCGCTGCGCGGGTGGAGGCGGCTACCAGGCAGACCGGCGACGACGTCCTGATCACTGCCGCCACGAGAGCGATGCTCACCCGCGAGCACGCGCTCGTGTCGCGGGGCTCGTTGCCGCTGAAGGGGAAGTCCGAGCCGATCGAGGTCTTCGCGCCGGACCAGGGGCTGGACGAGCGTTCGCTCTGGGGGCGGGGCTCCTCCCAAAGCGCTGCCGCCCCCAGAACGCCGGTGGTGGGGCCCCCGGCGTACGGAGACCCCACCTAGCTCGTGTGACGGTCCGTTTGGGATGCCGGACCATCACTCCTGCTCACGGAGCTCCGACTGGGGAGGTGAGCTCCGTTGCTCTTCGGTTGTTTCGAGACACCGCTGCGAAACTGGTCCCTCACGGTGACACGAGGCCCGTTCGGAAGGTGCGACGCGAAGGCCTCGGCGCGTGACGATTGTGTGAGGTCTTTCGGTGCTCAGCTGCCGACGGCGGTCTCGAGCTCCTCGAACGCCGAGCCGGTGTACAGCGCGAGCCGCTGGAGGTGCGGCAGGGTGTCGCGGCAGCCGACGAAGCCGAGGGTCACCCTGTCGGCGTAGCCGACCAGCGTGACGTTCAGTCCGTAGCCGTGCACGAGGAAAGACACGGGGACGATCAGGTCGAGCTTCGCGCCGTTGAGATAGAGCGGGTCCTTGGAGAGGACGACGTTCGACACGGTGAAGTTGAAGAGCGGCGGCAGGTTCCCCAGGGCGCCGGTCCGCTGTCCCACGGCCAGCGGGATCAGGCCGACGAGCGTGTAGTGCTGGAGTGCGTTCGCCGACATCGACAACAGCTCGTTCTTGCCGCGGCTGGTTGCTGCCGCGATCGATCGCAGTCGCTCGAGCGAATCCTCGGACGAGGTGGCCAGTGGGGCCACGAAACCCGTTGCGGCGTTGAGGGTGTCGGCGTCGCGATCGATGCCCACCGGCACGGACACGGTGAGGGTGTTCTTGGGGAGCGCGTCCTGCTCCTCGAGGTAGCGACGTACGGCGCCGCCGAGCGAAGCAAGGATCACGTCGTTGACGGTGGTGCCGCTCTCGACGGCGACCGCCTTCAAGCGCGGGAGCTCCAGCACCTGGACAGCAAGTCGGCGATGCCGGGTGATCCGCCGGTTGAACGGCGTACGCGGGGTCCGCAGTGCGGCCAGGACAGAGCTGTTCGCTCCGCGCAGCATGCTGGTCAGCCGGCCAGCGATCTCGCCGGTCGCCTGGACTCCGTCGACGGCCCGCTTCGCGGTGGTCACGGCGAACATGTTCGCCAGGTTGAAGTCCTGGTCGAGCGGCTGCACCGACTCCGAGCCCGGCTCCGCGTCCGGGTCGAGCGTGAGCCAGGTGCGGATGAGGTTCATCGCGCCCATGCCGTCGACGGCACAGTGATGTGCTTTGAAGTAGAAGGCGAACCGGTTGCCCGACAGCCCCTCGATGACGTGCGCCTCCCACAGTGGCTTGGCCATGTCGAGCGGGGTCGAGTGCAGTCGCTCGACCAAGGCACCGAGCTCACGGTCGCCGCCCGGCTCGGGTAGCGCGGACAGCCGCACGTGGTAGCTCGGGTCGGGCTGCACCTGCTTCCAGTGCGCCATCGTGGAGGCTCGGGCGATGACGCTGTCGAACGGGAAGGGGAGGAACGCGAGCTGGGAGAACTGCTCGTACAGATCGCGAGTGAAGCTCGTCGGCGCACCTTCGGGCAGGTCGAAGATCGCGAGCGCGCCGATGTGCATCGGTGTCCGCGACGACTCCATGCGGGCGAACATGTTGTCCACCGGGCTGAGCAGCTTCACGGGGACATCGTATTCACAGCGGATCGGCCAGCAGGAGCTCCGTGTTTCGGTCCTCGACCGATCCCCGACGGTCGCGGAACGTCAGGTCGTTGTACGCCACCTCGCGAAAGATGCCTGCGAGGTTCTCCGGGGTCAGGTCGTCGTACGACGGCCGAAGCGGTGCGTCGGCATCAAGCATGGTGGTGAACAGGGACACCGTTCCGTCGCCGTTCGATGCGACCTCGATGACCCGTGCCTGCTGCGGAGCGTCGACGTGCGAGGCCGTGTTGATCTCCCAGAACGACCGGCGCGGGTCGGCATGACGTCGGGCCGAGATCTTGTTGCGATGGCAGTGCCCGTTGATCCAGGCGAGCACGTTGGGGTGCCGGTGCAGCAGGTCGAGCACCTCGTCCCCGGAGTGCCGGGACTCCTCGGGCGACCGGGGGTCCGGTGCGAGGTTGTCCATGCAGTACGACGGGTGGTGGCTGAAGACGAGTACGTACTCGTCGGCATGCTCGAGGAGGGTCCGCTCGAGCCACTCGAGCTGCGCTGCACCCACCGAGCCGTCCGCGCCGCCGGCCTGGTTGGTCGTGTCGAGGCTGATGGCGAGGACGTCCGGGGACAACCAGTACCGGTAGTACAGGCGAGACCCGTCGGCCTCGGGTCCGTAGCCGTGACCGACCGGTCCGGCACCGGTGAAACGCTCGGAGCGCAACGCGTCGACGTACTCCGAGCCGGTGAAGGGGCGGCGCCGCTCGTCCGGTACGACGGTCCGCGTCTCGCCCAGTGCGGCAACGGTCTCGAGCAGATCGGCGACCTCGCGTGGCTCGGGCTGGGGGTCGCTGAGCGCCGCGGGCCGGCTCGCGAGCTCGGCCAGGAACAAGGTCTCGTCACATCGGGCCGAGAAGATCTTCCGCCCCCCTGCGGTCCAGTCCTCGACGTACGGGCGGGTGGCCAGCGTGCCCAGGACGGTGTCGTCGTGGTTCCCCATCGTGAGCAACCACGGGACCGCCAGCCCCGGCGAGACGAACGAGCGCATCGCAGCCGCGAGCAGCCCAGGGATCGTCGGAAAACCGGCGTCCTTGTACCGGTCCATCGCGGTCGACTCGGGTTGCCAGTACTCCCACAACCCGCTGCCGGCCACGCCCTCGAAGTGGTCGCCGCCCGAATCGGGGCGGACGGTGCCTCCTGCGAGCACCGAGAGGAGGCACTCGAGCTCGGTGCCGCTCTGGTTGTCGGTGTTGTCACCGGTCGTCATCACGGCGTCGATCGACCGACCTGTGAGCGGCCCCACCTGCAGCTGGTTGATCTTCTGGACCAGGGCGGTCGCCCCGAACGGCCCGAGCAGCTCCTGCGGTCGGTGGCCCGTGCCGGTGCGGTGGTCGAGGAACTCGAAGCGGAGTGGGTTCTGAACGTCGACGAAGTGCAGGTCGGTCAGCTGCACCACGGTCGCCTTCGGCATTCGTCGTGCGGCCCGGCTCTTCCCGGCGGCTGCCAAGTCGCTCCGCACCACCAGCGGGTAGGGCCGGTCCTCTCCGAGGCGGCGGTACCCGAACCAGCCCTTGCGTTCGATCGTCGAGTCGTACGTCGTACCGGGTGCGTGGACCGGGAAGTCCGGGCCGAGCCGGGGGAAGATCAGCGATGGCCCCATGGCGATCGCTCCCACCGAGAGGAAGCTGCACTGGACGGTCTGTCGGCGCGTCAGCGTGGCCACGTTCGGAAGTGTGGGGAGCGACACCACCCAGACGGTGACGCGCATCTTGACCGTCCATGAACGCAGGCGCAAGGGTGAGGCGTGATCGCAGGTATCCCCGACCCGTTGCGCCGGGCAAAGATTCCCAAGGACCTCGACTCGGTGACGACGATCGCCGAGGAACAGGACCCGACCGACGTGGGTATGACGGAGGCCGGGGTCGAGCGGATCTGGAAGTCCGTGCGCAACCTCTACCGGTCGGGCGTGCACCCTGCCATCGCGTTGTGCGTACGCCGTGAGGGTGCTGTGGTCCTGGACCGCGCCATCGGACATGCCAAGGGCAACGGCCCCCAGGACAAGGCGGATACGGAGAAGGTGCTGGCAACACCCGAGACGCCGTTCTGCATCTTCTCGGCGACCAAAGGCACGACAGCGACCCTGATGCATGTGCTCGACGAGCGCGGCCTGCTGCACATCGGCGACCCGGTCGCGGAGTACCTCCCGGAGTTCGCGCGCAACGGGAAGGCTGACATCACGATCGGGCACGTGCTGTCGCACCGGTCGGGGATTCCGAACCTGCCCAAGGGTGCTCTGGACCTCGACTCGGTCAACGACTGGGAGCGGACTCGAGAGCTCATGTACGACGCGAAGCCCATGAGCAGGGCCGGCAAGCGCCAGGCGTACCACGCGGTCACGGGCGGCAGTGTGCTCGGCGAGGTGGTCCGCGAGGTCACCGGCAAGAGCGTTCGCGACGTGCTGGCTGCCGAGATCCTCGACCCGCTGGGGTTCCGCTGGATGAACTACGGCGTTGACCCGGCGGACGTGGACCAGGTTGCCCTCAACTACCCGACTGGCCCGGTCCCGATGCCGCCCCTGTCGACGTTCCTCACTCGCGCGCTCGGCCTGCACCCCGACGAAGCGACGCGGACCTCGAACGACCCGCGCTTCCTCACCGCAGTGCTGCCGGCGGCCAACGGTGTCAGCACGGCCAACGAGCTCGGGCGCTTCTACGAGATGCTGCGGATGGAGGGCGAGCTCGACGGGATCCGGGTCATGGACCAGCGGACGGTCCGCCGGGCACTCATCCCGCAGTCGCACCTCGAGGTCGACCTGAGCCTGGGGCTACCGATCTCGTTCAGCTACGGCTACATGCTCGGTGGGCGGGTGATCAGCCTCTACGGCCCGAACACCACCCAGGCGTTCGGGCACCTCGGT
The DNA here is from genome assembly GCA_035477015.1 of Nocardioidaceae bacterium. Lineage (GTDB taxonomy): Bacteria > Actinomycetota > Actinomycetes > Propionibacteriales > Nocardioidaceae > SSC3. The sequence continues at coordinate 102 of DATILB010000425.1, read as the reverse complement.
TGGATCAACATCATGGGCTGGGCGGACCCGGAGCGCGGCCTGTCGGTCGGGCTGATCACGACCGGCAAGTCGGTCATCTACCCCGAGCTCGCACGATTCTGG
>DATILB010000424.1:0-4767 GCA_035477015.1 Nocardioidaceae bacterium | reverse complement strand
AGCACTGGCAGGGCGCGCAGAACCATGGCACGGCGGTCGGCAAGGCTGTCGCCGGTGAGGACGTGGTCTTCGACGAGGTGCCGTGGTGCTGGTCCGACCAGTACGGCCAGTCACTGCAGGTGACCGGCTGGACCGACGGCGATCTGGTCGTCCGCGGAGAGGTCGACGGCAACGACTTCAGTGCCTTCTTCGTGCGGGACGGCATCATCCGTGGTGCGGTCGCTCTCGGTCGTCCGGCCGACGTACGTGCGGCGCGCGCCATGATCGGGCAGCGCGCCACCGTGGACGCGGCGCGGCTGGCTGACTCGGACGTTCCCGTGGCTGAGACAATCGCACCATGACCGCCGAGCCGATCCGCCCCAACGCAGTCCGCCAGGGCGCTCGATCGGCCGTCCGCGACCGGTTGCTCGATGCCGCTGCCGAGGTCTTCGCGCAGGACGGCTGGCGGCACCTGACCATGGGCAAAGTGGCAGATCGTGCCGGTGTGAGCCGGCAGACGGTCTACAACGAGTTCGGAACCAAGCCCAACCTCGCCGAGGACCTGGTCTTCCGCGAGCTGGAGTCCTTCCTCGATCTGGTCCGTGACCGGATCGAGTCGGGTCGCACTCCCGTCGAGGCGATCGGGTCCGCGGTCGAAGGGGCGCTGTCCCTTGCGGAGGTCAACCCGCTGCTTCGGGCGGTCCTGGAGAGTGCACACGTGGGTGACAGCGAGCTGCTGCCATTCATCACGCAGTCCGACAAGCTGGTTGATCGGGCCCGCAACGAGGTGGGCGACGCAATCTCGACGCGCTTCCCCGACCTGCCGCTGAGCAGCGACCAGCTCCTCATCGCGGCGGACGCGATCGTGCGCATCGTGCTCAGCCACGTCACCCACCCCACCCGGCTCCCGGCCGAGGTGGGTCTGGAGCTGGCCTGGCTGGTCAGCGCGATCCTGAAAGGCGTCGACGGAGGCAACTAGGGCTGGCCGGCAGCGTGGCGGGAGGCACGCGGGTCCTTCCGAGCTCTGCTCGCGTTGCTGCCCGCCTCACCCGGAGACGCGTCTCGGCGAATAGTGTTGCGTCATGTGCGGCCGCTACGCATCCTCCCGACGTCCTGAGGACCTCATCGAGGAGTTCGAGATCGACAAGGCGGAGGTCAAGGAGACGCTGACCGCCGACTACAACGTCGCTCCCACCAAGCAGGTGTACGCCGTAGTGGAGCGCGCACCCGCCGAGGAGGCGGAGCCGGAGCGCCAGCTGCGCACCGTCAAGTGGGGGCTGGTCCCGTTCTGGGCCAAGGACCCGGCCATCGGCAACAAGATGATCAACGCCCGGATGGAGACGGTGGCGGAGAAGCCGGCGTTCAAGCAGCCCTTCGCCAAGCGTCGGTGCCTGCTGCCCGCTGACGGCTACTACGAGTGGTACGCCACGCAACAGAAGAGCAAGGCGGGCAAGCCGCTCAAGCAGCCGTACTTCATCCACCCCAAGGACGGCTCGTCCATGGCGATGGCCGGCCTCTACGAGATCTGGCGCGACCCGACCCGCGACGAGGACGACCCCCAACGGTTCCTCTGGACGGCCACGGTGCTCACCACGACTGCCGAGGACGCCGTGGGTCACATCCACGACCGGATGCCGCTTCTCGTGGAGCCGCACCGGTGGAGCGAGTGGCTCAATCCCACGGCGAAGGACAAGGACGCCCTGCTCGGGCTGCTCGTGCCCGCCGCACCCGGTCTGCTGGAGGCCTACCCTGTCTCCACGGCCGTCAACAACGTCCGCAACAACGGGCCCGAGCTCTTGGACCCATTGCCCCTGGAAGAGGTGGCTGAGTGACGACGGTCCGCACGATCCCGACCATGCATGGCGATGCTCGGGTGCACACGGACCGGTCGCGCAGCCCCTTCGCCACCCTCGTAGTCGGCCATGGCGCCGGAGGTGGCATCGACGCGCTGGACCTCGTCGCCCTGTCCGAGCGGCTGCCGCGTGAGGGCATCAGCGTCGTCCGGCTGGAGCAGCCCTGGCGAGTGGCTGGCAAGAAGATCGCCCCTGCGCCCTCGATCCTCGATGCCGCGCTGATCGCCGTCGCGGACAACCTCCGCCTACGCACCCCGCTGGTGCTGGGCGGCCGCAGTGCGGGCGCCCGCTCCGCGTGCCGCACGGCCAAGCACCTCGGCGCCTCCGGTGTGCTCGCACTGGCTTTCCCTCTGCACCCACCCGGGAAGCCCGAGTCGTCCCGTGTGGACGAGCTCGACGCGGTGTCGGTCCCCGCCCTGGTGATCCAGGGCGAGAACGACCCGTTCGGGCGACCCGACGAGTTCCCGGCATCGACCGAGCTCGCAGTCGTGCCTGGGGGAGACCACTCCCTGAAGGTGCCCAAGCGCGGACCGATCAGCCAGGAGGACGCCCTGAGCATCGTGGTCGAGGCCACCCTGGAGTGGATCGTCCGTGAGGTCGTCGGGAATGCCGTGGGCAAGGCCGGCGTTTGAACGGGTGTGCTCGCCACCCTTCCCGTCGCTGACCGCCGTCCGTCCGTAGCGGAGTCGTCCCTCGGGCTCCCGGTAGGCTGGAGCACGATGTCTGACACCCACGAGACCGACGAGCAGCGGACGGCGCGCTTCGAGCGTGACGCGCTGCCGTTCCTCGACCAGCTGTACTCCGCGGCCATGCGGATGACCCGCAACCCACAGGACGCCGAGGACCTCGTCCAGGAGACGTTCGCGAAGGCGTACGGCTCCTTCCACCAGTTCAAAGAGGGCACCAACCTCAAGGCCTGGCTGTACCGCATCCTGACCAACACCTTCATCAACAGCTACCGCAAGAAGCAGCGCGAGCCCCAGCAATCGATGACCGAGGACATCGAGGACTGGCAGATCGCGCGCGCCGAGTCACACACGTCCAGTGGGCTCAAGTCGGCCGAGATGGAGGCGCTCGACCACCTGCCCGACAGCGACGTCAAGGCCGCGCTCGCCCAGCTCCCCGAGGAGTTCCGGCTGGCCGTCTACCTCGCCGACGTCGAAGGTTTCCCGTACAAGGAGATCGCGGAGATCATGGACACTCCGATCGGCACCGTCATGTCCCGGCTGCACCGCGGCCGCCGTCAGCTGCGTGAGCTCCTTGCCGACTACGCCCGGGAGCGCGGCCTGTCCGTGACGGCGAAGGGGGCTCCCTCATGAGCTGCGGGAACCACCACGACGTCGACTGTGAGGAGATCCTCCAGCGCGTCGTCACCTTCATCGACCACGAGCTGGCGGACGCCGACTGCGCCACGATCCAGCAGCATCTCGACGAGTGCGGGCCGTGCCTGCGGGAGTTCGACCTCGAGACCAAGGTGAAGGCCCTGGTCAAGAAATCCTGCTCGGAGCACGCCCCCGAGACGCTCCGCGAGCGCGTGATCCTCTCGATCCGTCAGGTGCAGATCACCATCACCGAGGAGTGATGAAGCTGTCGAGCAGCTCGCTCAGCAGCTGACTCGGAGACATGCCCCTCGCCTGCGCGGCGTCGACGAGGCGCGACTCCACTGCCGCCGAGAGCAGTTTCGGCTCCATGTCGTCGTCCGTACGTCGCCGGAATGCTCCGACTGCGGTCAGCACGACAGTGCCGAGCACGTCGAGGATCGCCACGACGCCGAACGCCCGCCAGTAGCCGTCGCCGAGGTCCTCCCCGCCGCTCACGATGGGCACGATGATCATCACGGCCACCACGGCAATCGCCAGCAGCGTAGCCACCAGGCCCAGCCCGACGTCACGCTTGCCGGCGAGGGCGAGTAGCAGGGACATCTGCGCGAGCGAGGCAGCGACTGTCACCGCGATCCCGAACAGCTTCCACGGACCGTCGCCGTCGAAGATGTCGTTGGCCCACGTGAGGTAGAGCGCCAGCCCGAAGGCGACGAGCGAGACGAGGGCACCGATGCCGCCGACCGGTGCGAAGCGGCCGCCCACCAGAGCCAGGTAGCAGAGCATCGCCACGGACTCGGTGCCGACCACGACGGTCGTCAGCAGGATCCGGCCCTCGGTCTCGCCGAAGCTGCCGCCACTGAGCAGCGCTGCAATGCCCATCAAGGCGGCAAGCGAGAACGAGACGATGACGACAGTGCTGACGAGACGGCGCAGATCCTTCATGCCTCAATCGTCCCAGGTCGACGTGACGAAACCATGAGTCGTTGTGCTCAGTTATGCAGAAGACCCCGGTCCGGACGGACGCGGGGTCTTCGAGCGATTCGCAAGTTGCTCAAGCCAAAGATGCTCAGGCGTTGGGGCGCTTGCCGTGGTTCGCGCCCTTCTTCTTGCGGGCGCGGCGCTTGCGGCCAGTCTTACCCATGGTGTGCTCCTTCAAGCTCGGTGACCGCTCATTCTCGCAAATCCTCATGCCGTGACGCGAATCGGTCACTGGTTGGGCATGATTGCCCGCATGCGAAAGGGCCTGACCAGCACGCTCGAGTTCGTCGTGACCGACAAGGACACGGCCGAGACGCTGCTGTCCGGTGACCTGCCCGTGCTGGGGACACCCCGGCTCGTGGCCTGGGTGGAGGCGGCCACCTGTGCCGCCATCGCCGAGTCCCTCCCCTTCGGACAGACCAGTGTGGGGACCCGGATCGCCATCGAGCATCGGGCCGCCTCGCCGGTGGGCGCGCATGTCACCGTCCAGGCCACTCTCAACCATGTGGATGGCCGGCTGCTGAAGTTCGAGGTAGTTGCCACCGACAGCCACACGTCGGTCGTCCTCGGGCACGGCGAGATCACGCGCGTGGTCGTCGACCGCGAGCGCTTCCTCGCCCGCGTCACAGGGTGAG
>DATILB010000423.1:0-2934 GCA_035477015.1 Nocardioidaceae bacterium | reverse complement strand
AGTGGGAGAGCGGCTGCTCGGCGCCCTCGAGCGTCGCGAGGAAGATGCGCGCAGGGATCGAGAGGTTGTGGCGCCGCAGCGAGCGAGCATCCGCGTCGGCGAAGAGCCGCGACGTGCGCAGCAGGTTCTGCGCGCACTCGGTCGCGGTGGCGTCACCCGACGGGAACTCGCGGGCGAACGCGTCCCGGTCGACACGACGCGGGGCGACCTCGAGATCCTGGCTCATCGCGGCCCGTTCTTAGAGTCCTAATAATCAGAACTCTTATTAAATACCCCGGCGCGCTTCAGGTCAAGCCGCCGGGGTAGGCGAGTCCCCGTTCGACTCCTCGGGGTGGGTCGGGACGCCGCCCTCTGGGATGTCGATCTTGCCGAGCTGCTTGCGCAACGAGAAGAAGAGGAACGCGATGAAGGCCCCAAGCAGCAGCACGATGATGAGCGGGATCCACCCGGGACGCACCTTGGCGGCGGCGTCGTCGGCGTCCATCGCGAGCACGAGCAGGGTGGGGATCATGCGTTCATTGTCGCAAGTACGTCCCGCACGCCGGCGAACAGGTCGTCCTCCGGCAGGTCCGTGTCGACGAGCGACCGCGCCAGCTCGTAGTCCTCGGTCGGCCACGCGGTCTGGTGTACGTCGAGTGGCGCAGCAAACCATGGCCCGTCGGGGTCGATCTGCGTGGCGTGCGCGAGCAGTGCCTGGTCGCGCACGGGGAAGTACTCCGCACAGGGCACCCGCGTCGTGATCCGGGCCGCGTGCACCGGATCAGGCTTCCACTCGGCCAGCCGCTCGGTGTACGGCGACTCGAGGCCGCGCGCGAGCATCTCGTCATGGATCGCCTGCGTGCGCTCCCGATGGAATCCGTGGTGGTAGTAGAGCTTCAGCGGCTGCCACGGCTCACCGGAGTCGGGGTAGCTGGTGGGGTCGCCCGCGGCCTCGAACGCCGCCACCGTGATGTTGTGGCACTGGATGTGGTCGGGATGCGGGTAGCCGCCGTTCTCGTCGTACGTCGTGAGCACGTGCGGCTTGAAGTCGCGGATCAGCCGCACCAGCGGCTCAGCCGCCTCCTCGACGGGGACGAGCGCGAAACAGCCTTCAGGCAACGGCGGCTTGGGGTCACCCTCGGGCCAGCCGGAGTCGACGAATCCCAGCCAGTCCTGCCGGATCCCGAGGATCTCGCGGGCGCGATCCATCTCCGCCTTGCGGATGGCCGCGATGTTCTCGGCGACAGCCGGCCGATCCATCCTCGGGTTGAGGATCGATCCGCGCTCCCCGCCGGTGCACGTCGCGACGTGCACATCGATGCCCTCGGCGACGTACTTGGCCGTGCTTGCCGCGCCCTTGCTCGACTCGTCGTCGGGATGGGCATGGACATGCATCAGGCGAAGCATGCTGTCGATCTTAGGGTGGGGGTGTGACAGACCTGGCGAACCGGTACGGCGCTCCGAGCCCACTGCGACGGCGCGTGACGATCGCGCTCGTGGCGGCCCTGGCGGTCGTGGGGCTGGGCTGGCTCGCCTGGGCCGCGATCTACCAGAGCACGCCGCAAGTGCGGTCGGAGCTGGCCGGCTTCGAGGTCGTGGACGAGCACACGGCGACCGCCACCCTGACCGTCGTACGCCATGACACGGATGTGGTGGCTCAGTGCTACCTGCGGGCGGTGTCGGAGGACCACTCCCTGGTCGGCGAGGCCACCCTCGTCGTGCGCGACGGCGCCAAGGAGCAGGAGGTCGAGGTCACGATCCGCACCGAGCGCCGGGCGACCACCGTGGAGCGACTGGGCTGCACCGCCAAGGGCCAGCCGCAGCGAAAGTAGCCCGCTGCTTTGCCCCCGCAGTAGACTTGGCCACTTGCCCGGAGAGCCCGGGCAACACTGTTTTCCGAAGAGCACAGGAGCGCACAGACCGTGACCCAGTCCAACGAGCAGGCCATCTGGATGTCGCCGCAGGCATTCGACGTGCTCAAGGCCGAGCTGGACGACCTCGCCGGTCCGAAGCGCACCGAGGTCGTCGAGAAGATCGCCGCAGCGCGCGACGAGGGCGACCTCAAGGAGAACGGCGGCTACCACGCGGCCAAGGAGGAACAGGGCAAGCTCGAAGCCCGGATCCGCCAGCTCGACGAGCTGCTCCGCGTCGCCGACACGGCGATCTCAGCGGACGACGACGCCGTCACGCCCGGCAAGCTCGTGGTCACCGACCCGAGCTACTCCGACACCTCCGAAGACGCGTTCCTGCTGGCCGCGCGGGTGGTCGAGAACGCCTACCCCGACAAGTACAGCGTCTACTCCCCCGAGTCGCCGTTCGGCTCTGCCGTGCTCGGCGCGAAGAAGGGCGACACCGTCATCTTCACCGCGCCCAACGGCAAGGACATCAAGATCAGCATCAAGGACGTCACGCCGTATTCGTAGACGGCCTAGTCGGGGTCGTTGGTCAGATAGAGCTTCGTGGTCGTCGACCCGTCCGGGTAGCTGGTCCAGACTGCGAACAGGTCGAACTCCTTCGGAAGCGGGCGCTGGCCCTGGTACAGGTCGAGATAGCAGCTCCTGATGGACGGTTTCTCGTGAGGCGCGGCGAGCCAGGCTTTGAACGGCTCGCAGTCCAGGTCCCGGCGAATCCTCAACGGTCCGGCGCCGAACTGCTCGAACTCTTCCTCCGAGACACCCCGGTACTCGCCGGCGAACATCGTTCGATCGCGCTTCGTGTCGTCTCCGAAGTCGTCGATGATGTCCTCGTACGTCACGGACTGATCCACGCGGTCCCAGGTCGCCGGGACATGGGACTCCGCCCAGGCCGTCATGGCCTCCGCGCCTCCCACCCAACGACCGTTGCGATCGACCTCGGTCGAGGAGCACCCCGACAACGTCAGCACGCAGACCCCGGCGAGCACGAGTCGTGCGGACCGGTGCTTCCTCAACGGAGGGTCGTTCATTAGAAGGCTGA
>DATILB010000422.1:0-17236 GCA_035477015.1 Nocardioidaceae bacterium | reverse complement strand
ACCCGCAACCGATCCACTCGATGAGCCACCAACGCTTCGGCAGCCAAAGAGGGACTATCCAGCTCGTCGATGATCACCCCCGCCATGACCACCACTCAACCAGAGGGCTCCGACACTTTTGGCCTTGCAGGTAAGGGGATTCGGTTCAGTCCGCGACGATCCTTATCGCGTCCCCGACCAGGGCGACGCGACCACCCTCGATGGGCAGGATCCGGGCCTCGTACGACGACGGGTACGACGTCAGCTCGGTCAGACCGCCGTCAGCCCCGACAGCGAGCTTGATGATCCGGGAGTTCGACTTGTGGGCCCACGAGTTCGCGATCGTGAACGCGTGACCGCCGATGAAGTTGAAGGCGTGGGGGTCCCACGCTGCGGTCAGCTCGTCGACGTCGCGCATCCGCAGCACGTCGAGCTGCTGGGGGTCGCGTAGGTCGGAGATGTCGAACGTCGCGAACTGCGCTCCGGTCACCTGGCCTTCGTTCGTCGCGGAGCTGCCGAGGCCGAGGATGCGGTCGTCTCCGATCGGGTGCAGGTACGCCGAGAAGCCGGGGATCTTGAGCTCGCCCAGCACCTTCGGGTCGGCCGGGTTGGTGAGGTCCACCGTGTAGAGCGGGTCGGTCTGCCGGAAGGTCACGACAACCGCGAAGTCGTCGAACCACCGCACCGACTTGATCTCCTCCTTCGGGCCGAGCCCGCGCACCGAGCCCAGCACGCGCAGTTCCCCGCCGTCCTGGCGCAGCACCGTCACGGCGTTGTCGGTCGTCTCCCAGCTCTTGGTGAGGGAGGTGGCGACTCGCAGTTCTCCGTCGTGGTCATCGAAGGACCAGCGGTCCTTGACCATGCCCTGCACCGTCCCGGAGGCGGCGTACGTCGTGCCGTCCGCGGTGAGGTCGAACGCATGGATCTCGGTGCGGGCAGGTGCATCGGGCGGAGCCACCTCACGGAAGTTGCCGAGGCCCCACGGTTCCACTCGGTACTCAGGCATCACCGGGGTGGCGACGTAGAGCCGGTCCGTGGCGGAGTACGCAACGCTGCCGCTCGTCGTCACGGCCACCGCGGAGTCGTCCGACGGATCCGAAGCCTGGAAGGTCACGACGCTGATCGTGCCGAGGCCAGAGTCGGTGAGCGGGTGCCGGACGTCCTGGCAGTCGACCAGCGGACCTTCCACGCCGTCGTGCTCGGCCAGCGGCAGCCACTCGTCGATCGTGCTGTTGCGCAGGATCTCGCGGTTCTCCCGCGTCGCGTCACGCTCGGTACGCCGACGGCCGGGCTGCACGAAGTCGAGCTCGGGCAGTCCTGAGTGCTGCAGCACCAGTCGGACCGTGTCGCCGTACTGGCGGGCCTCGACGAGCGTCCCCTCGTAGGAGTGCTCGGAGACGAGCACCGGATTGCGCGGCGCGCCCACGTCGTACACCGCGATCTGGGAGGACGCGACGCCGCCGTAGTAGTAGTCAGCGGCCATGCGACCCATGGGGGCATAGTCGTACGACGTCGCGGTCACGATCACGGTGTCGCCGACGAGCAGCAGGTTCTCGGCGTTGAACTTCGACGGCATCGGGGTGCGACTGAGCTCGACCGGCTCGTCGCCGGACACGTCCGTGACGACCAGCTGTCGCTCGTGGATCTGGAAGACGAGGCGGCCGTCGGTCTTGGCGCGGTCCGGTTCGTCGATGCCGGCCTCCTGCACGTTGGTGCCGGTAGCGCTGGAGCCGGTTGCCTCGGCGGTGTCACGGGCTGCCACCGTGTTGAACGCCGCCGGCATCGGGACCGCCCCACTGAGCGTCATGATGCTGTCCTCCAGCATGAAGGGGCCGCCGTACATGATGTACGGGTAGCCGAACCCCCACGGCCCCACCTGCGGGAGCGCCTTCTCGACATACCAGTCGAGGAGCTCGCCACAGTTCTCGAAGGCCGGAAGCTCGTCGGCAGCGGCGGAGGGCAGCTTGAACGGCCCACTCCCGAGCGGGGAGGTCGAGCCGGCAATTCCGCTGACGGCGACGGACAGGCAGACGGTGGTGGCGGCGAACGCGGCTCCGGTGGCGAGCTTCCTCATGGGCGCTTGGACGCGCTCGGCGCGGCTGGGGTTCCCGGAGTAGCGTGGGCCCGTGCCAGATCAAGAGTTCGACATCGTCCTGTTCGGCGCTACCGGCTTCACCGGCGGCCTCACCGCGGAGTACCTCGCGCAGAACGCCCCCACCGGGTGTCGCTGGGCGCTGGCCGGCCGCAGCCAAGCGAAGCTCGAGGCGGTGCGTGACCGGCTGGTCAAGCTCAACCCGGCCCTCGCGGAGCTCCCGCTGCTGACCGCGGAGATCGGCGACGCCCCCTCGCTGCGTCGGGTCGCCGAGGCGGCCAAGGTCGTGATCACCACCGTGGGCCCGTACCTGAACTACGGGGAGCCGCTGGTCGCCGCCTGCGCGGCCGCGGGCACGGACTACGTCGACCTGACCGGCGAGCCGCAGTTCGTCGACGACATGTACCTCAAGTACCACGACCAGGCGGTCGCGACCGGTGCGCGCATCGTCCACGCGTGCGGCTTCGACTCCATCCCGCACGACCTCGGCGCGTACTTCACCGTGCAGCAGCTGCCTGGCGGTGCCCCGATCAAGATGCGTGGCGTCGTACGCGCCGGTGGCATGTTCTCCGGTGGCACCTTCCACTCCGCCATCACGCAGATGTCGAGCATGCGCGAGTCGATGAAGATCGCCGCTGCGCGCAAGAAGAAGGAGCCACGCCCTGCAGACCGCAAGGTCCGCGGCGACGGCGGCCGTCCGCGACGCGACGGTCGGCTCGGCCTCTGGATCGCACCGATGCCTACGATCGACCCGCAGATCGTCCTCCGCTCGGCGCGGGCGCTCCCGGCGTACGGTCCGGAGTTCACCTACGGTCACTACGCCGGCCTCAAGCGGCTCACCACGGTGGCCGGTGCGGGTGTCGGGATCGGTGCCCTCGTCGGAGCCGCTCAGGTGCCGCCGCTGCGCAAGCTGCTGCTCAGCCGGGTCCCCCAGGGCGAGGGGCCCAGCGAGGCCAAGCGCGCCCGGTCCTGGTTCAAGGTCATCTTCATCGCCGAGAGCGGCGACCGGACCGTGCAGACCGAGGTGTCGGGTGGCGACCCCGGCTACGGCGAGACGGCGAAGATGCTGGCCGAGTCAGCGATGTGCCTCGCGTTCGACGAGAACCCCGAGACCAGCGGCCAGGTCACGACCGCCCAGGCCATGGGGGAGAACCTGATCGACAGGCTGGTGAAGGCGGGCATCTCCTTCACCGTCACGCACGACGAGTGAGCGCCTAGCCGGCTAGCCCAGTTGGGCTATGGTTCGGCTCCCGTTCGGGTGGTTGTCCGCGATAGGACCGACTCGGTCCACTGCACCTTCCTAGCCTCAGGAAGGTCATGCCCCGCCGACCTGGAGAGTTCACGCCCGCATGAGCCCGATGCGCACCTACTGGGCAGCCGGTGTGGCTGCTGTGGTGCTGACGACTGCGCCCATCGCGACGAGCCTGGCTCAGGACGAGGTTTCGGCGTCGTACAGCGGTAACGCGACGACGCTCGGGGCGCGGGTCGTGACCGTGGTCCAGCCGCCTTCGGCGGAGCCCGTCACCCTTCTCGCCAAGCAGTCGAAGCGCAAGGAGAAGTCGACGCGCGGCGACCGGTTCTACGAGGTCAGTGCGACGGGTAGCAACGACGTGCCTGAGGCCGCACTCCGCGCGTACAAGAACGCCGAGGCGACACTCGACTCGAGCCGCCCGGGCTGCCAGCTGCCGTGGACCTTGCTCGCGGCGATCGGCCGCGTGGAGTCCGACCATGGCCGGTACGGCGGCTCGGTACTGGGCAGCGACGGCATCTCCCGTCCGGCGATCCTCGGTCTCCCGCTGAACGGGATCGGACCGGTCGCGGCCATCCACGACACCGACGACGGCAAGCTCGACGGGGACAAGGTCTGGGACCGTGCGGTCGGCCAGATGCAGTTCATCCCGAGCACCTGGCGGATGGTCGCAGCCGATGGTGACGGTGACGGAACCGAGTCGCCCAACGACATCGACGACGCAGCAGAGGGTGCAGGTCACTATCTCTGCTGGGGCGGTTTCAGCGTCGCGGACACCTCAGGCATGGCGCGCGCGATCTTCAGCTACAACCACTCGGACTACTACGTCCAGCTGGTGATGGCGTTCCAGCGCGGCTACGAGACTGGGGTCTTCATCATCCCGTCGCCGCCTCCCCCGCCGGGTGCGGACGACGGACTCCCCAAGAAGAAGCGCAAGGGTTCGCGAGACCAGGAAGGCACGGCACAGCACGGGACCGGCGGCAAGGACGGCGGCAAGAACTCAGGAGGGTCCGGCGGTTCCGGTGGTCACACGTCGCAGCCGCCGACGACCACGAACCCGCCGCCGCCCCCGCCGACGAGCGAGCCCCCTCCGCCGCCGACTGTGACGCTTACCTACGAGACCGGTGTGCTCACTGCCTGTGAGACCGGCTACTGCCTGGGCGCCCAGAAGCTCGGATTCGGCCCTGAGGACCAGCTGGCCCGTGAGGCTGCCTACGACTACGACGGCGATGCTGTGCTCGAGACGAACGGTCAGGAACTCGCGGGCCTCGTCGAGGCGGGTACGTCGGTCAAGCTCGGCTACGAGGTCCAGGACGGCGTCGCCGTGGTGTACGTCGTGGGTGACAAGGACTACCGCTTCGCGGACGGCACCTTCGCGTAGGGAGTCAGCTGAGCAGCTCCTTGGCGAGCTGAGTGCTGGCCGGGTAGTCGACCTTGCTCACCGGGGTGCGCGGCACCTTGTCGATGAAGAGGACCTGTTTGGGCACCTTGTAGTTGGAGATGAGCGAGCGGGCGTGGTCGCGCAGCTGCTCCTCCGTCACTGTGGACCCCTCGCGCCGCTGGACCAGAGCCGTCACCTGCTGCCCCCATCGCTCGTGGTCAGTGCCGACCACGACCGCGTCGAAGACGTCGTCGTGGCGGAGCAGCACGGCCTCTACTTCCTCCGGGTGCACCTTCTCGCCGCCGGTGTTGATGCAGACCGAACCGCGCCCGAGCACGGTCACCGAGCCGTCCTCCTCGCGGCGGGCGAAGTCGCCCGGGATCGACCAGCGCACACCGTCGACCTCCTTGAAGGTGGCCGCTGTCTTCTCGGGGTCGTTGTAGTAGCCGAGCGGGATCGGGCCGGTGCGACCCAGCATCCCGTCGACGCCGGGCGGGCACGGTTGGAACTCGCTGTCGAAGACTTCGACGTCGGCTCCCACTCCGAACTTCGGGGCACCCGCGGCGCCTTCGGTGCCGTCGTCGATTCGCGAGCCAGTGGTGCCCGACTCGGAGGAGCCGTACGAGTCCAGGATGAAGCGGCCCGGCAGAGCCCTTCTGATCTCGGCCCGCACGCCCTCAGACAACGGGGCAGCGCCGTTCGACACTGCGACCAGGCTGGTGAGGTCCCAGCGGTCGGGCTCGGCCAGGATCGCCTCCGCCACCGGCCGCCCCATCGCGTCGCCGAGGAAGGTCAGCGAGTTCACTCCTGCCTTCTGGACCAGGTCCAGGATGCCTTCGGCACTGAAGTTCTGCTCGGTGTAGAGGGCCACCGTCGCCCCGGACACGTGACCGTTGCCGAGGATCCACTGACTGCCGCCGTGCATCATCGGGCCGCACGCGAGCATGACCATCGGGCTCGCGTTCGCCGCCGCCTCGGCACCCAGCTGCTCGACAGACTCGAGCGGCGCCCCGAAGCGGCCGGCGTTGAGGGCAGCTCTGATGATGTCCTCCTGGCGCCACACCACGCCCTTCGGGTAGCCAGTGGTGCCACCGGTGTAGAGCACGTAGTGGTCGTCCCCACTCCGGCCGCTCAGCCGCTCGGTCGAAGCCGCCGCCAGTGCAGCGTCGTACTCGTCGCCGAGGACGATCAGGTGCTTGAGCGAGGGCAGGTCGAGAGCACGGACCGCCTCGACGTGCTCAGGAGCGACGATCGCCGCTACGCAGTCGGCGTTGTCGTAGAGGTAGGCGAGCTCGTCGTGGAGGTACTTGAAGTTGATGTTGATCGGCACCGCGCGCGCTTTGAGGCAGCCGTAGAACGCGTCCACCCACTCGATGCGGTTGGTCGAGTGCACGGCGACGTGGTCACCCGCTCCGACGCCCAGCGAGACCAGGTGGTTGGCCAGTCGCGTCGAACGTTCGTCGATCTCGGAGTAGGGATAGTCCCGGTCGATGGTCACGACAGCGATCCGGTCGGGGACGGCGTCGGCCATCGTCTCGAGCACGTCGGCGAGGTTGAGGGGGCGTGGGGTCTGGGTCACGGGCCTACTGTCTCAACTAGAACACGTTCTCGCTAGTGTTGCTCCATGCAGGTGGGCATGACGCTCCCGGTGATGGAGCCGGACCTTGACGCAGGCACGCTCGAGGCGTGGTCCCGGTACGTCGATGAGGGTCCCTTCTCGTCGCTCTGCTTCGGCGAACGGATGGCTTTCGACAACCCGGACGCGCTCACCCTGCTCGGTGCCGTCGCAGCCTGGACCTCACGCGTGCGGATCGCCACCACCGTCGTCGTACCCCAGCTGCACCACCCTGTGCGACTGGCCAAGGCGCTGGCGACCGCAGATGTGCTTAGTGCCGGCCGGCTGTCGGTCGGGGTGGGTGTCGGCGGCCGGGAGGAGGACTATCGGGCGGCCGGTGCGGACCTCGCGACCAAGACGATGGGCGAGCTGGCCGACCGGGTCGCCACCATGCGACAGGTCTGGGCGGGGGACAAGCTGGTCGACGCCGTGCGTCCGGTCGGACCGTCGCCCGTGCAGGCCGGTGGGCCAGAGATCCTCGTGGGCACGATGGGCCCGAAGACGGTGCGGCACGCGTCGACCTGGGCCGACGGCCTGGCCGGCGTGACGCTCGACCTCGATGCCGACGGTGTCGGGCAGCTCTTCGACCTCGCTCGGGAGTCGTGGAGCGAAGCGGGCCGACCGGCGCCTCGGCTGACCACGTCGTTCTGGTTCGCCGTCGGTGACGAACCGCGGGCTCAGGTGCACCGCCACCTGCGGCACTACATGAACTGGCTGCCCGTGAGCCTCGTCGACGCGATGGCCCCGGACACCGGCTTCGCCGGCAGCGTCGCCGAGCTGCGCGACGTACTCAAGCGGTTCGAGGACATCGGGACCGACGAGGTCCAGCTGATCCCGACGTCGACCGATCTCGCTCAGGTGGAGCTGATTGCGGACCTGATCACGCCTCGCTGAAGGCCCGGTGGACGGCCTTTCCGATGAACGTGCCGAGATCGTCCGGTGCCCAGTCGTTCTTCTCGTCGAGCAGTGATCTCACGGCGGACTCGCACGAGGACATGAACAGGTCCATCAGGACCGGGAGCTTTCGGTCGAGATCCGGTGTCTGCCACCAGCGCACCATCGCCGGAGCGATCCACGCGGTTGCGTGTTCCTGGATCAGGCCGCGGGAGACGCGGAAGCGCTCCGACAGAGCAGGGTCCGGTTCGCCGGTGAGCAGCAGTCGCCATGACTCGGGTCGGGTCGTCGCTGCGGCCAAGAGGCCGCGGAACCCGTCGACGAATGCTTGCTCGGGGTCGTGGTTGTCGATCCCGCCCGAGCTGTGGAGGGCATGCAGCACGGCGTCGGTCAGCGCCGCTGCCTCCCGGTCCAGCAGGGCCTCCACCATCTCGACCCGGTCGGAGTAGCACGCGTACACCACCGGCCGGGTCACCCCCATCTCAGCGGCGACCGCGCCGATGGTCACGGCACCGATCCCGTCACGGACCCCGATCGCCAGGGCGGCGTCGAGCACCTGGGGGCGCCGGCGCTCCGGCCCCAGGTGTGGGGCGCGTTGACGACGGCTGGTGCTGCTCACGGGCATGCCAGGATCCTAGGACGGAGTGTTTGATTCATCACTGTAGCAAATTCATACACCAGTGTATTAAAGTTGGGTGACGCCACGACCCCGGAGTGATACATGCAGCTGTTCAACCCGCACCAGCCCGACTTCAGCGAGTTCGACGCCGAGACGCGTCGGATCTTCGAAGCGACGATCGACTTCTTCGAGTCCCGCGGCAAGCGGGTGCTGAAGGAGCAGGACCGAGACCTGGTCTGGTACGCCGACTTCCTCGACTTCGTGAAGCGGGAGCGGGTGTTCGCCACCCTGCTCACCCCAGCCGCGCAGGCCGACGGCGACCCTGACAAGCGGTGGGACACCAGTCGCGTGACCAAGTACAGCCAGATCCTCGGCTTCTACGGGATGGCCTACTGGTACGTCTGGCAGGTCACCATCCTGGGCCTCGGCCCGATCTGGCAGAGCAGCAACGAGGTGGCCAAGCGCAAGGCAGCGGACCTGCTCGACTCCGGCGCGATCTTCGCCTTCGGCCTGTCGGAGAAGGAGCATGGCGCTGACGTCTACACCACCGACATGGTGCTGACACCGGACGGCAAGGGCGGCTATCGGGCGAACGGAGGCAAGCACTACATCGGCAACGGCAACCTCGCCGGCATGGTGTCGGTCTTCGGCCGCATCGAGGGCATGGGCGCCAACGCCAAGGACCAGTCGGGTTACGTCTTCTTCGTCGCCGACAGCCAGCACCCGGCGTACAAGCTGCGCAAGAACGTCGTGGACGCACAGATGTACGTCGCCGCCTTCGACCTCGAGGACTACCCGGTCGCCGAGGCGGACATCCTGCACCTCGGGTCCGAGGCGTTCGACGCGGCGATCAACACCGTCAACGTCGGCAAGTTCAACCTCGGCTTCGGGGCGGTCGGCGCCACCCAGCACGGTTGGTACGAAGCTCTCACCCATGCCGAGAACCGAGTGCTGTTCGACACTCGGGTGACCGACTTCAGCCAAGTCCGTGCGCTCCTGACCGAGACCTGGGTCCGGATGGCGGCCATGGACCTCTACAGCGAGCGAGCCATCGACTACATGCGGTGCGGCACTGCGGACGACCGTCGCTACCTGCTCTTCGACGCCATCGAGAAGATGAGCGTGACCCGCCAGGGGGCGAAGGCCTACGACCTGATGGCAGACGTCATCTCTGCCAAGTCCTTCGAGAACGACATGTACTTCCCGATGGGTGCGGTCGCGATGATGGGCCTCCCGCGTCTCGAGGGCACCGTGCACGTGAACATGGCGCTCGCGCTCAAGTTCCTGCCGAGCTACCTGTTCAGCCCGACCGACCCGAGCCTCGCGCTGCTCGCTGCGCGCAAGCCCGGCAAGCCGAGCAGGATCCCGGACCAGGTCTTCGCGCCGGCGTTCAAGGCCTCGCGGGCCGGCCTCCGTGCTGCCGCGCCACTGCTCCGTCGGCTCGAGGACAAGAAGGCCCCGGCCGTCCCGCCCCGGCTGCGAGATGCGGACGATGACACGTTCCTCTTCGCCCAGGGCCCGGCTCAGGGACTCGGCGCGGTCCAGTTCCACAACTGGCGAGCGACCTTCGCCGACTACACGCGGCTTCCGAACGTCCGAGTCTTCCTCGAGCAGGTCGACGCCTTCCAGGCCCTCCTCGGCACCACCCCGCTGAGCAAGTCGCAGATGCGCGACCTCGACCTGCTCCTGGTGATCGGTGACATCTTCACCACCGTTCCCTACGCCGAACTGATCCTGCAGCAGGCGTCGATCGCAGGAGTCGACGACGACCTCATCGACACGATCTTCGAGGTCCTGGTCCGCGACATCTCGATGCACGCGCTGACCCTCGCGGCCAAGCCAACGGCGACGACGGCGCAGCAGAAGGCGGCACGGGCGATCCTGCGTCGTCCCCAGTACGACGAGCAGCGCACCACCCGGGTCTGGGCAGATGCGAGGACCACGGCCAACACTTATGTGATGAACGCGTGACTGGAGGAATGCCATGACAAAGAAGTCAATCGCGGCGATCGCGCCCCATGAGGACCTCGGGTTCTTCGCCCCCGACTCGGCGACGCGGAAGGTCTGGGGCTATGTGACGACGCCACTCATCGGCATCCAGCGGGCCACCGTGGTCGAGGAGCTCGACCCGAACCTGCTCGCAGCGGTCCACAACACGGGCGACAACTACGCGCGGCTGCCCACCCGCTACGCGCGGACAGTCCAGTACTTCGCGACGGTCGCGTTCGGCGACAGCGCCACCGTCTGGAAGATGGCGGACGTGCTCGTCAAGATCCACTCGAAGGCGATCGGCATCGAGCCCGTAAGCGGCCAGCGGTACGACGCCAACGACCCCGACTCGCAGCTGTGGATCCTCATCACCGGCTGGCACTCCGTGCTCAAGGCCTACGAGATGTACGGGCCGGGCAAGCTCACCGAGGCAGAGGAGCTCGAGTACTGGGCCGACTGTGCAGTGGCCGCAGAGTTCCAGACCTGCGACCCCGCATCCGTCCCGCGGTCCCGGGCCGAGGTGCAGGCCTACTTCGAGGGCTGGCGCCCGCGCCTGGCCGCGAGTGAGGCGACACAGCAGATGATGGACCACCTGCTGGATGGCGTGAATGCGATCGTCCCGAACCGAGGGATCTGGCGCGTGCTGCGTCCGTTCGCGAACTGGTCGCTGCGCAAGGGGACCATCGCGAGCATGCCGCGGCACATGCGACAGATGGCCGGAGTCCGTCAGTCGGTGGTCACCGACGTGCTGATCCGCCCCTTCCTCCGGATGGGGTTTGCCGTTGCCCACCGGGTCGTCCCGATCAAGCGGTACCTGCTCAAGGTGCTGGCGCCCGGCACCCTCCAGGTGATCGAGCCGCACTGGAGAGGGATCCCGCCCGTCAACCCGGTCGTGCTGACGCCCGAGGAAGCCCGCGTCCGCTACGGCTACGCCAAGCCGGCCGAGGCTCACCTGGAGCTCCGGGCCCGCCAGGCGGCACGGGTCTTCAACGACGGCCTGGCCCCGAGCGACGAGGGCCTGCTCGAGTCCCAGGCCGCGTTGGGGAAGCTGGCCTGACCGAAGTGCCCAGGCCAGAGTCGAACTGGCGACTGTTCAATGTTGGGCGAGCACTCGGTGAGTGGCTAGCATTCGGCGACTCTGGCGGACGCTGCTGACGAGGACCTATCGTGATCGGGACGGAGGTCACATCGATGCTGAGCACCAACACGGCGGTCCTCGTCATGTTCGTCGCGCTGCTGACCGTGGGTGCGGTCGGTATCCTCGCAGCGGTTTTCGTTGTGTCCAAGAAGGCAATCTTGGATCGGACCTTTCTTCCTGACCCCGGTCCTGTGGTCGACGTTTACCTCCTGGCCGCCCTCAACGGTGGCGGCACCCATGTCCTCGAGGTGGCCGTGGCGAAGCTCGTGCTGGACGGTCTCGTCCGTGTTGCCCCGGACCATGCGCTCACGGCGACAGACACGACCGGGCTGTCCGGCATCGAGGCGGCCGTTTTGGACCAGCTCGGCGTCGGCCCGAGGATCGAGTTCGGGGATCTTCCGCCGCGCCTGGTCGAAAGCCCGGCCCTGGCGGAGATCCACAAGGCTCTGCTCGAGCGCAGGCTCATAAACAAGCCTCCACAGGCGCTCAACGTCAGGCTCCGGACCAGCCGGGGAACGCGGGCGCTCGCCTATGCCCGGCGCCGCGGCCCCGAGAATCTGCTGGATCAGGCCGGGCGACCTGTGGACCTCGCCGTCGCTGTCATCGCGCTGGGCGCCTCAGCCGACCTGCAGGACGCCGTCTTCGCCGAAGCAATCTTCGGCAACTACTGGCGAAGCGAGGCCGGGTTTGAGCCGTACGGGGACTGGGGGTGGCCCTATGGCTCTCCGGTTCAGCTACCGGGCACGCACATCTCCATGGGGGGCATGGGGGGTGGCTAGGGCGGAGCCGGCTGCTCGCAGCCCTCTGAGAAGGCTTGGACCTAAGTGCCCCAGGCCAGAGTCGAACTGGCGACCTTTCGCTTAGGAGGCGGCTGCTCTATCCACTGAGCTACTGGGGCCGACGGCAAGGGTAATGGATCACCCCGCTGGCATGATGACGCCATGGACGAGCAGGGGGCGGGCCCGAAGCACGCGCTGCCCAAGCCGCATCGGGCGCGCAAGATCTTCAAGCGCCTCGGCATCGGCCTCCTGGTCATCCTGCTCGGCCTGGGCACCGCGGGCTACATCTACTACCGCCACCTCGAGGGCAACATCCAGGTGATCGATCCGGATCTCGGCGACAACCGCCCGGACGCGGGGCCGAAAGGTCCGCTGAACATCCTGCTGCTCGGCTCCGATGAGCGCGTGTCCGGCGGCGGTGTGCTGGGCGCCAGCGACGACCTCTCAGACACGACGATCCTCTTGCACCTGTCGGAGGACCGGACGCGCGCGTACGCCGTGAGCATCACCCGTGACCTGTTGATCGACCGACCCGAGTGTCCGGGCCTCGAGGCCGGTGACCCCGACATCCCGGCGGCGACCGGCGTACAGATCAACTCGGCGTTCGCGGTGGGAGGGGTCAACTGCACGTGGCGCACCGTCGAGGCACTGACCAAGATCCGCATCGACGATGTCGTCGTGGTGAAGTTCGACGGGTTCATGCGGATGGTGGACGCCCTGGGCGGCGTCCCCGTCTGCGTGCCGAAGGAGATCGACGACCCGGACAAGGGCATCTACATCCCGGAGGGCACCTATGACATCCGGGGCGACCAGGCGCTCGACTACGTGCGCGCTCGCTACGGCATCGGAGACGGGACCGACATCGGCCGGCTGAAGCGGCAGCAGGCCTTCCTCGCGTCGATGACGAACCGCGCGATCTCGGCGGGGACCCTCCTCAACCCACTCAAGCTGCTGCCCTTCCTCGAGGCGGTCACCGAGTCGATCGAGGCGTCGCCCGGCCTGGCCAAGCTGAGCAAGCTCCGCCACCTCGCCTCGCAGCTCCAGGACATCGGACTCTCGAACGTGAAGTTCCTCTCCATGCCGGTCGCCATCCCGCCGGAGGACATCAACCGACGGATCCCGGCGCCCGAGTCCCCGGCACTGTGGTCGCGGATCAAGCGTGATCTCCCGCTGCTGCCCTCCCAGCTCGTCGGATCCATCGATGCGGGGCAGGATCCGAGCGGCCAGCCGTCCGAAACGCCCAGCGGAACCCCCTCCGGGTCGCCCTCAGGGAGCCCGACCGCGACCCAGACGCCGACTCAGACGCCGGACGACGCGGAGGCCGAGGCAGCCGCTCGCGAGGCGGTCGGGCTCTGCGCCTGACGCTCGCCGATTTCGTGGTCGGCGGGTCGGCTTGGCATCATGGTGCGCTAGCCCCTCGATTTCTAGGACTGCATGGGATACGTCGGTAAGCACCGCGTCGTGAAGCAGAAGCGACGTGTAGCGCGGACCATCGCCGTTTCGCTGGCGATGGTCCTTCTTGTGCTCGCCACCGGGGGCTTCTTCGTCTACCGCCATCTCGAGGGCAACATCACGGCGTTCGACATGGACGGTTTGCTCACCAACCGCCCCGAGGAAGTCGACTCCGACAAGCCCAAGAAGCCGCTCAACATCCTGCTGTTGGGCTCGGACACGCGCGTGGGCCAGTCGGAGGTCCTCGGCGACACCGGCGCGGGCCTCTCCGACACGACGATCCTGTTGCATCTCTCGGCCGACCGCACCCGCGCGTACGGCGTGAGCATCCCCCGTGACCTGATGGTTGAGCGGCCGACCTGTCCCGATGACGACGGCACCGACATCCCGGGTGGTCTGGCCCAGTGGAACGCCGCCTACTCGTACGGCGGACCGGTGTGCACGGTCGCGCAGTTCGAGGCGATGACCAACATTCGGGTCAACCACAGCGTGGTCGTCGACTTCACGGGCTTCAAGAGCATGGTCGATGCCTTGGGTGGCGTGAACATCTGTGTGCCGAAGGAGATCGACGACGAGATCGGCCGGATCCACCTACCGGCAGGCACCTACGAGGTCAGCGGCACCCAGGCCCTGGACTACGTCCGGGTGCGGCACGAGATCAGCAACAACGGCGACATCGGTCGGATGAAGCGCCAGCAGACCTTCCTGGCGGCGATGGCCAACAAGGCGGTCTCGGCGGGCACGCTGCTCAACCCGGTGAAGCTCTACAAGTTCCTGAACGCCGTCACCAACTCCGTGTCCACCGACGACAAGCTGAGCAAGCTGACGCGCCTGGTCGACCTGGCGAACCAGTTCAAGGGCATCGGCCTCTCCAAGATCCAGTTCTTGACGATGCCGATCGCGACGTACGAACCGGACCCCAACCGGCTGGCTGCAGGCGAGGGCGCCGACGAGCTGTGGGCCGCCTTGCGCAACGACCGGCCGTTGACGAAGGCTCAGCGCGACGGAGTCACCCGTGCGTCCGACCCCACGCCCGGGCAGACGGGCACACCGACAAGTGGCAACACGCCAGACGCGGACGAGGCCGAGCAGAACGGGCTCTGCGCCTAGTCGGTCAGAGCGGGACGCCGTCGAGGCCGCGCTCGGTCGCGTGGCGCTCGAGGTAGGTCGTGACGAGCTCCTTGGCCTCGGCCAGGATGCGCGGCTCGCCCGTCATCGAACTCTCGAACGCGAGCTGGAAGCAACGGTCGCCCATCTCGATCGCGATCTCAGCGACGAGCGCATTCGTGCCGGTCTCGACGAGGCCGGCGTTCATGCAAGTCGTGAGCAGGTCGGACGCGACCTGCTGGTTGTGCTCGCGAACGAACTCCTTGACCGCCTGGTTGGTGCGTCCCCGGAGCCAGATCATCACGAAGGCCGGTCGCTGCAGGTAGATCTTGACGAACGCGTCCATGGTCGCGCTCACCACGTTGCGGACCGAGAGCACGGTCAGGTCCGCGACATCCGAGGCGACCTGCGCGTCCATCTCCTCGATGTCGCGCTCGACCAGGGCGAGCAGGATCTCGTCCTTGTCGGCGAAGTACTGGTAGAGCGACGCCACGGGGATCTCGGCCCGCTCGGCGATGCTTCGGGTCGACAGCGCCTCGACACCGTCTTCGCAGACGAGCGTGGCCGCAGCATCGAGAATGCGCACGACTCGATCACGACTGCGGCTCTGTTGCGGCACGCGTCGTTTTCTGGCGCTGACACTCGTGGTCAGGTCGACGGACATGGTCCCCACCCTGATGCTGCGAACGCGAAAATACCCCGCATTCAGTTTCCCCGGCCTTCTCCCCGTAGAGAGCAATTTCCCCCCGCAGAGAGAAGCGAATCATGAATCGGGCATGGATCGCGCGAGACTCACCGGATTTTTCCCCAGGGATTCGGACTGAGGGCGCCGTAATGGGGCTACCTTGTCCGGTTCTGACCGCAGATGGGCTGGGCCGCAGAACGGAGTGCACGAGGGGCGTGCGGACAGAAGAGGCCAGAAGTCTCACAGAGGCGGAGAATTCGTCGCGCTCCGGTCTCCGTCGCTGAGAATTTCCCGGATTTGGTCGGTCTGGTGACTTGCTGTTACGGATCTGTTATCACAGACTGGTACGTCGAAGGACGAAAGCAGCCGGAGGCGCGGGAGGGAATCACGCCCGCCGGCACACCGCTTGGGGAGAGGGAAGGGACCTCTTGAAGGTCGCAGTCACTGGTGCTACCGGAGTGCTCGGACGCGCCGTCATCCCGGCTCTCGTCGGGGCCGGACACCAGGTCGTCGCGCTCGCGCTCACTCCCCAGAAGGCGGTTGTCGCCGAGGGGATGGGGGCGGCCACCCGCATTGGAAGCCTGTTCGACGCGGAGGTGCTGCCGGCCCTGCTCGAGGGCTGCGATGCGGTCTGCAACCTGGCCTCCCATGTCCCGGCCGGCTACACCACCGCCCTGCCATGGGCGTGGAAGGTCAACGACCGGCTCCGCACCGAAGGCGTGCGCCGGGTCGTCACCGCAGCCAAGACCGCCGGTGTCCGACGCGTCATCCAGGAGAGCGTCTCGTACCTGTACGCCGACGCCGGCGACGAGTGGATCGACGAGCGGTCGTCCCTCGGCATCAACCGGGCCACCGAGCCCGCCTGCGTTGGTGAGTCGCTCGTCCAGGACTACGCGTGCGAGTCCCGGACCGGTGTGGTGCTCCGCTTCGGGACCGTCGTCGGCGACGACTCCCTCACCCGAGGGAAGCTCAGGGCCGCACGCAGCGGTCGCCCGATCGGCCTCGGAGCTCCCGGCGGCTGGGCGCATGTCGTCCACGCGGAGGACGTCGGATCAGCGGTCGTGGCATCGCTCGGCGTTCCTACCGGTGTCTACAACGTGGGCGCTGCGCCGGTCCTGCGCGAGGATCTCGTGCGCGGCTACGCCGAGGCGGTCGGCCGCAGCAAGGGTGACTTCCTGGGCCCGATGATGATGCGGTTGGCCGGCCCTCGGGCGGAGCCGTTGACCAGGTCCTTGCGCGTCTCGTCCTCGACGTTCGCGGGCAGCACCGGATGGGCTCCGGCCCGTCCGGACTTCGACGCCTCGTGGCTCGCGGCGGCCGGCGCGCCGGTGGGGACCTCTCGTTGACCGACGAGAAAGAGTCCGAGGCTGAGCGGAAGCGCAGGCTCCGAGCCAAGGTCTTCGGCGAGGTGCTCCCCGACACGACGACCGACGAGTCGCGTGACGAGGAGCCCTCGAACGACGAGTGGCTGAAGCGGCAGGTGCCGCCCCACCACGGGTAGTCCCTAGACGCTGCCCTTGGACTGGATCGCGTCGCGGATCTCGGTGAGCAGTGCGATGTCCGCCGGCGTGCCTGCCTCCTCCGCGGGGAAGTAGCGCGCCTTCGCCTTGGTGTACGGCACCACGATGAAGAAGTAGACGACCGCGGCCATGATTACGAACGAGATCAGCGCCGTGAAGAAGGGGCCGACCAGGATGCCGGATCCGGGGATGCTCAGGCCGGTCGTCGCATCCTCCTTGGTGAACCACTCCACGCTGTCGAAGTTGGGGTTCTTGCCGATGACTCGGGCGATCGTGCCGGTGATGACCGTCGTGAAGTTGGTGACCACAGAAGCGAACGCGATGCCCATGATGAAGGCGGTCGCGAGCTCGATGAGATTGCCCTTCAGCAGGAAGTTCTTGAAACCTGTCATGTGATCTCCTCCGTTGAGCCCCGAGTCTGGAGCGGGTAACGACGCTAGCGTCTTATCACCACTGAGATGTAGGACGAAACCCCTGCCTGCGCAATCTCGACGGCCGACGCCTCGGGAACCGCCACGATGACCAACCTGCCAGCAGTGGATCCCGTGTCCTCGAACGCCGCTTCACGGTCCGGTTGCGGGAGAGCGAGCACCGGCACACCCTCAGCCACCACCGAGGCCTGGAGCCCCTGCGGGTCTGCGGCGACCAGGTCGATGCGGTCACCCACTCGCAGCAGGCTCACCACGTCCGCGTCGCCGACCCGGACCGGGGCGGCCACCAGGCCCGGGTAGCCGTCG
>DATILB010000421.1:0-7630 GCA_035477015.1 Nocardioidaceae bacterium | reverse complement strand
ATCCAGTTCAAGGTCGGCACCGGCGGCGAGGCGGTGGAGTACGCCGGGGAGTGGGACCTCCCGGTGAGCAAGGCGCTGTACAAGGCATTCTCGGTCTACATGAGCAGGCGCGGATGATCACGCTGTACGTCGACCGGCAGCGCTGGGAGGGACACCTCCAGCACCACCTTGCGACCCACCCGGGCCTGGTGCCCGTCGCGAAGGGCAACGGGTACGGCTTCGGAATCGAGGCCCTAGCCGCCAAGGCGAACGAGCTCGGCGTCGACACCATCGCGGTCGGCACGTACGACGAGGTGGTGAAGGCCGACGGGTTCCACGGTGACGTCCTCGTGCTCACCCCGTGGCGCCCCTTCGAGCTCCGTGCGACGTACGACGAGCGCGTGGTCCATACCGTGGGCCGCATCGAGGACCTCCGCGACCTGGCCGTGAAGGCCGAGCGTCCTCGCGTCGTGCTCGAGCGGATGACGTCGATGAGGCGTCACGGTTTCTCGGCACGCGGGCTGCGCGAAGCGGGCGAGGCGATCGGCGGTGACGACGGCGGCGTGCGCGTGGACGGCGTCGCGTTCCACCTGCCGATGGGTCACGGATCGCACCTCACCGAGGTCGACCGGATGATGACCGACGTCATCGCTGCCGAGCTACCGACGAAGCGCGTCTACGTCAGTCACCTGACCGACAACGAGCTCGCCATGGTGCGCGCGACCTGGCGTGACTACGAGATCCGCCCCCGCATCGGCACGAACCTGTGGCTCGGCGACCGGGCCGCCCTCAGCGTGAAGGCCACTGTGCTCGACGTACACGAGGTGGAGCGCGGCGACGTGTTCGGCTACCGCGGCCGTTCGGCCCCGAAGCATGGGTACGTCGTCATCGTGTCCGGTGGCACCAGCCACGGCATCGGCCTCGAGGCCCCCAACTCGAACACGTCCCTCAAGGATCGGGCCGCGACCGTCGCGCGAGGCGGCCTCGACGCGGCCGGGTTCGTGCGGTCACCGTTCACCATCGACGGGAAGCAGCGCCTGTTCGCCGAGCCGCCGCACATGCAGGCGTCGATGCTGTTCGTGCCGGCCGGCGCCCACGTCCCCGAGGTCGGTGACGAGATCGACGTTCGCGTTCGCTTCACCGCAACGAGCTTCGACCGCACCATCCTCCGCTAGGGCGTGCAGCCCGACTCGCCGAGCACGACCTCGGCGACGGCAAGCTGGGCATGCGACCGGAGGTCGGCGTTCACCGGCACGTCGTCCGAGTCCAGCCTCCGCGCGACCGCGGCACCGTTCACCGACACGCTCGCGATGTGGCCGTCCGAGACGCCGACCACCACAGGGGCGAAGTCGTCCGGCTCGAGCGGCGACCTCTCCAACAGCTTTGACTCGACACCCAAGAGCGAGAGTGCCAGCGACGCCGGGATGTCGACGTCGACGAGTGACGAGTCTCCCCGGTGGGCGCCGTACGCCTCGGCCGCGGCCAACGCCTCGAGAGCCGGCGGCCGCCCCGAAGCGCTGTCCCAGCAGACATCCTCACGGACCAGCGGCTTCGGGAACGCGTCGATCCGCACGGTCCAGGAGTAGCCGCCCGCGTCCGTCGCGAGCAGCGTGTCCCGGGCCTCGTCGAACGCCGAGACCTCCGGGAGTACGCCGGGACTGTCGCCTCCGCCGCACGCCGCGAGCAGCCAGCAGCCAGCAACAACAGCGAGGGCTGGCCGGATCATGGCGGACAGGATCGCAGAGTCAGGTGGGGACGGGATCCAGCGGGTCCACGATCGGCGCTCGGTCCTGCGAAAGGTCCGGCTCGGGGTGCATCGGGTCGTCGGTGACCCCGTCGGCACGCACCGGATCGAGGTCGGGCCGCAGGATGTCGCGGACCACCAGACCGGCGAACCACACCTCGGCCAGCATCCGCACCACCACCGCGACCCAGTACACGTGGTCATCCGTGTTGGTCGCGGACGGCGCGGTGAACTGGCCCAGGTACCACCAGATCGCGGCGAAGTAGAAGATCTCGGCCGCCTGCCAGATCAGCA
This sequence comes from Nocardioidaceae bacterium, assembly GCA_035477015.1. Classification (GTDB taxonomy): domain Bacteria; phylum Actinomycetota; class Actinomycetes; order Propionibacteriales; family Nocardioidaceae; genus SSC3. Next base: position 5,613 of record DATILB010000421.1, on the reverse strand, counting down.
AGTCGCGCCACCTCGGTCGCGCCAGGACCGCCAGGGGGAGCAGCCACATGACGTACTGCGGCGAGTAGACCTTGTTGAGCAGGAGGAACCCGCACACGATCAGGAAGGCGAGCTGGGCGATCCGAGGGGTACGCCGGGCGAACAGCCCCAGCAGCAGCACGCCCACGCACACCGATGCGAAGAACAGTTCGGAGACCAGGTTGATCGTGCCGAACTCGATCGGCTCGTCGGTCGCCTGCGCGATGACCAGCCAGATCGAGCCGAGGTCGGGGCCACGCTCCTGGTTGAAGGTCCAGAACGTCTTCCAGTGGTCGAAGCCGGTCAGGATCGCCGGAAGGTTCAGGGCCAGCCAGGCGACGATCGTGCCGCCCAACGCCAGACCGAAAGCCCGGAGCTCACGGCGGCGCAGACAGACCACCAGGAGCGCACCGAGCAGGAAGAGCGGGTAGAGCTTGGTGGCTGCGCCGACGCCGATGAGGAGACCCGACAACAGTGGGCGGCCGCGCGACCATGCGAACATCGCACCCGCCAGCGCACAGACCGCGAGGTAGTCCCAGTTGATCAGGCCGGTGAGCACCAGGGCCGGCGAGGCGACGTACGGCAGGGCGTCCCACGGCCGGTTGCGATGAGCGCCTGCCATCAGGTACGCCGCACCGAGCGCGAAGAAGGCCAGGAAGATGGCCGTCACGACGAAGAACACCGACTTCTCCGCGTTCACCCCCGGTGCCGCGAAGACCTCCCCATCAGGGAACGCCTGCCGTTCGACGAGGTCGGGCCAGCCCTCCACCAGGTGCGTGAAGAGCGCCGAGCCGTAGGCGAAGTAGCCGATGAGCACGGGGTACTCGAGGTCCTGGTATCGGCCGTCGGTGTCGGTGAACGGCAGCACCCGCTCGGCGAAGCCGCGACCGGCGTACAGGTAGGGCACGTCGGAGTAGCACATCGCGCCGTACCGCTGCTGGTCGGTGCTGTTCCAGTCCTGGTTGACGCACGGGGTCTTCTGCAGCATGCCGAGCAGGAACGTGACGCACGCCAGGGCGAGCACGATGCGGACCGGTGTCCACCAGGGGTGGGGTCGCGCGCGGGCACCGACGGGCCCGCCGATCGCCTCACTCGCCTCGGCGGCCATCGGGTCGTCGAGGCTCGGTCGGTGTACGGCGGCGTCCTCCTCGGGTGTGGGTGACGGCCTACGGTGCCGGCTCATCGCCGGCTACGGATTCGGTCCACCGCCACCGCTGTTACCCGGCCCGGGATCACAGGGTGGTTCGGGACAGATGAGGCTGTCGCACGGAGTGCACGTCGGCGACGGGAAGAGTGTCAACGTGTCCGTCGGCGACGGCGTCTCGGTGAGGGTCAACGTCGGGGTCGGCGTCAGCGTCGGCTTCGGCGTCTTGGACGGCTTGGGTGTCGGCTTCGGAGTGAACGTAGGAGCCGGGAGGTGGTCCTCTGCGGTCTGCTCGACGTTGCCCGGTGGCGGGAACTCCTCGATGGGCGTGCCCTCGAGCGCGCGGCTCATCATGTCCGTCCAAGTGCGAGCGGGATACTCGCCGCCGTAGAACGTCGGCATGTACCCGTTGAGCGGGTCGTTCCCGTCGCCTCGGACATACATGACTGCGGTCGCGAGCTGTGGGGTGAACCCGACGAACCATGAGGCGCGCACGTCGCCGTCGTTCGTCGTCGAGGTGCCCGTCTTCCCGGCGGCCGGGCGGCCGAGGTTCAGCGCCTCCGTGCCGGTGCCACCCTTCACGACCTGCTGCAGGGCGTAGGAGACGTCGTTGGCGACGTCCTCCTCGACGGCGCGAGTGGTCCTGACGCGGTGCTTGTAGAGGTTCTCGTCGTCGGCGTTGTTGACCCGCTCGATGAGGAACCAGTTCTTCTCGACGCCGGCGTTCGCAATGGTGGCGTAGGCGTTCGCCATGTCGATCGGCCTGATGTCGGCGCTACCCAGAGCCACCGTGATGTCGGGGTTGAGGCCTGGCGACTTCCGCGGGATGCCGAGCCGGACCGCCGTCTCGATGACCTTGTCCGGCCCGTCATCCAGGGTGTCGGTCAGGTCGACGTATGCCGTGTTGATCGACTTCTGGGTCGCGGTGAGCAGACTGACCCTGCCATAGCTGCCGCCCGGGCCGTCGCCCTGGTTCCCGACTTCGAGGTTGCCGATCGTCAGCGGCGAGTTGCCGTCGAAGGTGCTCTTGAGCGAGTAGCCGTTGGACAGCCCGGTCGCGAGGGCGAACGGCTTGAAGGTCGACCCTGGCGCCTGGCCCGTGAGCGCCCAGTTGGTGCCGCCCTGCGTCTTCTCGAACGGGGCGCCGGCGTACAGGCCCTTGAGCCCACCGGTCTTCGGGTCGACCGAGGCGACGGCGATGTGCAGCTGGTTCAGGCCCTCGGGTCGCTGGGCCTCGACTGCGTCCTCGGCAGCTTCCATGACGTCGGGGTCGATCGTCGTAGTGATCCGTAGGCCGCTGCCGTCGATCTCCTCGTCGGTGAAGTCGAGCTTGTGCAGCTCGTCCCGCACCATCTGCATGATGTAGCCGGTCTGCCCCGTGTAGCCGTTGCTCGACGTGATCTTGGGGAACTTCGGCAGCCGGCGCGACGCCTTGGAGTACTGGCTCGCCGTGATGCTGCCGAGCTCCTCCATGTTCCTGAGCACGTAGCCGTAGCGGCCGAAGAGCTTGGCGCGGGCCTCGCGACCGTCGGCAGGGTCGTAGTTCTCCGGAGAGTTCAGTACGCCGGCAAGCGCGGCCGACTCCTTCAGCGTGAGGTTGCCCGCGGTCTTGCCGAAGTAGGCACGGGCGGCAGCCTCGATGCCGTAGGCACCGCGGCCGAAGTAGATGGTGTTGAGGTAGCCCTGGAGGATGTCGTCCTTGCCGGTGCCCTCCTGGTTGGAGAGCTTGAGCGAGAGCATCGCCTCCTTGATCTTGCGGCTGTAGGAGAGCTCCTGGGTCAGGTAGAGGACCTTGACGTACTGCTGGGTGATGGTCGACCCACCTTGGGTCGAGTTGCCGGAGGCGTTGCTGAACGCCGCCCGCAGGATGCCCTTGATATCGATGCCGCTGTTTGAGTAGAACGACTGGTCCTCGGCCGCGATCACCGCGTTGGCGGTGTACTGCCCCATAGCCTCCAGCTCGACGCTGTCGCGGTTCTGCGTCGCGAACTTGCCGATCTCGGTCTCGCCGTCGCTGTAGTAGACGTAGGACGCCTCGGTCTGGAACTCACGGTTCGGGTCCGGGATGTCGGTGCTGGCGTACGCCACGAAGAACGCGATCACCAGCAGGGCGACGCCGACCAGGCCGGCGAGCACCAGTCGCACCAGCCAGACGCGCCACCATGGACGACGCGGCTTGGCCGGCTTCGTCGGCTTCTTCTTGGTCGTGGTGCCCCCGCGACCGCCTCCACCCGTGCCTCCGGTGGTCGCCCGACGGGCGTGCGAGGCCGGCTTGGCCTGCTTCTGCCAGGGCCAAGGCTCGCGACTGGGAGGTTGCCTGCGGTTTCCGCTCACGTGTCCTGAATCTCCGGGTGCCGATTGGGGAGGGGCTGGGGGCTTGCTCGTACGAGGGTACGGGCGAATCCCACATCCTTCCGAATCGCGGACAGGAAGCAAACGACGGGCCAACGACCGTCCGACACGCGCTCGACTGGCGTTACTTCGATATATCGGTACGATATGTAAAACCGATAGCCAATCCATCAAACATCAGGTGAACCGTGACCCGACGTGGGGAAACCCTCGAGTTCGCAGTCCTCGGACTGCTGCACGAGACTCCTATGCATGGGTACGAGCTGCGCAAGCAGCTCACCGGCGTTCTGGGCTGGGGCAGGGTGCTCTCGTACGGCTCCCTCTACCCGGCCCTGAAGAAGATGCTCCGCGCGGGCTGGATCTCCGAGTTCGTCTCGGCTCCTGAGCCTGGTGTGGTGTCGCGCCGGCAGCGCATCGTCTACGAGCTCACGCCCGCAGGGGACGCACGGTTCAAGGTCTTGATGTCCGATGCCGGTCCCGCCTCCTGGGAGGACGACAACTTCGACGTCCGCTTCGCGTTCTTCAGTCGCACAGACATGGAGATCCGACTGCGGATTCTCGAGGGCCGTCGCACTCGGCTGGAGGAGCGGCTGGCCCGGGTGCAGGGGCAGTTGGTCCGCACCAAGCGGGAGATGGACGCGTACACCACGGAGCTTCAGCGCCATGGTGTCGAGTCGGTGGAGCGAGAGGTGCGCTGGTTGTCCGACCTCATCGACGAGGAACGACGCAGGGGCGCCCCCGATGCCGGGGGCAGCGCAGCACTCGACAAGCAGTGACAGCAGAACCTAACCAACGGAAATCAGTCAGTGAAGGAGAGCCCGATGGGTTCGGTACGAGTAGCGATCGTGGGAGTCGGCAACTGCGCCACATCCCTGATTCAGGGCGTCGAGTACTACAAGGACGCCGACCCGGACGGCAGCGTCCCGGGTCTCATGCACGTGAAGTTCGGTGACTACCACGTCTCCGACATCGAGTTCGTTGCGGCGTTCGACGTCGACGCGAAGAAGGTCGGCTTCGACCTCTCCGACGCGATCAACAACTCGGAGAACAACACCATCCGGATCGCCGATGTACCGCCCACGGGCGTCACGGTGCAGAAGGGCCCGACCCTCGACGGCCTGGGCAAGTACTACCGCCTGACCATCGACGAGTCGGACGCCGACGACGTCGATGTCGTCCAGATCCTCAAGGACACCCAGGCCGACGTGCTCGTGTCCTACCTGCCGGTGGGTTCCGAGGAGGCCGACAAGTTCTACGCGCAGTGCGCGATCGACGCGAAGGTCGCCTTCGTGAACGCGCTTCCCGTCTTCATCGCTTCCGACCCCGAGTGGGCCGCGAAGTTCGAGGAGGCCGGCGTCCCGATCATCGGTGACGACATCAAGTCGCAGGTCGGCGCGACCATCACCCACCGCGTGATGGCCAAGCTGTTCGAGGACCGCGGCGTCGTGCTGGACCGCACCTACCAGCTGAACGTCGGCGGCAACATGGACTTCAAGAACATGCTCGAGCGCGAGCGTCTGGAGTCGAAGAAGATCTCCAAGACCCAGGCCGTGACCTCGAACCTCACCGGTCCGCTGGCCGGCAAGACCGCGGACGACCGCAACGTGCACATCGGCCCGTCCGACTACGTCGCGTGGCTCGACGACCGCAAGTGGGCCTACGTCCGCCTCGAGGGTCGCGCCTTCGGTGACGTCCCGCTGAACCTCGAGTACAAGCTCGAGGTCTGGGACTCCCCGAACAGCGCCGGCATCATCATCGACGCCGTCCGTGCCGCCAAGATCGCCAAGGACCGTGGCCTCGGCGGCCCGATCCTGTCCGCTTCGGCGTACCTGATGAAGTCCCCGCCGGTGCAGGTGGAGGACGACAAGGGTCGAGCCGACCTCGAGGCGTTCATCCGCGGCGAGTGACACTCGTCTGATCCGTTGGTTTGATAAAACCGCGGACCCCGCGCCCCGGGGTCCGCGGTTTTTGCCTTGTCAGACGACCTTGTAGGCCCGTGCGTCGGTGTAACCCTTGAGGTCCAGGTCGACGGGCTCGCACGGCAGCAGGCCTTCCGTTGCGGCGTACGTCGCATGGTCCAGCAGGACCTCCCCCGGCCC
>DATILB010000420.1:0-3880 GCA_035477015.1 Nocardioidaceae bacterium | reverse complement strand
TGCTCCGCTCCGACATCTGAGCTCCTGAGCAAGAGAGGCGGTTGGTCCCATGACCGGTCAGCGAACCTACGACTACGACGTGCTCGTCATCGGCTCGGGTTTCGGCGGCAGTGTCTCTGCCCTGCGGCTCACCGAGAAGGGCTACCGGGTGGGCGTAGTCGAGGCTGGGCGACGTTGGGCCGCCGAGGACTTCCCCTCCTCCAACTGGAAGCTGCGCGACTGGCTGTGGCTCCCGCACTTCGGGTTCACCGGCCCGCAGCAGCTGACGATGCTCAAGAACACCTTCGTCCTGTCCGCGGTCGGCGTCGGGGGCGGGTCGCTGATCTACGGCAACACGTTGTACGACCCGCTCGAGCAGTTCTACGACGACCGGCAGTGGGCCGACATCACCGACTGGCGATCCGAGCTCGCGCCGTACTACGACCAGGCCAAGCGGATGCTCGGTGTCGCCGAGAACCCGCGCGTCGGGTCGGCCGACCGCATCCTCCGAGAGGTCGCCGACGACCTGGGCGTCGGTGACTCATTCCACCGCACCAACGTCGGCGTCTTCTTCGGTGAGCCCGGCAAGACCGTCGCCGACCCGTACTTCGGCGGTGCGGGGCCGGAGCGGGCCGGCTGCGTGTTCTGCGCCCAGTGCGGCACGGGCTGCCCGCACAACGCGAAGAACACGACCGACCGCAACTACCTGTACCTGGCCGAGAAGCAGGGGGCCGAGGTCATCCCGCTGACCACCGTGGTCGACGTTCGACCGGACGGCGAGGGTGGGTACGTCATCGACACGGTCCGCAGTGGTCGTTGGCTGCGCAAGGGCCGACAGACGATCACCGCCGAGCAGGTGGTCTTCGCGGCCGCGTCCCTCGGCACCCAGAAGCTGCTGCACAAGCTCAAGGACTCCGGGTCGCTGCCGGACATCTCGCCGCGCCTCGGCGAGCTCACCCGCACCAACTCGGAGGCGATCCTTGCCGCCAAGGGTGGCGAGCTGGGTGACTTCGCCGAAGGGGTCGGGATCACCTCCTCCATCCACCCAGAGGACATCACGCACGTCGAGGTCTGCCGCACGGGCAGGGGCTCGAACGTGATGTACGGGTTGACCACCCCGCTGGTAGACGGTGAGCGCCACCGGATCCTGAGGTGGCTGTGGCAGGCACTGACTCGTCCACTAGCCGTGCTGCGTGCGCTGATCCTGCGGAAGTCGTCCGAACGAGGCGTGATCTTCCTGGTGATGCAGGCTCGTGACAACTCCCTGACCACCTTCCGCAAGCGCGGCATCACCGGCAGGCGGATGACCACGAAGCAAGGGCCGGGGGAGCCCAACCCCGTGTGGATCCCGGCCGGCCACGACGTCGTACGCCGGTTCGCGAAGAAGCTGGGGGGTGACCCTCTCGGGACCTACATGGACGTCGTCAGCGTCCCCGTGACCGGTCACTTCCTCGGCGGCTGCGTGATCGGTACGTCGCCGGAGACCGGGGTCGTCGATCCCTACCAGCGGATCTTCGGCCACGACGGCCTGCACGTCATCGACGGTTCCACCATCTCGGCGAACCTCGGCGTCAACCCGTCGCTCACGATCGCCGCGCAGTCCGAGCGCGCAACGTCGTTCTGGCCCAACAAGGGCGAGACCGACCCGCGACCCCCGCTCGGTTCGGCGTACCAGCGGATCCGTCCGGTGGTCCCGAAGAACCCGGCGGTGCCCGGCGACGCCCCTGGCGCGTTGAGGCTCACGATCGTCGACATCACCTGAACGTGCGTCGCAAGAACGGTTACGGCGTCCGTGCTGAATGGCCCAACAAGGCCTCCTGCACAGGGGTGCGGTTCCCCTATCGTCTTGCCATGAAGACCGGACACGAGGCAGCAGGTGGCGGCGCACCTGGCCGTCGCCTACGCATGCTCGCCGACCTCGTCGAGTCAACCGGGATCCCCGCTGAGCTGGTGTCCCCGGACGGGACGAAGCTGCAAGCCGGCCAGGGCGAGCCGGCGTTCCGCGTCGTCGTCCACGACGAGAGCGCACTCACTGGTGGGCTGGACGAGCTTGCCCTAGGCGCGGCGTACGTCGACGGCAGGCTGGACTTCGAGGGCGACCGGGTCCGGATGTTCGACGTCCGGGCGCACCTGGTCGATCGGACTCCAATGGCGGCGCGCGTTCAGTTCCTGCTCCAACTGCTGTCCGCCGTGACGTCGATGAACCGGAAGGCCATCAGCTTCCACTACGACCTCGGTGACGACTTCTACCTCACGTTCCTGGACCGCCGTCACCGGCTCTACTCGCAGGGCCACTTCCACACCGAGACGGAGACGATCGAGGAGGCCGCCGAGCAGAAGCTCGAGACGATCTACGAGTCGTTGCAGCTCGAGCCCGGCATGCGGCTCTTGGACATCGGTGCTGGATGGGGAGGCGCGACGAAGTACTTCGCGGAGCGGGGCGTGCAGATCACCGCACTGACCATCGCCGACGACTCGTACAAGCACGTCTTCGAGCTGACCCGCGACCTGCCGAACGCCGAAGTGCGGCTCGAGGACTTCCTCGAGCATCGACCCGAGTCGCCGTACGACGCGATCGTGATCCTCGGCGTGATCGAGCACATCCCCAACTACCGGCGTTTCGCCGAGCAGGTCTCGGCCTGTCTTGCGCCGGGCGGTCGCCTCTACCTCGATGCCTCGGCCGCGAGGGAGAAGCACGACCTGAGTGCGTTCACGCGTCGCTACATCTGGAACGGCGCACACACCTTCATGGCTGTGCAGGACGTGGTGGAGGAGCTGCTCTTCCACGGACTGGAGGTGCTGGAGGTCAAGAACGAGTCGCGCGACTACGAGCTGACCATGCGCCAGTGGGCCGAGCGGTTCGACACCGCGCGAGAGCAGATCGTGGCCGGCTGGGGAGAGCAGGTCTACCGCGCCTTCCGCATCTACCTCTGGGGCGGCTGTCACGCGCTGGGCACCGACGGACTGCAGGCCTACCGCGTGGTGGCGCGGCAGGGACCGCAACGTGGGCCGAGGCCGGGGCTGCTGCGTCGTGCCAGGAGCTTCGCGATCTCGTTGCGGGGTTAGGTCACTCCATGACCACATCGCGTGACGAGATCGAGCGCCTCCTCGGCGGGCCACTGACGCCCGGCCTGGAGGCACTCAACCCGGAGGACCTGGACACGCTCGCCGAGGCGATCGACCGAGCGACGCGCGAGCAGGAGTCCGCGTTGGCCACCGCCGTCGACAACGGGCTCCACATCGTTCCCAAGGTGCTTCGCGGCACGGTCCGCAGGGCGCTGTTCGGATGAGCAAGCGACTGGAGACCTCCGCGGAGATCCTCAAGTTCGCCCGGCTGATCGACGTCGAGCCCGCGAAGCTCGCCTTCCTCGAGTCGGTACCTCCCGACGAGCTGCGCGCGCTGCGTGAGGGCGTCACGCACTCAATCTTCGATGCGGGTGCGCAGTCCCTGCGGCGTGTTGCAGCGGGCGCCAAGCTGGTCCCCTCGCCGATCGTCGCCTCGATCGCCCTGAAGTCGTTCGGGCCGTTGCTGTGCGCCCGGGCCGCCGGAGCGGTCGACCCGGGCAAGGCGCTCGACGTCGCCAAGCGTCTCCCCGCCGGCTTCCTGGCCGACGTCACCATCCAGCTCGACCCGCGACGGGTAGCCGACATCATCAGCCGGGTTCCCAAGGAGCTCGTGGTCCCCGTAGCCGCGGAGCTGGGCAAGCGCGAGGAGCACGTGACGATGGGCCGCTTCCTGGCCTACGTGCCCGACCATGCCGTGGTCGCCGCCATGACGGCCCTGAGCGACGAGGCGATGCTGCGCACGGCGTTCGTGCTCGAGCACAAGGACCGGCTCGACCATGCGCTCGGGCTGCTTCCCCCCGAGCGGCTGCCCGGCATCATCGCGAACGCCTCGGCT
>DATILB010000419.1:0-4765 GCA_035477015.1 Nocardioidaceae bacterium | reverse complement strand
CGCGCGATCAACGGCGCCACCGACGGACGCAAAGCCGCGCCTGGCACGATCCGCGGTGACCTCTCCCTGTCCAACCGCGAGAACCTCGTCCACGGCTCGGACTCGCCCGAGTCCGCCGAGCGAGAGATCAAGATCTGGTTTCCCGAGCTCGCGGGATGACCGCAGGACGGCGCCCGGTCGTCTTCCTCCACATCGGGGCGATGAAGACCGGTACGACGTACCTGCAGCAGCTGATGCTGCAGAACCAGGCCTCGCTCCTCGAGGCGGGTGTCGTGTTCCCGACCGGGCCGGGCGGCTGGCGCCTCCAGGTCGAAGCGGTGCGCGACGTCATGGGCACCTTGATCGGCACCCCGACGGCTGCGAACCGGCGCGCCTGGGCCAGCGTGCACGAGCAGATATTCGCGCACGACGGCACGTCGGTGCTGTCGATGGAGTTCATGAGCTTCTGCGACCGCGAGAGGGCAGGCAAGTTCGTACGCCGCCTCGAGGGCGCGGACGTGCGGGTCATCCTGGGGCTCCGGGACGCGTCCCGACTGGTGCCGGCTGTCTGGCAAGAGGGCGCGCGCAACTACGGCGTCCGACCGTGGCCGCGCTTCGTCGCAGAGCTGACGGCAGCGGAGCCGGACAGGTCGACGAGGGCGTGGAAGCGCTTCCTGCGCGTGCAGGACGCCCCCCGCATGCTCGACGCGTGGCTCGCCCACCTGCCTGCGGAGAAGGTGCACGTCCTGACCGTCCCGCGTCCTGGAGCTGCGCCGGACCTGTTGTGGCGGCGCTTCGCTGACATCGTCGGCATCGACGCTGCCGCGGTCGCCGAGCTGCCGACGCCGGCGAACGAGTCGCTCGGCCACGCTTCCGCAGAGCTGGCCCGTCGGGTCAATCTCGCCATCGGCGAGGACCGCACTCCGCTCGTGCACAAGGCCAGTGTGTCCGTGATGTCGAAGGGAGTCCTCGCCGGACGGCAGCGTCTCGAGGCGCCGGTGCGCGGGGACGCTGCGGTCCGGGAGTTCGGCGCACGTTGGAACGCCCATGTTCGTGACGCCGTCCTGCGTTCCGGCGTCTCGGTCTCGGGGGACCTCGACGACCTGCCCGTCTTACCTGCGCCCCCTCCCGACGATGGCCCCGACGTGCTCAGCAACCCGACCGTCGACGAGATGCTGGACGCTGCGGCGTACGCCATCGTCCGGCTGCGCCGACGTGTCGAGCGCCGGACTCAAGGCGCCGAGAGTCAGCCGAAGTCCGTGCTTGCGTTCCTTGAGTCGGTCCCCACCGATCCGGATTGGGACCCGAAGGCCGAGTGGCTGCGGGCCAAGAAGCCCCTGGCCGCGGCCGTCGGCGCCCTTGCGGCGTCCGTGCACGCCGTCGCCGACGCTCCGCTGTCCCGTCCCTGAGCCCCTCCCGGCCGCGTGTCCTCCCGGGCGCGACCGGCCATCCGGCCTAGCCTTTTCCGTGACACGTGTGACTGGAGTGACTGCAGCACTATCTGGGGCGGAGCCATGGTGAACAACCTCGTCGGCCGGGACATGGCCGTCGACCTCGGGACGGCGAACACGCTCGTGTACGTCCGGGGCAAGGGCATCCTGCTCGACGAGCCGAGCGTCGTGGCGCTCAACGCGACCACCGGAGAGATCCTCGCCGTCGGCCACGAGGCCAAGCGCATGATCGGGCGTACGCCGGACAACATCACCGCGATCCGGCCGCTCAAGGACGGCGTCATCGCCGACTTCGACTCGACCGAGCAGATGCTCCGGTACTTCATCCAGCAGGTGCACCGCCGTCGCTACTTCGCGAAGCCTCGCCTGGTCATCTGCGTACCGAGCGGGATCACCGCCGTCGAGCAACGGGCCGTCAAAGAGGCTGGCTACCAGGCGGGCGCTCGCCGTGTGTACATCGTCGAGGAGCCGATGGCTGCGGCGATCGGCGCGGGACTGCCGGTCCACGAGGCCACCGGCAACATGGTCGTCGACGTCGGTGGCGGCACCACGGAGGTGGCCGTCATCTCGCTCGGCGGCATCGTGACCTCCCTCAGCATCCGCACGGCCGGCGACGACCTCGACGCGTCGATCATCGCCTGGATGAAGAAGGAGTACTCCCTGATGCTGGGGGAGCGCACCGCCGAGGAGATCAAGATGACCCTCGGTTCCGCCTTCCCCCTGCCGACCGAGCCCGAGGCTGAGATCCGCGGCCGCGACATGATCACCGGCCTGCCCAAGACGATCGTCGTTTCGAGCGCTGAGGTCCGGCTGGCTCTCGAGGAGCCGCTGCACGCGATCGTCGACGCAGTCCGGACGACCCTCGACCAGACGCCGCCCGAGCTGGCCGGCGACATCATGGACCGCGGTCTGGTGCTGACCGGCGGCGGTGCGCTCCTACGTGGCCTCGACGAGCGGATCCGGCACGAGACCGGCATGCCGGTCCACGTGGCCGAGGACCCGCTGCACTCCGTGGCCATGGGAGCGGGCAAGTGTGTCGAGGAGTTCGAGGCGCTCCAGCAGGTGCTGGTCTCGGAGCCGAGGCGTCGATGACGGCGGCCACTCGGGGGAGGCGCTGACATGGTCATGAAGGACTCGCAGCGGCGACCGTCGCGAAGCCTGCTCGTCCTGCTGTTGCTGGCCTGCGCGACTCTGATCACCCTGGACTACCGCGGTGGCGAGGACTCTCCGCTCGAGCCGGTGCGGGCAGCGATCGGCAACGTGGTCGGGCCGGTGGAAGAGGCGACGGCCACCGCCGTACGCCCCTTCCGCGAGATCCCTGGGTTCTTCCGCACCAACAAGGGACTGCGGAACGACCTCGCCGAGCTCGAGGCCGAGAACTCCAACCTGCGCAGCGAGATCGCGACCACTAGCCTCGAGCGGGCGCGTGCGGAGCAGCTCGACGGGCTGCTCGACGCGAGCCGGAGCACCGGCTACGCGCTCGTCGCTGCGCGCGTGATCGGACTCGGCCCCGCCCAGTCGTTCTCGCGGACCGTGACCATCGACAAGGGTCGCTCGTCGGGCATCTTCCCGGACATGACGGTGCTGAACCACGACGGCCTCGTCGGACGAGTCCTCCGATCGGACACGGGCACCGCCACCGTGCTTCTCATCGTCGACGAAGGTTCGGTCGTCGGTGGTCGACTCGGCTCGAGCTCCGAGGTCGGGTTCCTCCGGGGACGCGGTGACCTCGGTGACGACGGGCGGCTCGACCTTGAGCTCGTCGACAACTCCGCGATGCCCGGCAAGAACGACGTCGTGACGACGTGGGGCAGCAAGACCAGCGCGCCCTACGTCCCCGGCATCCCGATCGGAGTCGTGGAGTCGGTCTACTCAAGTCCTCGCCAGCTCTCGAAGCAGGCAGTGATCAGGCCGCTCGTGGACTTCTCCTCGCTGGACGTGGTCGGCATCGTCGTGAACGACGACACCGAGGGCGCCGTGATCAAGGCCGGTGAGCTGCCGTGATGGGCCTCGCTCGCGCCCTCGTGCTCAGCGTGCTCCTCCTGGTCGCGGTGGTGCTGCAGGTCAGCTTCTTCCCGAACGTGTCGTTCGACGGAGTGGTGCCCAACCTGATGCTCCTCGTGGTCGTCGCAGCCGCCCTCACCCGCGGGCCGGAGTTCGCGATGACCCTCGGCTTCTTCGGTGGCCTCCTGGTCGACCTTGCTCCACCGGCGGACCATGTCGCGGGGCGGTGGGCGCTGGCGCTCGTCCTCGCGGGCTACCTCGCTGGGCGCGTTCGGCAGGACGCCGGACAGTCCGCGGTGGCGTCGATCATCACCGTGGGTGCCACCAGCTTCGTGGCGACCAGCCTGTTCGCACTGAGCGGGCTGCTGCTGCGCGACCAGTCCGTCTCGGTCGGTCAGGCGCTCCAGGTGATCCCCGTGAGCCTGGTGTACGACGTGCTCCTCACCCCGTTCGTGTTGCCGGTGGTGATGCGGCTGTTCCGCCGCATTGAGCCGCACGAGGTCGGCTACGCATGAGCACCCCGACGCGCGGGCTCCTCCGCCTCGGGGTGCTCCAGGTGCTCGTGCTCACTCTCTTCGCGACGCTCTTCGCGAGACTCTGGTATCTCCAGGTGATGGCTGGAGACACCTACCAGGCCCGCGCCGAGTCGCAGTCCGTGCGGGAGATCGTGCAACAGCCCGCCCGCGGGCTCATCGTCGACGACATGGGCCGTCCGCTGGTCGCGAACCGCACGTCGTGGGTGGTGACCGTCGACCGGACCCTGTTGCATCGGCTGGAGGACGCCGACCAGGAGCGGCTGCTGCGGCGGCTGGCCAAGGCGGTCGGCGAGCCGTACGAGGAGGTGCTGGCGCGCACGCTCCTCTGCGGCCAGCCAGGCTCCGAACAGGGTGTGTGCTGGAACGGTTCGCCGTACCAGCCGGTGCCTGTGGCCGAGGACATCAGGCAGCAGACCGCGGTGTCGATCATGGAGCAGGGCGAGGAGTTCCCCTCTGTGCTCGTGCAGGCCGAGAACGTCCGGGCCTACCCGTCGCCGTACGGCATCAACGCCGCACACCTGCTCGGCTACCTCAGCCCGATCACCGAGTCCGAGCTCGAACAGGCCGAGGCCGACCGTGACCTGTCGGTGCACGGCGCGTCGGTGGTCGGCCGGGCGGGAGTCGAGAAGCAGTACGACCGCTACCTGCGGGGCTTCCCGGGCTACAAGAAGGTCGCGGTGGACTCCATGGGCCGCGTGCTCGGTGACTCCGGGGGGATCGAAGGAGAAGTGGGAGACACCCTGGTGACCTCCATCGACGCGCGCGTGCAGGCGGTCGTGGAACGCCAGCTCGAAG
>DATILB010000418.1:0-6408 GCA_035477015.1 Nocardioidaceae bacterium | reverse complement strand
TGGCCGTAGCCGAAGACGAAACCACGCTCGCGGTGGTGATGGAGCACCTCTGCCCACGGGATGGCGAAGTAGACCCACCACATCCCGAACGTCAGCCCGATTCCCGCGCCGAGGACCAGCTTCGCGTCTGTGGTCCAGCCGAACTCCGGCTCGTGGACGAAGAAGGACATCGCGGCGACGGTGCCGATGATTCCCTCGCCGAGCGTGATGATGGCGAGCAGCCCGTAGCGCTCGGCGATGTGGTGCGGATGCCAGGGCGACCCGCCGTGCCGACGATCGGCGATGAACGGGCCGATCAGCTCGATCGCGAGCGGGACCGTCATGAGCGCGAACGTCTGGCCGACTGTGGTGTCAGTGAACAGCAACAGGCACCACAGGACCTGGGCGACCGTGATCGTGATCAGGTAGCTCTTGGCAGTCGGCCGTCGCTCAAGGTCCTGTCGGTAGACGCGCAGCCACAGCACGATCATCGAGACGCGCATGATGACGTAGCCCGCGACCAGCACGCCGTTGTCCAGGTCGTCCCCGACATAGATCGACTCGAACATCTCGGGTAGGCCCAGGGCGAGCACGACGACGCCGACCATCTGCACCATCGTCAGGACCCGGAAGGCCCAGTCGTCGGTGTCGTACGCCGACGCGAACCACGAGTAGTTGATCCAGGCCCAGCAGATGGCGAACGACGCGAACCCGAAGCCCGTGACGGCAGCCGCGGTGTGCCCCTTGGCGAGATGAGAGGCCAGCTCGTTGCCTGCTGCTCCGAAGGCGACGACCAGGGTCAGGTCGAAGAGCAGCTCCAGGGGAGTGGCGGCGCGGTGCGCCTCATGCGGGTCACGGCCCGTCATCCGCAGGAGACGGTGCGACGCGCGGCTCACGGCCATCGTCAGGGGGTGACCTTGTCGGAGAGCGACTCGACCGAGCAGTTGAACTTCTCGAGCAGCCGGCCGAACTCCTGCCGTTCCTTCGCGCTCCAGTCGCTGAGGGCGGCCTCGAAACGGCCCCTGCGGTGCTCCCGGGTCCGGCTGAGCACCTCGCGGCCCTCGGTGGATAGGTCCAGGATCGAAGCCCGCCGGTCGGCCGAGTCGGTCGCACGCTGGGCCAGACCAGCTTGCTCGAGGGCCTGCACCTGGCGCGTGATCGTGGACGGATCAAGCCCGAAGGCCTGGGCAAGAGAGCCGAGACGCTGCGGCCCTTCGTCGGCGAGGCGGCACATGATGCCGTACGCCGAACGGTCCAGATCGAGCTCGCCCGAGGCAGTCGAGAGGTGGATGCTCTGCACGCGCCTGAGCAGAATCGTCAGCTGCTGCTCGATCTGGGTGTTCGGTCCGGTCATGGGGGCCTCTCTCTCGCGCCCTAGTCTAGTTTTGGCGCGAGTCCTGCGGCGGACCGTATCGGAGGGAGAACAGTGGCGCGAGCACGCAAGCCCGAGGCGCGCCGTGCCGTGCGCCCGCCGACCCCCCATCCGAGCGGCGCCACGCCTCCTCCGGTTCCCTCCGAGCTGGTCCCGCGCCACATCGCGGTGGTGATGGACGGCAACGGTCGCTGGGCCCAGGAGCGTGGTCTCCCGCGCACCGCGGGCCACGAGCAGGGCGAGCACGCCCTCTTCGACGTGGTCGAGGGCGCTATCGAGATCGGCGTCAAGGCGATCTCGGCGTACGCCTTCTCGACGGAGAACTGGTCGCGGTCCCCTGAGGAGGTCCGCTTCCTCATGGGCTTCAACCGGGACGTGATCCGGCGGCGCCGGGACGAGATGCACGAGCTCGGCGTACGCGTGCGCTGGGCGGGGCGGGCTCCGAGGCTCTGGCGCTCGGTGATCAAGGAGCTCCAGGTGGCCGAGGAGCTCACACGCAACAACGACGTGTGCACATTGACGATGTGCGTCAACTACGGCGGCCGAGCCGAGATCGCGGATGCCGCGCAGCGACTGGCGCACGACGTCGCCGCGGGGCGGATCAAGCCCGACCGGGTCAACGAGGAGGTGTTCGCGCGCTACCTATACGTGCCCGAGTGGTCGAACGCCGACCTCGTCTGGCGGACCTCGGGGGAGCAGCGGTTGTCCAACTTCATGACCTGGCAGTCGGCGTACTCCGAGTTCGTCTTCAGCGACGTGCTGTGGCCCGACGTCGATCGGAGGCACCTCTGGGCCGCGATCGACGAGTACGCCCGTCGCGACCGTCGCTACGGCGGCGCCCTTCCGAACGCGTGAATCGGCACCGGACGTATCAGAATCGCCCGAAAATGCTCCTGATTCACGCGGGGAACGGACTTAGACTCCTCTGAAACAGGGGAGGGCAAGGCTCAGGGCGGGGCGATGCCGACAGACGCGGAAGCACGGGGGTTGCTGCCGTACGTCGCAAGGCTGCACGCCGAGTGGCACGCCGCCACGCCGGAGCAGAACCACCGTCGCGTCCCCGGCACCCTCGTCTTCGCCGACATCTCCGGCTTCACCGCCCTGACCGAGCGACTGGCTCGAAAGGGCAAGGTCGGTTCGGAAGAGATGAGCGACGCGCTGAACGCGGTCTTCAGCGACATCCTGACGCCCGCGCACGATGAGGGCGGTGACCTGGTCAAGTGGGGCGGCGACGCGGTCCTCCTGCTCTTCAGCGGGGTCGATCACGCCGCTCGCGCCTGTCGGGCTGCGTTCCGGATGCGGGCTCGCTTGCGGGACTTCGGTGCCTTGGGGACGACCTCCGGCTCGGTCCGGCTCAGGATGTCTCAGGGGGTGCACTCGGGGGAGTTCGACTTCTACCTCGTCGGGGACCCGGCGCTGCATCGCGAGCTCCTGGTCAGCGGGCCAGAGGTGAGCCAGTGCGTCCGGCTGGAAGGCCACGCGAACGCTGGCGAGATCGCGATCAGCCACCGGACCCTGAGTGAGATCGGACGCGCATACGCCGGCAAGCGGGTGGAGGACGAGGGCGTCCTCCTCAAGGGCTGTCCCGCGGCAGCTCGCCCCGAGCTGTTGAGCACGCTGGCGCCGACCGACCTCAGGCCGCTCCTTCCTACCGAGATACGCGCGCACCTGCTGCGCGGCGACGCTGACCCCGAGCACCGGGACATTGCGGTCGGCTTCGTGAAGTTCACCGGCACGGACCGCCTCGCAACGGAGGAAGGCCCAGCCGCCGTCGCGGCGGCGCTCGACGAGGTCATCCGAAACGTGTCGTCCGCGACCGACGAGTTCGGAGTCACCTTCTTCGAGACTGACCTGGACGCCGACGGCGGCAAGGTGATGCTGGCGGCAGGGGTCCCGATCAGCGCCGGTCACCACGCCGAGCGGATGCTGCGTGCCACCCGTCTGATGTTGGATCGGGCCGGCCGGCTACCGCTGAAGATCGGGGTCAACTACGGTCACGTCTTCGCCGGTGACTTCGGGCCTGAGTTCCGCAGGACCTACTCGATCAAGGGCGATCCCATCAATCTTGCCGCTCGGGTGATGGGCAAGGCGTCGCCCGGCACGCTCCTGGCAACGCAGACTGCGATCGAGAAGTCAGAGACGGTCTTCGAAACCGAGGCCCTAGAGCCGTTCATGGTCAAGGGCAAGACGCAGCCGGTCCAGGCGCTCAAGGTGGGGCAGGTGCTAGCGACCCCACGCGACCGGCGCAGCCATGCGAGCCTCTTGGTCGGCCGGTCTGCCGAGCTCGAGCAGCTCGAGGCTGCCCTGGACCGCTTGGAGTGGAGCCGCGGGCAGGCGATCGAGATCCTCGGCCCGCCGGGGATCGGCAAGAGCAGGCTGCTCACCGAGGCGATGCGCATGGCTGGGGACCAGACTGTGCACTTCGTGCAATGCGTCGAGTACGACGCCTCTACGCCCTACCACCTGTTCTGGGTCTTGCTCCACAACGTCCTCAAGCTGACGGTCGGCGCCCCGAACGAAGACGCGGTCGCCCGGTTTGCCGCTCACGTCAAGAGCGCAGCACCAGACCTCATGCAGTGGTTCCCGTTGCTGTGCGTGCCGCTGGACTACGACGTAGCTGATACCAGTGCCACTCGAGGAATGGACGAGGAGCTGAAGCGCCACAAGACCGAGGAGGTCGTCTCCGAGCTGCTGTACCGGCTGCTGTCGGGTGAGACCATGCTTGTCTTCGACGACGTGCAGTACCTCGACAGCGCGTCTGCCGGCGTCCTTGATCGCGTGGTCGCCGGACTCGGAGAGCGGCCGATGCTTGTTGTGCTCGGCCGGCACGAGGTCGAGCATGGCTGGCGGCCGGCCGAGGGCGCTGAGGTGGCGACCATCAAGCTCGAGCCGCTGTCCGCGTCGGAGTCGTTGCGCATGGTGGTGGCGGCCCAAGGCGATCAGCCGCTTCCGCCCAGACTTGCCGAGCAGCTGGCGGCTAAGGCCGGTGGCAACCCGCTCTTCCTCCAGTCGCTCCTCCACGAGGCCGATCCCACTGGCGACGTTGCTGACCTGCCTGGGTCGATCGCCGAGCTCGTGACGGTGCAGATCGACCGGCTGCCGCCGTACGAGCGCACCATCCTTCGGCGCGCGTCCGTACTCGGCTCCGGCTTCGATCTCGAGCAGCTGCCGCTCGTGTTCGACGACCCACCAGACGACGCAACGCTCGAACGGCTCGACGACTTCCTGCAGATCGAACGCAGTCGGCGTTGGGCTTCGTTCCGGCACGCCATGATGCGCGACGTCGCCTACGAGGGACTTCCCTACAAGGCGAGGCGGGAGCTGCACGGTCGGATCGGCGCGGCGCTCGAGAGAGCAGGAGGCACGGCGGGTTCCCGTCCGGAGCTGCTCTCGTTGCACTTCTTCCATGCCCACGACTTCGAGAAGGCCTGGGCCTATGCCCGCAATGCGGGGGACCAGGCCATGCACCAGTACGCGTACTCGGAGGCGGTCGACCAGTACAACCGCGCGATCGAGTCGGCGAGGAAGCTGCCAGACGCACTGGTGCCTCGAGCGGCTCTCGGGCACACGTACGAGAGCTTGGGTGACTGCTGGTTCACGATCGGCCTTGTGGACCCCGCAACCACGGCGTACCGACGTGCAGCCCGGCTGGCTTTGGCGGACGCCGTCCACTCGGCCGAGATCGCTTTCAAACTGGCCTCGGTCGAGCATCGGCTTCGCCGCTTTCCGCAGTCGCTGGCCAGGCTGACTCGTGGAATCAGCCGCCTCGAGGCCACTGCTGGGGCGAAGGCTCATGCCGCGAGGTCGAGGCTGTTCACCGGGTACGCGCGCACCCGGTGGAGTCAGGGCCGCTTGGGTGACGCGATCACATGGCAGACGCGCGCCCTTGAGGAAGCCCGGTCGAGCGACGACGTCGACGTCCTCGCCACGGGCTACGGAAACCTCCATGTCTTCTACGTCATGGCTGGACAGTCGGCTCCGGAGCTCTACGGGAGGATGGCTCTCGACCTCTACAACGAGGTCGGCGACCTCTCCGGACAGGCGCACACGAGCAATAATCTCGGGCTCGAGGCGCAGCAGGAGCACCGGTGGGTCGAGGCCGGCGAGATGTACTCTGACGCTGCCTCGATGTTCACGACCCTTGGCGACACGGACAAGGAGGCGGAGGCGACGTACAACGTCGCTGAGGTGCTGGTCGACCAGGGCCGCTACGCGGAAGCCCTCCCGCACCTTGACCACGCGCTGATGTCCGCCCGGTCGGTGTCCGATGAGGAGCTAGCGGCCTACACCCTGCGTCTGATCGGCCGAGCGCTCAGTGCCAGCGGCAACGTGACGGGCGGCCTCACGATGCTGGACGAGGCGCGTGAGATCTTTCTGCGGATTGAGCAGCAGAACGAGGTCGAGGACGTCGACCGCTGGCGGGCGGTCGCGATGCTGCTGGACGGCGACGAGCGCTCTTCACTCGAGCTGACCGATGGGCTCCTCGATGCCTGCCACGACGACGCGGCCGAGGCGTCACTGCGTTGGATCCGCGGGTTCGCATTCCTCGAGCGGGACGACCTGACCTCCGCTGAGCGGGAGTTCACCGCCGGCCGGGAGTATGCGCTGGTCAATGACAGGCCTTACGACGTGGCTCTGTGTGCACTCGGACTGGCCCGGTGCGGCAACCAGGGAGCCCAGGCATGGGAAACCGGCGCCAACCAGACCCTTGAGAGTCTGGGAGTCGCCGGTCTGCCCGTGCCCCCTCCGCGTCGCCGAAGGGCGACGTGAAGGAGTGGAGTCAGCGACTACTTGACCAGGCCTCGTCCGTCCTCGAGGTAGAAGAAGTCGATCGTGATGTTTCCGTTTTCCTCGACAAACATGGAACCGACGCAGTCGTTCAGGCCGGCGTCCACGATGCCGTATTCGAAGCAGAGCGGTGGAGTGTGCCACGGCCCGCCAGGCACGAGCTGGATGCGGAGCACGAAATCGTTCGGGTCGATAAGGCCGCCGCTCTCGCCCCCACCTTCGCCGTCGAGGACCGGGTAGCAGTAGTAGCCGCCGCCATCGCCGCCGTC
>DATILB010000417.1:0-3007 GCA_035477015.1 Nocardioidaceae bacterium | reverse complement strand
CGTCGTCGACGAGTTCGAGCCGGACGTCGTCACGCCGATGGTCGTCCTCTCGGCGGGCTTCGTGATGTGGGGCGTCAAGCAGATCATCGCCCGCAACGTCGACCTGGTCTCGATGCGCGAGGTCAACGAGTCCCTGATCCTGCAGCAGGAGCGCAACCGCTTCGCGCAGGACCTGCACGACATCCTCGGTCACTCATTGACCGTCATCACCGTGAAGGCCGAGCTGGCCAGTCGGCTGCTCGACATCGACCTCGAGCGCGCCAGATCGGAGATCGACGACCTGGAGCGGCTCTCGAGAGACGCCCTCGCCGACGTACGACGTGCCGTCCACGGCTACAAGGACCTGAGCCTGGCGGGCGAGATCGTCCGTGCGCGCCAGGCCCTCGACACCGCCGGGATCAATGCGGTGCTGCCCAAGACCGCTGACCACGTCGAGGGCGAGCTGCGTGAGCTCTTCGCCTGGACCATCAGGGAGGGTGTCACCAACGTGATCCGGCACAGTGAGGCGGACACCTGCACGGTCGAGCTGTACCCGGACCGCATCGTTGTGTCGGACGACGGTCACGGCCGACACGATGACCTGGCCAAGGGCAACGGGCTCAGCGGGCTCGCCGAACGTGCCGCCGTCGTGGGGGCCGACGTACGCACCCGGCAGATCCAGCCCCAAGGCTTCGCCCTCGAGGTCATCGGGGTCCGTAGGTGATCCGGCTCGTGCTGGCTGACGACCAGGCACTGGTTCGGGGCGCCCTGGCGGCTCTGCTCAACCTCGAGGGCGATCTCGAGGTCGTGGCCGAGGTCGGCCGGGGCGACGAGGTCGTCGAGGCCTGCCGCGCGAACAACGCTGACGTGGCTGTCCTCGACGTCGAGATGCCCGGCATGGACGGCATCGATGCCACCTTGCAGCTCAAGAAGATGATGCCGCATACCCACGTCCTGATCGTCACGACGTTCGGGCGCCCGGGCTACCTGAGGCGGGCGCTGCAGTCCGGAGCCGACGGGTTCCTGGTCAAGGACACTCCGGCCAAACAGCTCGCGGACGCCGTACGTCGTGTGCACGCGGGACTGCGCGTGGTCGACCCTGCGCTGGCCGCCGACAGCCTCGCGACCGGGGACTCGCCCCTGACGGCGAGGGAGACCGACGTCCTCAAGGCCGCGGTGCGCGGGGAGACGGTGGCGGCCATCGCCGACCGTCTGGTCCTCTCCGAGGGGACCGTCCGTAACCACCTCTCGAGCGCGATCGGCAAGACCGGAGCGTCCACCCGGGCGGAGGCGGCCCGTATCGCCACGGAGTTCGGCTGGCTGTAGGTCTGGTCTAGGCCGCGCCCAGTCAGAAGGCAATGTGAAGGGGCGCACAAACCCGCGTGTGGATATGACTCGGCCAAAGCCCCTGTGCTCTACTCGAACCTGTTGTTTCAGCATTGTCTATCGGATCAGGTGAGTTTGATGAGCCCCTCACGGCACCGCGCAGAGGCCCAGCCTCTGCGTGCCCGCGTGGGCCGACTCGTCGTCCCTCTGACCCTCGCGACGTCCGTGACCGGCCTTGTCGTGACCGTCGGGCTTGCCAACGCGGAGGGCCGCGGACCGGATCTGACGACCATGGCAGCGGACACGGCAGCTCTGAAGATCGACGTCGCGAGGCTCTCCGAGCGCAAGAAGACGGCGTCCCGCACCGCCCCGCGGGTGGAGCTCGAGCCTGAGGCCGTGGCGAAGAAGTACGCCACCGCCGACCTGAACATCTGGACCCGCCCGACCGAGAAGTCCAAGAACCTCGGCATCGTCGAGAGCGGCGTCCGCGTGGCTCTCACCGGCAAGGTCATCGACGGCTGGGCCGAGGTGCTCCTCAAGGGCCTGGTCCGCTACGTCAACGCGGACTACCTGTCTGACGACAAGCCAGCGGCCGCCGCGGTCACAGGTGTCTCCGGCGCTGCGTGCCCGGACGGCTCCTCGATCGAGAGCGGCCTCACCTCGGGGGCTATCACGATGTACCGCGCGGTCTGCGCGGCCTTCCCGGCGCTGTCGTCCTACGGCGGCTGGGACAACCACGGCGAGCACGCCTCCGGTCGCGCCATCGACTTCATGATCAGCGACCCCGCCCTCGGCAAGGCCGTTGCAGAGTGGCTGCGGGCACACGCCGCGGAGCTCAACCTCTACAACGTGATCTGGGCGCAGCACATCTACACCCCGGAGCGCTCTGGCGACGGCTGGCGCTACATGTCCGACCGTGGGTCGGCGACCGCAAACCACTACGACCACGTGCACGCGTCGGTCTACTGATCCACTGTCGGCCCTGGCCGTTAGTCTCGGCCCGATGGGGTCGAGCGATCTGTACGACGACGCAGCTCGGGCACGGTGGGTGCCGGAGCCTGAGAGCGCGTCCGCGCGCTCGGCGTTCGAGCGCGACCACGCCCGCGTCGTCCACTCGGCCGCTCTTCGCCGGCTGGCAGCTAAGACTCAGGTGGTCGGACCCGACACGGACGACTTCGTCCGCAACCGGCTGACCCACACGCTCGAGGTCGCGCAGGTGGCCCGCGACCTTTCCCGACGGCTCGGCTGCGACGCAGACGTCGTCGAGACTGCAGCGCTGGCTCACGACCTCGGCCACCCGCCGTTCGGCCACAACGGCGAGCGAGCACTGGACGAGCTGAGCGCCTCCTGCGGCGGGTTCGAGGGCAACGCCCAGACGCTGCGGATCCTCACGCGCCTCGAGGCCAAACGAGACGGCGCCGGACTCAACCTCACCAGGGCCACGCTCGACGCCTCGACCAAGTACCCCTGGCCGCGCTCGGAGCGTGACCCGCACAAGTTCAGCGTGTACGCCGACGACGCCGAAGTCTTCCGCTGGCTCCGCGAGGGCGCCCCGGACCGCCGGCGCTGCCTCGAGGCGCAGGTGATGGACTTCTCCGACGACGTGGCGTACTCCGTGCACGACCTCGAGGACGGCATCGTCGCGGGCCGCATCGACCTGACCGACCTGGCGGACCCGGGGCACCGCCGCGACGTGTGGGCC
>DATILB010000416.1:0-3746 GCA_035477015.1 Nocardioidaceae bacterium | reverse complement strand
GGCAGCCCCCAGAAGCACGAGATCTCACTGGTCTGTGACGACCTCGAGGCCACCATGGCGGAGCTGACCGCGAAGGGCGCGGTGTTCACGCGCGAAGCCCGTGACGACGGCTGGGGGATCACCACCGACCTGCAGGTCCCGGGCGGCCCGACCGTGATGCTCTACCAGCCCCGCTACGACCCGCCCGCGCTCACGCTGTGACGCCTGACGACGTACGCCGGCTCGCGCTCGGCCTCGAAGGGGCGA
The DNA here is from genome assembly GCA_035477015.1 of Nocardioidaceae bacterium. GTDB lineage: Bacteria > Actinomycetota > Actinomycetes > Propionibacteriales > Nocardioidaceae > SSC3. Next base: position 3,500 of record DATILB010000416.1, on the reverse strand, counting down.
CCGAGCGGCCGCACCACGGCTTCCCGTCGTTCCGGAGGCGGACGATCTTCGCGACCTTGCCCGACGACGAACACCTGCATGTGCTGCTCAGCGAGGACGAGATTCGCGATGCCGTCGCAGAGAGCCCCGGCTTCTGCGAGGAGAAGTGGTGGGGCAAGCAGCTCGCCGCCGTACGCGTCGACTTGTCTTCTGCCAACTCGGCCATCGTGGCCGAGCTCATCCAGGACGCCTGGAGCCAGCACGACTGAGTCGCCGCCGTACCCTGGAGCCATGCCGATCCGCTCCAAGTACGCCCTCGTCGGCGTGCTCGTGGTGCTGCTCGCGGGGGCATTCGTGTGGCGGTACGGCGACAGCACCGGACCCGTCGACACGTCCAGCAAGAAAGGTCAGGAGATCCTGCGCGGCTGGAACGACGTCGACGACCGATCCCTGCCGGCGATCAGCCAGGACCTGCCAGGAATCAGGGACGCCGCCGACGGCATTCCGCTGGAGGGGACCTACCTGGTCAACGTCTGGGCCTCCACGTGCGGGCCCTGCAAGCACGAGATGCCTTGGCTCCAGCGCCTTAGCGCTGAGGGCGAGGTCGCGGTGCTGGGTGTGACCCGCGACAACATCCTGTCCGAGGCGTTGAAGTTCATGGATCGCCGCCAGATCACCTACCCGAACGTGCGCGACGAGTTCGGCGACTTCATGGTCGAGATCGGCGACGTCGTACCGCCGGGATGGCTGCCCTCGACGTTCCTGGTGGTCGACGGGAAGATCACGTGGGTTCGGCCGGGACCGTTCGATTCCTACGAGGACCTCCGCAGCTCGGTTGCCGACCGGCTCTAGAGCGGTCTGACGAGTAGGGCCGTACCGTCGCCGTCGACACGGGTCAGCACGATGGTCGCCTCGTTGTCGCCTTGCAGCGACAGCCGCTTCCGCAGCTCGTCGGGTACAACGTCGACGCCGCGCTTCTTGATGGTGAGCCGGCCGATGCCGCGCTCCCGCAGGGCGGCCTTGAGCAGCTTCTCGCGGTAGGGCAGCGTCTCCAGCACCTCGTAGCCGCGCGCGAACGGGGTGTCCGTGGCGACGTCCGACGTGACGTAGGCGATGTGCTCGTCGACGAGCCCGCCGTGCACGATGGCCGCGACCGCCGTCACCAGGCCGGCGCGGATCACCGCGCCGTCGGGCTCGTAGAGATAGCGCCGCGTCGGCACCACTCCTGCGCCGGGATCGTCCTCGTCGGTGAGCGACGCGAGCCCGTTGCCGCGGATGACCGTGGCCCGGCGTCGGGCGGTCGCGAGGTACGACGACCAGAGCGCGGCCTCCTTCACCTCGCCGTCGTCACTGACCCACTCCGCCTCGACCCCCTCGGGAACCAGCGAGTGCGGGATGCCCGGCGCCACCTTGACGCAGGCGGCGCGGGCCAGGAGGGAGGTCACGAACGACCAGGGCGGGCTGTAGTCGTCCACGGAGAAGACCCGCCCTGCCGCCGTACGACGTGCGGGGTCGGCGAAGACGACGCCGAACCCGGACACGTCCAGGGTCGTACCGTCGGTGTTCAGCACGGCGCCGTCGAGTCCCAGAGCAGTCAGGTTGGCGCTCGCGACTGCGACCCGGATCGGGTCGAGGTCCACACCCGCAACCGTGAGGCCGGCCGTGGAGATGGCGATCAGGTCGCCGCCGATGCCGCAGCCGATGTCCAGCACCGAACTGGGGGCGGCGAAGGCGATCCGGGAGGCCCGATGGCGAGAGACGCGTAGCCGGGTCGCCTGCTCGAGCCCGTCCCGGGTGAAGTACATCTTCGGCGCCAGCTCCCCGAACTTCGCGACGGCAGCTCCGCGTAGGACTGCTTGCGACAGGGCCGTCGCCGCCTGCTCGGGGGTGGCGTGGGCGCGTAGGGTCTCGGCAGCCTTGATCGGGTCGCCGCCGACCAGCCCCGCTGCTCGCTCGAGCACGGTCTGGCCCTCATCGGTCAGCAGCCACTGGAAGGTCTCGAGATCCACGCGCACCATCCTGCCCCATCTGGCACTCCCTGGGGTCGAGTGCTAGTGTCGCGTTAGCACTCTCGACCCGAGGGTGCTAATGCCTGGAGAGTGCGACCCCCGCGACGGCGTACACCCCAGGAGCCCTAAGAACTGCAACTCGCACACGGGAAAGTGGAGGTCGACAACGTGTCGGTCAACATCAAGCCTCTCGAGGACCGGATCCTTGTGAAGGCCCTCGAAGCCGAGCAGACCACGGCTTCCGGCCTGGTCATCCCGGACACCGCCAAGGAGAAGCCCCAGGAGGGCGAGGTCCTGGCGATCGGTCCGGGTCGCGTCGACGACAACGGCAACCGCGTTCCGCTCGACGTCAGCGTCGGCGACAAGGTCATCTACAGCAAGTACGGCGGCACCGAGGTGAAGTACTCCGGTCAGGAGTACCTCATCCTCTCGGCGCGCGACGTGCTCGCGATCGTCAGCTGACCCAGCACCACCAGTAGCACTGACTCCGCCCCGGGCGGCCCTGTCCGGGCCCCTGGGGCGTGGTCGTGGTCGAGCCGCATCGCGCGCCCGGCCACACCCACCACCAATCTGAAAGGCAACTTCGCACATGCCGAAGATCCTGGCGTTCGATGAGAACGCCCGCCGCAGCCTCGAGCGCGGCGTCGACGCCCTCGCCAACACTGTCAAGGTGACGCTCGGTCCCAAGGGCCGCTACGTCGTACTGGACAAGAAGTGGGGCGCGCCCACGATCACGAACGACGGTGTGACCGTCGCTCGTGAGATCGAGCTGGACGACCCCTTCGAGAACCTCGGGGCCCAGCTGACTAAGGAGGTCGCCACCAAGACCAACGACGTCGCAGGTGACGGCACCACGACCGCCACTGTGCTCGCCCAGGCGATGGTCCACGAGGGCCTGCGCTTCGTGGCGGCGGGCGCCAACCCGATGTCGCTCAAGCGCGGCATGGACAAGGCCGTCGAGGCCGTCTCCGACGCGCTTCTCAAGGCCGCACGTGAGGTCGACGACAAGGCAGACATGGCCGCCGTCGCCACGGTGAGCAGCCGGGACAGCGTCATCGGTGACCTGCTCGCCGAGGCTTTCGACAAGGTGGGCAAGGACGGTGTCATCACCGTCGAGGAGTCCAACACGATGGGCACCGAGCTCGAGTTCACCGAGGGCATGCAGTTCGACAAGGGCTACATCTCGCCGTACTTCGTGACGGACGCAGAGCGCATGGAAGCGGTTCTCGACGACCCGTACATCCTGCTCCATCAGGGCAAGATCTCGGCGATCTCCGACCTGCTCCCGCTGCTCGAGAAGGTCATCCAAGCCGGCAAGCCGCTGTTCATCCTGGCCGAGGACGTTGACGGTGAGGCGCTGTCGACCCTGGTCGTGAACAAGATCCGTGGCACCTTCAACGCCGCCGCGGTCAAGGCTCCCGCCTTCGGCGACCGTCGCAAGGCGATGCTGCAGGACATCGCGACGCTGACCGGTGGTCAGGTTGTTGCCCCGGAGGTCGGCCTCAAGCTCGA
>DATILB010000415.1:0-5315 GCA_035477015.1 Nocardioidaceae bacterium | reverse complement strand
TGCGGGTCGGCGTCACCGATCGAAGCCCGGAAGACGGGATCGGCGGCAATGTTCGCCAGTCCTTGGCCGCTCAAGAACGGCAGGAAGCCGCGGTCGAGGTCCGCCGGCCGGTACCCGAGCAGGACGGTGTCGAGGGTGAGGACCAACGTGGTGTAGCCGTTCTCCTTGGCGCGCTTGATCAGACTCGCGACGATCTCGCGGTCGTCCACCCAGTAGAGCTGGAACCACCGCGATCCGTCACCGCTGGCGTCGGCAACTTCCTCGATGCTGTGCGACGCGGCGGTGGAGTGGATGAAGGTCAGTCCGAGAGCGGCAGCCGCGCGAGCACTGGCCAGCTCACCCTCCGGATGCGCAAGGGTTTGTACGCCGACCGGCGCGAACATGACCGGCGCCGGCATCGACGTACCGAGGACCGTGGTCGAGTAGTCGCGCTGGGTGCTCCCCCGCAACATGCGCGGGACGATGCGCCAGTTGTCGAAGGCTGCTCGGTTGGCCGTCGTCGTGGCACTCGTTCCGGCGCTGGGGACGATGTAGCCCATCGCCTCGGGCGCCAGCACCTCGCGTGCGTACTCCTCCAGGTTGCCCAGCTGGGTAGTGATCTCGGGAGTCTTGCCCTCGAGCATCCCGGAGAGGTAGATGCCGATCTGGTGGTCGGAGAAGTTGCTCATGGCTATTCCTATCGGAAGGTCGGGCTAGAAGATCGGCGGTACGACGACCTCGATGAGGTGCGGGCCGGGCGCCGCGATGGCAGCCGCGAGCTTGGCGGTGAAGTCCTCTGCGTCCACTGCTCGTGACGCCGGCACCCCCATGCCTTCGGCCAGCGCGACGAAGTCGAGGTCGGGGTTGCTCAGGTCGAGCTGGGCCTTGGCCTTGGGGCCGACCTCGGTCGCGCCGACGCGGTTCAGCTCGAGGTTGAGGATCGAGTAGGACCGGTTGTTGAAGAGGACGACGGTGATGTCGAGCTCTTCGCGGGCCATGGTCCACAGCGACTGGATCGTGTACATCGCGGAACCGTCGGCCTCGAGGGCAAGGACCGGGCGGTCGGGAGCGGCGACTGCAGCGCCGACCGCAACCGGGAGGCCCTGTCCGATCGCGCCGCCGGTGAGAGCGAGCAGGTCGTGTCGCGGGGAGGTCGAGGTGTTTCCCGGGAGGAACAGGCTGCAGGTCTGCGACTCGTCGGAGATGATCGCGCCCTCGGGAAGGACTGCGCCGATCGCCTGGCACACGGACATGGCGGTCAGCTCACCCGTCGGTCGCGGTGGAGGAGCGAGCGCGGCCAAGGTCGGGTCCGCCTGCGCGCCCACTGCTTCGGCGAGCGCGACCAGCGCACCCACGGAGTCGTCGGAGACCCCGGCGAGCTCGTGCACCTGGCAACCCTCGGGGACGAGGTAGCTGTCCTGGCCGGGGTAGGCGAAGAACGACACCGGCGCCTTGGCATCGACCAGGATCAGGTGGCGCAGTCCCTCGAGCTGCAGCTTCGCCATGTCGGGCAGGTAGGCAATCCGGTCGATGGCCGGCACTCCGGCACCGCGGGTCAGACGCGTCGGAAACGTCTCGGCGTACAGCCGGGCACCGCACGACTCCGCGACTTTGGCTGCAGCGACCAGGCCCGGCTCGAGCAATGTCGAACAGCCAAGCAGGATCGCGGCTGGCTCTCCGCTTCGCAAGGCCTTGGCGACCTGGTCGATGACGTCCGCGGAGACGGTGCTGCGAGGTGTCGGCGTAACCGGTGGGGACGGGACGCCGCCTTCGCTCCACGACACGTCTGCGGGGAGGACCAGAGTGGCGACCTGGCCGGGCGGACCGGAGGCGGCCGCAACCGCCTCAGCGACGTCCTTCGCCAGCTCCGAAGTGCTCTGGCTGGTGCGGATCCACGTCGAGACGTTGCTGGCGATCGCGTCGATGTCGGACTGGAGCTGGGTGTCGTACTGACGGTGGTGCGTCGCGTGGTCGCCCACGATGTTGACGACCGGGACCTTGCCCTTACGGGCGTTGTGCAGGTTGGCCAACCCGTTGCCGAGCCCGGGCCCGAGGTGCAGCAGCGTCGCCGCTGGTTTCCCCGCGATGCGTGCATACCCGTCGGCAGCGCCGGTGGCCACGCCCTCGAAGAGGCCGAGCACCGCCCGCATCTCCGGGGCGGAGTCCAACGCAGCGACGAAGTGCATCTCCGAGGTGCCTGGGTTGGTGAAGCAGGCGGTGACGCCTGAGTCGACCAGGGTCTTCATCAGTGCCTGTGCGCCATTCATCTGCAAGCTCCTCAGATCCAAGACGTCGGATGGTCACGACGACGAACGTACGGCTTCAGGCCGAAGTGCACGACCCTGCGAAGAGCAACCGCGAGCAGTGGTCGCAGGAGGAGCCCGGTTCCCGGCACCTTCGGGCGCTTGGAGATCGGGCGCTCTGTGAATCCGAACCGCTCGTCGAGTCTCGGCGACATCCTGAGCAGCTCGACGGAGAACTGCTGCGGGTCGTTGACATAGACGACGCCCGCGCCGGGGAGGCGCATCGGCCTGCTGTTCGGGCGGGCTCCGGCCGTGCGTGCCCGTTGGTACAGCTCATCGAACTCGCCGGCACCGCGGGCTCCGAAGGCGATGTTGAGAATGCCTTGGTCCGAGATCCGGCAGCCCGGGGGGCGCTCCCGTCCTACCGGGTCGAGGTACTCAACCACCTCGACCAGCACGCCGCCGGCGCCGTACACACCGCTCCTCGTCTGCGCCCCAGGAAGGCCCCACAACGCCTCGTGCTCGGGCGAACGCAACGGAGCGTGCGAGCGCTTGAGGCCGAGTCCCACGAAGAACGCGTTCGAGCGCTCGAAGTCCGGCACCGACAACGTCACCGAGCGCAGCGCCACCGGACACCTCGCTCGGTCCGTGCTCACTTCAGCGCCAGACAAGGGGTCGTCTTCCATGATCTCGACGTAGACACCGTCGGGATTGCGCACGCACGCGCGCCGCGCGCCGGGCGGTCCGACCGGGGCGCTGAGCGGCTGCGAGCCCAGCTGAGCAAGTCGTGTCAGAGTCTGGTCGAAGTCTGCGACCCACACGCCGATGCGCGAGTATCCGATGTCGTTGGGCCGGCGGTCGACCGGCATCAGTCGCGCCATCGGTCGCTCGAACTGGAACAGCTCGAGCTGGAAGCACTCGTTGCGGTCGACCAGCCACCAGCAGGTCGAGGCAACTCGCGGCAGACCCTGCACTGCCGACGCCAGCGGGCCCCGCATCATCCGCCGCGACCCGCCCGCCGGCCTGAAGCCGAGCCCGTCACGGAACCAACCCTCGGTGCGCGCCAGGTCCACCACGGAGAACGCCACCTGGCAGAGCGGCGGGGGCGGAGTGCCGGTCACGAGCCGTCCTCGGGCAGACCGAGCAGCTCGGCGAGGGCGGTGCGTAGGCCGTCGATCATCGGCCAGGCGTCGTCGAGCTGCGCACGGTCCGCCACGATGCCGAAGCTCAGCTGATCGCGATAGCTGAACACGGTGAAGTTCAAGCCGATCCCGTCCAGCACGTTGGAGATCGGGTACTGAGCGAGCTGCTCCGATCCGACCCAGTACTGGGTCGTCGGCGATCCAGGCACGTTCGAGATGGCCACGTTGACCGCCGAGCTGGCGCCCGGGTGGGTCGCCACCCACCCGGCCAGTCGTGAGGCATGCGCGAACAAGGCAGGAGGCAGCAGGTCGTTCGCATCCTGGAGCACCGAGTCGGGCACGCCCTGCTGGCGCTGCTTTGCTGCACGCATCGTCGTACTCACGCGGCGAAGTCGCTCCCGCGGGTTCGGTTCGTCCGTGGGCAGCTCGGCGATCATTCCCGAGACGCGGTTGCCGAACGTCCCCAGCTGTTCCGGCGTACGCACGGAGGTAGGCACGAACACGACAAGGGGTTGCTCGGGTAGCTCGTCCCGAGCATCGAGCCAGGAGCGTAGCGCCGACGCGCACAGAGCGAGGACCACGTCGTTGACCGTGCAGCCGAACCGGGTCTTGACGGCCTTCACCTCATCAAGCGACACCGAGCCGAACGCCACACGTCGGTGCGCGGAGATCGGCTGCTGGAACCTGGTGCGAGGAGCGACTGCGCCGCGACTCCGTGCCATTGCCTTGACGCCCGGCACCGCCCGAAGCGTGGGGACCGAGTCGAGGTGCGGCAGCGTTCGAGCGCCGACGCGCGCTGCCCGCACCGGTTGGCGGCACAGGCCGAGCAGGCCTCTGCCCAGCATCTCCCACTGTCCCGGGGTGGACTCGTGCTCGACTCGCCCGGTCGACGGGAAGGTCCGGCCGTCGGCAGTGTCGTCGAGCAGGACGCTCATCAGCTCAGCGCCGGACATGCCATCGACAGCGGCGTGGTGCATCTTGATCAGGACGGCAACCCGGCCGTCGGCCAGCCCGTGGATCACGCACAGGTCCCAGAGCGGATGCGCCCGGTCCAGAGGGCGCGAGATGAGGCGGGCCACCTGCTCGGCAAGCTGCCGATCGTCGCCCGGCGTGGGGAGGCCGAGCTCGCGGACGTGATAGTCGAGATCGATCTCGGCGTCGTCGACCCAATACGGGTGGTCCAGGTCGAAGGGTACGGCGGCCAGCCGCCACCGGAAGGGCGGCAGCAGGTGCAGCCGCTCGGTGATCAGCTCGCGCAGGAGCGCCGCGTCCAGCAGGCGGCCCGAGGCGGTCTGCGCGTCGTACACGCCGAGCACGCTGACGTGCCCTACGGTGCGGCCGTCCTCCACTGCGAGGAACTGCGCATCAAGGCTGCTGAGCTGTCTCATGCGGCGACCCTAGGCAGAGTCGCCTCTCAGCAGGGTGGGCGCTTGCCTACTACTAAGCCATGAGAGTGTGCACAGGGCGATTCCGAAGTACCGCCCACCGACCTACGTTTTCGGCATGGACGACTTCACCTTCATCAGCGGCACCGACCGATGCGCCGCTTCGCACTTCCGCGCGACGAGCGACGACTTCGCGACCGACGACGGGCGCCCCTGCGTCGTTATGGCTCCCAGTTTCGGCGGTACTCGGGACGGCGGGCTTCGCGTGTACGCCGAGAGCCTCGCCGCGGCCGGGCTCGACGTCGTGCTCTTCGACTACCGCTCGTTCGGCGACTCCACGGGGTCTCCTCGGCAGAACATCAGCGTGCGTGGCCAGCGACAGGACTACCACGCAGCGATTGCGGCCGCTCGGCAGCTACCTGGCGTCGACCCGGACCGGATCGTGCTGTGGGGCAACTCCTACGCAGGTGGCCACGTCGTCGCGGTTGCCGCCCATGACCATCGAGTCGCAGCCGTCATCTCGATGACGCCGGCGATGGATGGCTTCACCGTCATCGCACAGCTGG
>DATILB010000414.1:0-4078 GCA_035477015.1 Nocardioidaceae bacterium | reverse complement strand
GCCGCAGGCACCTCGAGCTCACTCGGTGGGGGGACCTGCGCAGCCGCCGACTCCACCGGGTCGTGCTCGACGACGAGCGGGTCGCGCACGCGCATCCAGACCGCGTCGGGGGTGCCCACTGCGGCGCGCGCGGGGAGGTCCGAGCGCGACGCGTAGCCGAAGTACCCGACCCAGGACACCTGCGGGTCGCCCGCGTCCTTTGCCACCTCGGTCTCGAGCGCGGCGAAGACGTCGTCGCCGATCGGCTCGGCAGTCCCGGCCTGATGACGGAGCACGACGCGCGACCCGGCGTCGTACGTCAGTGATACGTCGTCCTCGTCGAGCACGCCGATCATCGAGCGCCGGCCGGACCAAGGACGCGCTCCGCCACCGTCCAGCCAGAACATCCGGTCCGACCGAGCGGCACCTTCGCGGAACGCCTCGACGAAGTCCGTCATGACAGGAAGTTCCGCACCATCTGCTCGCCGTACTCGGTGAGGATCGACTCGGGGTGGAACTGCAGGCCCCAAAGCCGTTCCGTCAGGTGGGCCACGCCCATCACGACATCGCCGGTGCCGGCCGTGACGGACAGCTCGATCGGCACGGAGAGAGCCGCGAGCGAGTGGTAGCGGACTGCGTCGAACGGTGACGGGATGTCGGCGAAGACCCCGGTCCCGTCGTGCTCGACCCTCGCCACATCGCCATGCGCCGGGTCGATCTGCCCGACCTCACCGCCGTACGCCGAGACGAGAGCCTGCATCCCGAGGCAGACCCCGAGCACCGGGCGGCCGAGCTCGAAGACTCCCTTGCCCAGTGCGAAGTCGGCGGGATTGTCGGGGTGCCCGGGCCCGGGCGAGAGCACGATGTGCGTATACGCCCGCAGTTCATCGAGGGCGACGGCATCGTGCTCGACAACGGTCGGCAGGGTGCCGGTGACTCCAGCGATGAGGTGGACGAGATTCCAGGTGTAGGAGTCGTAGTGGTCGACCACCACCACGTTCATGACAGGAGCTCGAGCACCAAGTCGTGGATCAGGTTGTAGCCGTTCTCGGTCAGGATCGACTCAGCATGGAACTGGACGCCGCGATAGTGCGGGCCCACGAGCATGTGGATATCACCCGACGCCGGGTCGGTCGAGACACGGACACCCTCCGGAAGAGGAGCGCCGTCCGGGCGACCGACGAACGTGTTGTAGAAACCGACGCGCTCCTCGCGGCCCTCCAGGTTGACCAGCGACTGGGTGCCCTGGAACACGATGTCCTTGTAGGCAAGGGGAATCCCGAGCCGGTCGCAGGTCACCTGGTGGCCGAGGCAGACGCTGAGGAAGGGCTGCTTCTTGGCGAGCAGCTCGTCGACGGCAGCGCGGAATGTCGCAATCTTCGCGTGGTCGCCGTCGCGCGGGTCGCCCGGGCCAGGCCCGACGATCACCAGATCGTGCCCGTCGAGCGCACCCGGCTCGTAGTCCTCGTGGCGCACCACGCTCGACGTCATGCCCATCACGAACAGCACGTGGCGCAGCATGTTCACGAAGTCGTCCTCGCCGTCGAGGATGACCGCGCTCTTGCCCTTGAGCTCCGGCGCCGGAGGCGAGCCGCCCTGGTCGGTCAGCCAGAACTTCGAGAGCCGCTGGTTGCGACTGGCCAGCGCGATGAGGACGTCCTCGTCGTGGGTGAGGTCGGCGATGCCTTCCGGCGGGCTGTCCGGCGCTGCGACCAGACCGAATGCGTTGAGAATGCCGCCCGCCTTCGCGTGCGTCTCAGCCACTTCGTACATCGGGTCCGAGTCACGCACCAGCGTCGCGCCAGCCGTGACCTTCAGCTTGCCGTCGGGGCTCACGTCTGCGGTGCGGATGACGATCGGCGAGTCAGCCGTGGGAGCACCCTCCTCGTCGCGACCGATCAGCGCGAGCGCAGCGCCGTAGTACCCACGGCCTTCGGACTCGTACTCCTTGATGAGGCGTACGGCGTTCTCGACCGGGCTGCCCGTGACGGTTGCCGCGAACATCGTGTCGCGCAGGACCTGTCGGACATCGCGCGACGTACGGCCGGCGAGAAGGTACTCGGTGTGCACGAGGTGCGTCATCGGCTTGAGGAACGGGCCGAGCACCTGGCCACCCTCGTTGCAGATGTCGCACATCATCTTGAGCTCTTCGTCGACGACCATGAAGAGCTCGTAGATCTCCTTCTCGTCCGCGAGAAAGCTCAACAGGGCCTGCTTCTGCTCGTGCGGCGCGAGGCCCCGCAGCCGGAAGGTGCCACTGATCGGGTTCATCCGTACGTCGCCGCCGTGCACGCTCACGTGCCGCTCGGGGCTGGCCCCCACCAGAAAGCGCTCGCCGGTCCAGAAGCAGTAGGTCCAGTAGGCGCCGCGCTCGCGCTCGAGCAGGCGGCGCAGCACGGTCAGCGCCTTGGTCGGTCCCCAGTCGGCGAGCTGCGCGCGGTAATGCCGGCCGATGACCAGGTTCGCGCCCTCGCCGTTGCCGATCTCGTCGTCGATGATCGTGCGGACGACTGCGGCGTAGTCCTCGTCCGAGGTCTCGAAGCCACCCCTGTCGATGAACTCAACGGGTTCGTCAGGCAGTGCCGCCACCAAGTCCGCGTACGGAACCTCGAGCTCGGTCTCGATCTCGACCACCGTGAGCGGGGTGCCGTCGTCGTGTACCTCGAACCCGCGCTCGGCGGCCTGCCGGAACGGCACGGCCAGGAGCCGGTCAAAACGGCGGCCGGGGGCCGGAGTGCCCTGCTCGAGGGGTACGTCGGCCAACGCCTCGACCTCGCTGCGGCTGCCGCCCACCAGCGTCACGGTCGCTGCATCTTTGAGCCGGATCACCGCCCACGCCTCGTGCCCGAGCAGCTGCTGCAGGGCATCAGAGGCGGAGGGGATCGGGCTGTTCATGGCAAAACGCTACCAACGGGCCACCGACGGCCCTTCTGGCTTTCCTCGGCCGAGACGGCACGTGCGCGAAATCCTCATAAGTCCGACACAGTTGGATCCCTGCTCGCGGTGCCCTCGGGGTTTTACCGACGGCTGACACAAACGGGTCATGTCAGGAGATCGGGAGCGCACCTAGATTTGGGACTCTCGTGACCCGAATGGAGGAACCTCATGACCCTGCGTTTCCTCGTGGCCCCGGCTGTGGTCGTCGCCGCGATCGCGCTCGCCTCACCCGCGTCCGCCGGTGAGAGAACCGGCAGCGGGAAGCCCACTCAGGGTCCTGCCCACGCCAACTCCATCTGCGTGTTCTCCGGCTTGGAGGACGGCGACGACCTTCCTCCGGGCTCACCGTTTGGTCCTGGTGCGGCGCCCCAGAACTGGGGCCACGTCCAGCAGGCTGAGCGAGACGCCGGTGTCACCGTGGCCCAACTCAAGGCGTCAGGTTTCCAGCCCGGCGACTCCTGCAACGGCCACAGCGGGTTCTTCGCTGGTGGCGGCGGCGAGTAGCGGCACCATCAGCAGGTGCCTTCATCACCAGCAGGTGCCTTCATCACCAGCCGATGCTGTGCGTCACTGCCGCTATTGGCGGCGGACCAGTCTGATGCGTCCGGGTCCTAGGCGTTGGATGGTGTAGTTGGGGCTGTCGGCCATGGCGTGGTGGCAGGGGCAGGTCAGGGCGCCGTCTTTGACGCTGGTGTGGCCGCCTTTGTGGTGTGCGGTCAGGTGGGCGGCGTCGCAGAGCCAGGCGGGTCGGTCGCAGCCCTCGACCGCGCACCGGCCCTGTTGTTGGACGTTCATGGCGAGTCGCTGCTTCTTGGTGTGGAACCGGACATGGGGTCCCAGATCCAGCACGGCACCGTCTCCGTCCAGGACCGCGGGGATGACGCCCGCAGCACACGCGAGACGGCGGGCTTCGCGGGCGGAGATGGGTTGTCCGGTGTCGAGCATCCCGGGCTTGATGCCGCCGAGCAGGGTGTCCAGGGTCATGGTGACCACGACGGTGGCGTTGACCCCGCCGAGCTGGGGCAGGGCTCGGGTGTTGATGCGTTCGAGGAACCGGCCGAACGCTTCCCCGCGGAGCTCGTCCTTGGTCCGGCCGTCCCGGTCGATGGGGTGCGGGAGGTCCAGGTTCAGCTCGGCGGCGAGGTACCGCTCCAGCATCGTC
>DATILB010000413.1:0-1509 GCA_035477015.1 Nocardioidaceae bacterium | reverse complement strand
CCCAGGCCTCGGTGAAGAGCCACTCGTTGTTCGGGTGGTTCACCCGGCCGACCGTGCGGGGCACGCCGAACTCGGCCTTGGCCAGCAGCGAGGTGACCAGGTTGGCCTTGTCGTCGCCCGTCGCGGCGATGACGACGTCGCACTTGTCGAGGCGCGCCTCCTCGAGCGAGGACAGCTCGCACGAGTCGGCCAGCAGCCACTCCGCGTCCGGCACGCGTTCGGGCCGGATGGAGCTCGGCGACTTGTCGATGAGCAGCACCTCGTGACCGTTCTCGATCAGCTCGCGCGCGATCGAACGACCGACGGCACCTGCACCTGCGATGGCGACCCTCATGGTGTCTGTTCTCCCTAGCCTTCGTGCTCGGGGCCGCGGCTGAGCACGTCGTAAGCGTGTTGTGCGTTCTCTTCGCGGGTGACCAGGTGGAGCATGTCGCCCTCCTGGATGACGCTCTCGCGGTCGGGGAGCATGCCCTCGCCGAGCCGGTCGATCCACGCGACGCGGCAGCGGCCCTGCTCCTGGAGTTGGCCGACGCGTGCGCCGACCCAGACCTCGGTCACGGGGATGTGGTCGACCCGGACGGTGCCCGAGGGGTCACGGAAGTCCGGTTCGGCGCCGACCGGAAGGATCCGGCGCAGCACCTGGTCGGCCGTCCACTTGACCGTGGCGACCGTCGTGATGCCGAGCCGCTGGTAGACCTCGGCGCGGCCGGGGTCGTAGATCCGGGCAACGACCTGCTGGATTCCGAAGGTCTCGCGGGCAACGCGCGCCGCGATGATGTTGGAGTTGTCGCCGCTGGACACCGCGGCGAACGCGTCGGCGCGGCGGATACCGGCCTTCTCCAACACTTCCTGGTCGAACCCGATGCCGGGGATCTTGTCGCCATTGAACCCGGGCCCGAGGCGTCGGAACGCGTCAGGCTCGGTGTCGATGATCGACACCGTGTGGTTTCTGTCCTCGAGGCTGCGCGCCAATGTCGAGCCGACGCGGCCACATCCCATGATCACGACGTGCACGGTGAGCACGCTATAGCACCGGCCATGCCCTACGGTTGTCGATCGTGGGTGTCGGAGACGTCTCGAAGCGCATTCTGTTGGGCCGCAAGCTCCGCAGCGCACAGTTGGGGGAGACTCTTCTCCCCAAGCGCATCGCGCTTCCTGTCTTCGCGAGCGATGCACTCTCCTCGGTGGCCTACGCCCCGGACGAGGTCTTCATCATGCTGGCGATCGCCGGCGCGACCCAGTACGTCTGGTCCTGGAAGATCGCGATCGCGGTGGCGCTGGTGATGATGGCGGTGATCGCGTCGTACCGCCAGACGGTGCACGCCTACCCGTCCGGCGGCGGCGACTACGAGGTGGCCACGGTCAACCTCGGCAGGAGAGCCGGCACCACCGTGGCGAGTGCGCTCCTCATCGACTACGTCCTCACCGTCGCCGTGTCGATCTCGTCAGGGGCGCAGTACGCCGCCGCGGCCATCCCGGCGTTCCTGGATCACGAAGTGATTGTCGCTG
>DATILB010000412.1:0-11971 GCA_035477015.1 Nocardioidaceae bacterium | reverse complement strand
TCCTGGGCGCGCTGCTCATGATGTTGGGGCTCGACTTCTTCGTGAACAAGAGCCGGGTTGGTCGTGGCGTCCGGGCGGTCGCCCAGGACCCCGACACCGCCTCGCTCATGGGCGTGAACCGGGAGCGGATCATCATGCTGGTCTTCATCCTCGGCGGCGCCATGGCCGGCGTTGCGGCGCTGCTGTACACGATGCAGTACGACATCACCAAGTTCGACATCGGCTTCATCATCGGCGTGAAGGCATTCACCGCCGCCGTGCTCGGCGGCATCGGGAACCTGCGCGGTGCCCTCGTCGGAGGTCTGTTGCTCGGGATCGTCGAGGTGTACTTCTCGACGCTGTTCGACTCGAGCTGGCAGGACGTATGGGCTTTCATCGTCTTGGTTCTGGTGCTGATGATCCGACCGACGGGAATCCTCGGTGAGTCGCTCGGAAAGGCAAGGGCATGATGGCCGCCAACCCTCTCAAGCAGCTGCGGCTCGGGGAGCGCTTCGCGAGCATGCCTCGATGGGCACGCTGGACGGTCATGCTGGTCGGGCTCGCCTTCGCGTTCTACCTGCCGAGGCTGAACATCCTGCCGTTCGCTTACATCCGGACCGACCTGGGAGATCGCGGCGCTGACTGGGCCAGCGTCCTGTTCCTCGTTGCGATCTACATGATCGTCGCTGTCGGGCTCAATGTGGTGATCGGCATGGCCGGTCTGCTCGACCTCGGTTACGTGGGTTTCTACGCGCTCGGGGCGTACTCCGTCGCCCTGTTCGGGTCGCCGTCGTCTCCGGTGACGGAGTGGATGGTCCGGAAGTTCGGCTTCGAGGAGGGATGGGCAGTTCCCTTCGTAGCCTGTATTCCGATAGCGATCGCACTCACCATGGCCGCGGGGGTGGTGCTCGGCGCACCGACCCTGAGACTCCGGGGCGACTACCTCGCGATCGTCACGATGGGCTTCGGCGAGATCATCCGCATCACTGCGCGTAACGCAGACCCGATCACCAATGGAGCCGCCGGCGTCCTCGGCGTGCCCGGCCCGCCCGGTCCGGGCACGGGCACTAACGAGTACTTCAACCAGTCCGAGCCCGAGCGCTGGTACTGGCTGGCCCTCTGCGTGCTGATCGTGCTCATCTTCCTGGCTCGCCGGCTGGAGAACAGCCGCGTAGGTCGAGCTTGGCTCGCCATCCGTGAGGATGAGGATGCAGCCGCCGTCATGGGGGTCCCGGCCTTCAAGTTCAAGCTCTGGGCCTTCGCCATCGGTGCCGCACTGGGCGCGATCGCGGGGTTGTTGTTCGGCGCCAAGCAGGCGTACGTCGAACCGACCGGCTTCGCCCTCAACCTGTCCTTCCTCTTCGTGGCCATGGTGGTCATCGGCGGGTCGGGCAACCTGTTCGGTGTTCTGCTGGGAGCGTTCCTGATCACGTATCTGCCGGAGCGGTTCCGTGACCTCCCCATCTTGTCGGAGTACATCGACCCGGTGGCCTGGCGTCCCTTCGCCTTCGGCGTGGCCCTGGTCCTGGTGATGATCCTGAGACCACAAGGACTTGTGCCCAACCGAAGACGCGCGATGGAGCTCGAAGTGCGCAAGGCCGAGGCCGAGGAGGCGGCAGTCGATGTCTGACACAACCCAGACCGGCGAGGTCCTTCTCGAGGTAGACCACGTGACGCTGAGGTTCGGTGGCGTCGTGGCGCTGAACGACGTGAACTTCCAGATCCACAGAGGCGAGATCCTCGGTCTGATCGGTCCCAACGGAGCCGGCAAGACGACCTGCTTCAACGCCATGACCGGCGTCTACACCCCCACGTCCGGAGAGATCCGTTTCAACGGGAAGAAGATCAGCGGCGAGCAGCCGCACAAGATCAACCGGCTGGGCATCGCCCGCACCTTCCAGAACATCCGGCTGTTCCCCGAGATGTCCGCGCTCGAGAACGTCCTCGTCGGGACCGACTCCCGCCACTTCACGAGTGTTCCGGGTGTCCTGTTCCGGCTGTACCGAGTCCGACCCAAGGAGGAGGAGCTTCCCGACAACTGGAAGCGTCCATGGGCCAAAGCGTTCGGCATGAGCCGGCACATCCTGGAGGAGCGGGCCGCCAACCGGAAGGCCATGGAGCTGCTCCGGTTCGTCGGCATCGCCGATCGTGCCCACGAGCTGGCTCGGAACCTGCCCTATGGCTACCAGCGTCGCCTCGAGATCGCGCGAGCCCTGGGCACAGAGCCCGAGCTGCTCTGCTTGGACGAGCCGGCGGCCGGGTTCAACCCGTCGGAGAAAGAGGACCTCATGGCCCTCATTCGCCGGATCCGGAGCATCGGGCACACCGTCCTGCTCATCGAGCACGACATGAAGCTGGTGATGGGTGTCACCGACCGGATCGTCGTGCTCGAGTTCGGCCAGCAGATCGCGGAGGGTCCTCCGATGGAGGTCGCCCGCAACCCCAAAGTCATTGCTGCGTACCTAGGAGAGCCGGACGATGCTGCTACAGCTTGAGAACGGCGTACTCAACTACGGAAAGATCCAGGCACTGCACGGGATCAGTGTCGAGGTCAACGAAGGCGAGATCGTTGCCCTGATCGGCGCCAATGGTGCTGGCAAGACGTCGACGATGCGAGCCCTCTCGGGCGTCCGCGGCCTCGCCGAGGGCAAGATCATCTTCAACGGCGAGGACGTGACAAAGCTCCGCGCCGACCAGCGGATGCGCCGCGGCCTTGTGCTGGTGCCCGAGGGTCGTGGTGTCTTTCCCGGCATGTTGGTGACCGAGAACCTCGACATGGGTGCGTACACCCGCAGGGACAAGGCCGGAGTCGCGGAGGATCTCGCGCGGGCTTTCGAGCTTTTTCCGCGCTTGGCCGAACGCCGGAAGCAGGTGGCCGGCACCCTTTCCGGCGGGGAGCAACAGATGCTCGCGATCGGACGAGCCCTGATGTCTCGTCCCAAGCTGCTGATGCTCGACGAGCCGTCGATGGGGCTCGCGCCCATGATCATCCAGCAGATCTTCGGCATCATCACCGAGATCAACGCTCAGGGGACGACGGTCCTCGTCGTGGAGCAGAACGCCCAGCAGGCTCTCTCCCGAGCGCACCGGGCATACGTGCTCGAGACCGGCAACATCGTCAAGCAAGGCAGCGGCCAGGAGCTCCTCAAGGATCCCTCGATCCGAGAGGCCTACCTCGGCGTCGCCTAGCGGACAGCGGCGACGAGCGTCGTCAGCAGCGGAGCGATCAGGAGCGCCGGAAGCAGGTCGCCCACGGGCACCTGGCGGATGCGCAGCAGCCGGAGGGCGACTCCGATGAGCATCAGGCCACCGGTCGTCGTGACTGCCGCAAGCTCTGCGTCCGGGAGGATGTCGCCCAGGAACACGCCGAGCACGGTCAGTGACCCCTGAATAGCCAGGATCGACACCACACTCGCCGCTACGCCCCACCCCAGCGACGCAGCGAAGGCGATCGCGGCGAAGCCGTCGAGAGCCGCCTTGAGGAACAACTGGTCCGGGCCGTTGCCGAGGCCGTCGTTGAGGGCACCGAGGATGGTCAGTGGCCCGACACAGAACACCAGGGACGCGGTCACATAGCCCTCAATAAACCTCTCGCGCGTCGCGGCACTCCGACCACCGAGCCGCACCTGGAGCCAGCCCCCGAAGTCCTCCAGCCGGTCCTCGATGCCGATCACGCTGCCGATGACCCCACCCATGACGAGGGCGCCGAGCACGATGAGGACGGGGGCGCTGTCACCCACGGCTCGGTGCCAGGCAGGGTCGCTGATCGACGCTGCGGACAGGGCTGCGATCAGCAGCGTGACGAGGCCAAGCCCGTCCGTGACCACGTCGCGGGTCTTCTCGCTGAGGCGATGACCGACCAGGACTCCGACGACGGACCCGACCAGGACCGTCACCACGTTGACGAGCGTTCCGATTCCCGGAAACACCAGCTCTTCCCCTATCGCTTCAAAGCCTTCCAGGCGTAATGTCTCATCTCGTCTGATTCGGGTGAACGGGGCACTCCTTTTCGACCGAGAAGCATGCACCCATGCTTCTCGTTCCTGCGACGGGCAATGTGCCTTGGGAGGGGCCTCACTCTTGTCTCGTTCACCGATCGCGGTTCGCGATGCCGAACCGAACGACGCGGCTGCTTTGCTTCGCGTCTGGAACGACCAGCTCCGACGTACGACGGGGGACCGGCCGTCTCGGCCCCGGCTCAGCGAGGTGCGCTCAGCGCTCGCCCGGATCGCTGTCGACCCCGACCAGCGCCTCATGGTCGCTGTCGTCGACGACGAGGTCATCGGCGCGGCGTTGCTGAGCCGGACACCACTCAGCCCGGTCTCCACCGACGACGCGGTCCAGGTCAGCCACCTCCAGGTCCTCGAGCACGCTCGGCGACACGGAGCGGGCAAGGCGCTCATGGAGTGCGCGGTCTCGTGGGCCGAGGAGAAGGGGGCGTCCACGGTGATGGCCACTGCGACGTCGGGCGACCGGGAGGCCAACCGCTACCTCGCACGTCTCGGCTTCGGGTCGCTGGCCATCGTGAGGGCCGCGTCCGTGTCGTCGCTGAGGGCGGGGATGCTGCCGCTCGAGCCTCCGCCGTGCGCCCGCACCGACGTCAGGACCAGCCGGACGGTGGGTCAGATCCTGGCCCAGCGTCGCCAGCAGCGGAGGACCAGGCCGGGGCCTTCCTGACCACCCTCAGAAGTGTCCTGACCGACGGTTAGAGTCGCGGTGTGACGGAGACACCCACGCGCCCCCGGCTCCTCCTGCTCGACGGTCACTCCCTGGCCTACCGCGCGTTCTTCGCGCTGCCCGTGGAGAACTTCTCGACGACGACGGGCCAGCCCACCAACGCCGTCTACGGTTTCACGTCGATGCTCATCAACGTGCTGCGCGACGAGGCGCCAACGCACATCGCCGTTGCGTTCGACAAGTCTCGTCAGACCTTCCGCCTGGCGGAGTACCCGGAGTACAAGGCCAAGCGCAACAAGACACCGGAGGAGTTCAGCAGCCAGCTGTCGTTGATCCGCGAGGTCCTCGACGCACTGCGTGTGCCGCACCTGGTGGCGGACGGCTACGAAGCCGACGACATCATCGCGACGCTGACGACGCAGGCCGTTGCAGACGGGTTCGAGGTGCGGATCCTCTCGGGCGATCGCGATGCATTCCAGCTGGTCTCCGAGGACACGACGTTGCTGTACCCCTCGCGTGGCGTCTCCGAGCTCTGGCGCATGACACCGGAGAAGGTCGAAGAGCGTTACGGACTCCCGCCGGGTCGCTACCCCGAGCTCGCGGCGCTCGTGGGGGAGGACTCCGACAACCTGCCCGGCGTGCCGGGTGTCGGTCCGAAGACCGCAGCCAAGTGGCTGACGCAGTACGACGGCCTCGACAACGTCATCGCGAACGCCGACAAGATCACCGGCAAGGCCGGGGACAGCCTGCGTGAGCACCTCGGCGACGTGATCCGCAACCGACGGCTCAACGCGCTGGTGTGCGACCTCGAGCTGGAGTTCAAGCCGGCCGATCTTGGAGTGCGACCCTGGGACCGCCAGGAGGTGCACAAGCTCTTCGACGGCCTCGAGTTCCGGGTGCTCCGTGACCGCCTGTTCGAGTACCTCTCGTCCGAGGAGGAGATCGACGAGTCGGGCTTCGCCCTCGAGGGCACCCGCCTTGGTGAGGGTGAGGTCGCGGCGTGGCTCGCCGAGCATGCTCCGAGCGGGCCACGAGTCGGTCTCCAGGTGCAGGGGCACTGGGGCTCGGGAGGCGGGGACGTCCACGGCATCGCCCTGGCGGCAGCCGACAACACGGCTGCCTGGATCGACACGGAGAAGCTCGGCGCCGAGGACGACGGCGCTCTCGCCGCGTGGCTGGGCAACGCCAGCATCCGCAAGGTCCTGCACGACTCCAAGGGGCCGATTCTGGCGCTTGCCGCTCGAGGGTGGGTGCTCCAGGGCCTCGACGCAGACACGGCGCTCTCCGCGTACCTCGCGCGCCCCGACCAGCGCTCCTACGACCTGGCCGACCTGACCTTGCGCTACCTCAAGCGCGAGCTCAAGGCCGAGCAGCAGGAGGACGAAGGGCAGCTCAGCTTCGACAGCATCGGGGACGCCACAGCCGGTGACACTCCCATGCTGCAGGCGCGTGCCGTTCTCGACCTGGCGGAGGCGTTGGACCAGGAGCTGAGCGACCGAGGCGGCACGGCGCTGCTGGCCGACGTCGAGCTGCCCCTGATCGAGGTGCTGGCCGACATGGAGAAGCTTGGCATCGCGGTCGACCTCGACAAGCTCGAAGGGCTCGAGGCGCAGTTCGCGGGTGAGGTGAAGCGGGCAGCAGACGAGGCCTACGACGCCATCGGCAAGGAGATCAACCTCGGCTCGCCCAAGCAGCTTCAGGTGGTGCTGTTCGAGGAGCGTGGGCTGCCGAAGACCAAGCGCACCAAGACCGGCTACACCACCGACGCCGACGCCCTGCAGGCGCTGTTCGACAAGACCGAGCACCCGTTCCTGTCCCACCTTCTGCGCCACCGCGACGTCAGCCGGCTGCGGCAGACGGTCGAGGGGCTGCTCAAGACGGTGCAGCCGGACGGGCGCATCCACACGACGTTCAACCAGCTCATCGCGGCCACCGGTCGGCTGTCGAGCACCGAGCCCAACCTGCAGAACATCCCCGTCCGGACCGAGGAGGGGCGCACCATCCGCGAGGCCTTCGTGGTGGGCTCCGGGTTCGAGACGCTGCTGACGGCCGACTACAGCCAGATCGAGATGCGCATCATGGCGCACATGTCGGAGGACGCCGGGATCATCAGCGCCTTCCGTTCTGGCATGGACTTCCACTCCGTGACGGCCGCACGTGTGTTCGGCGTCGACACCGGCGACGTCACCCCTGCGATGCGCGCGAAGATCAAGGCGATGAACTACGGCTTGGCCTACGGGCTGTCGGCGTACGGCCTGAGCCAGCAGCTCGGCATCGAGCCCGGCGAAGCGCGCGGCCTCATGGACGAGTACTTCGAGACCTTCGGCGGCGTGCGCGACTACCTCGGCGGCATCGTCGACGAGGCTCGTCGGTCCGGCTTCACCGAGACGATCCTCGGCCGCCGCCGCTACCTGCCCGACCTCACCAGCGACAACCGCCAGCGTCGAGAGATGGCTGAGCGGATGGCGCTCAACGCGCCGATCCAGGGCTCGGCAGCCGACGTCATCAAGGTCGCGATGTTGCGCGTCGACCGCGCGATCAAGGGAGCCGGGCTGAGCTCACGGATGTTGCTCCAGGTCCACGACGAGCTCGTCTTCGAGGTCGCTCCAGGGGAGGTGGAGTCGCTCGAGCAGCTGGTTCGTGCCGAGATGGCGGCCGCAGCCGACCTGACTGTCCCGCTGGACGTGAGCGTCGGCACCGGCCGCAGCTGGTACGACGCGGCCCACTAATTCAACTGGTCGAGCGAGTCTGCCGGGGCTAGCCGCCTGGCGTCGGTGCCACCGACGGGATGGCTGCGCGTCCCGAGGGCTTGGCCAGCAGGACCGGGAGGGCTGCGACCGCGACGACCGCGATCACCAGACCGACCAGCGCGCGGTTCTCGTCAGCAACGGCTATCCCGAGAGCGCCGATGACGACGGCGGACGCCCAGAGCCAGATGGCGACGTGGGACTGCCGGGCGATCTGCCGGTAGACGACCATCTGGAGTACGGCGAAGACCGTGCCCTCGAGGGTGAAGAGCCAGGCGTACGACGCGAGCGACTCGTACTCCGAGCCGCCCACGAACGTGACGGCAAGGTCACGCAGGACGAAGCAGCCAGCGGTTGCACAGGCTCCCAGCGCGGCGACGGCGGCGAGCGGCTTCAGCCAGGCCCGGTCCTGGTCGTTCACCGCGTGGTCCTGAGCCATCTTCGGGAACGCCACGATGATC
Source organism: Nocardioidaceae bacterium (assembly GCA_035477015.1). Lineage (GTDB taxonomy): Bacteria > Actinomycetota > Actinomycetes > Propionibacteriales > Nocardioidaceae > SSC3. The sequence goes on along the minus strand of DATILB010000412.1, from coordinate 4,107 downwards.
ACGAACTGGGGGAGGAACAAGCAGGTCTTGGTGAGGATCGAGCCGGCGGCGTACACACCGGAGTCGAAGTGCGAGAACTGGTTGCGCGCGATAAGGACGTCCAGGTTGGTCACGATGAAGAAGGCCAGCAGGGAGTGCCCGTTGTGCCAGACCTCCTTGAGAACGCCATGGTGTGTCCCGACACGCTTGTGTGGCACGTGCCGACAGCCCCACCAGCCGATGAGGGCCGGGACGAGCGCCCCGAGGAACACTCCGACCATCGCGCCGTTGACGGAGTCGGTGGTCACGACTCCGAGGATGCCCAACCCAGCTCGGCCGACCCCGATCGCGATGAAGGTGACGGCCAGCCAGCGCCAATGCTCGGAGCCCTGGAGCACGCCGACATAGCCGCCGATCATCGTGAGCGGACCGACAGTCAGCCCGACCATGAGCGAGGCGAGCAGTGGGGTGTGCAGCGTGGCCATGAAGAGCGGCGTGGCAAGCGTGAAGAGCACGCCGAGGCCGAGCGCGACGTGCCAGGTGCTGACGATGACGTCGTGGGCGACCTCGTCGCGGCGCTCCGGCGGGCTGGTGGCGATCCGGCGCGCGGCGGTCGCTTGGAGCGCCAGTGCGCCGACGTTGGCGACCATCAGGACGCCGAGGAAAGCGCTGACCCCACCGAACTGCTCGGGACCGAGCATCCGCGATGCCGCGAGGGTGAAGAGGTACACCAGCACGTTCATCGCCATCATGCCGGCGGCGGTGAGGGAGGTCGCGGTTGCGACGCTGTACCTCTCGGGGCCGGCCTCAGGAAGGGTCATGAGCAGGATTCTGCCTTTCGCCCCAAGTGAGCCGGATAGCGGGCCTAGGAAAAGAACACGTTTCTGTCGATGTGTCTTTTCGGCTACTCGCGAGTTACAGTGGTCGCGGCCGTTCGCTTGAGGGAGCGCGGGGCTACGCCGGTTCAGGAGGGATGCGGCGTTCTGTAACTCGGAGGGAGTTAGCGCCAGCATGCGCAAATTGCTGCTGGTCGGAGTTCTGCTTGCCTTTGCTGCTGCTGCAGCTATTGGGGCGAGCGCGATTCTCGACCTAGAACTCGAGTCCGTCGCCCTGCTGGGCGCGGCCATGGGCGCGGTTATCGCGCTTGTGCCAGACCGCACCCTGCTCACGAGGATCGTCGGCTTCGCCAGCGGCTTCGTCATCGCGTGGTTCGGATACATCGTCCGGGCAGCTTGGATGCCCGACACCAGTGCAGGTCGGGCCGTGGCCGCTGCGATCGTGGTGTTCGCTTGTGTCGCCGTCGTGGCGGCCACGCTCGAGCGCATCCCGTTGTGGGCTCCGCTGCTCGGTGCGGGCGCCTTCGCAGGCGCCTACGAGTTCACCTACAACGTGGCTCCGCCAGAGCTGATGACCACGTCGGTGAGCACCGCCACGACCATGCTCTTCAACGTCGGCGTAGGGCTGCTGGCCGGGGTCCTGGCCGGCCCAGGATCGGCACGCACAACTGTTGCCGGTCGCCACGGAGGCCGGGTTCCGGAACAGGCCACTTCGCTCGACGACATCCTGGAGCACACCAAGTGAACATTCATTCCCTGCCGCGGAGAACCGCGGCCGCTGTTGCCTGCGCTGCACTCGTGAGCGTGTGGGGCGCCGCCCCCGCGATCGCTGCCGAGGGTGACGTCGAGGTCGTCAACACCGAGACCGTGCAGGTCTACACGTCATCGACCGGCGAGGTCGAGTCTCAGCGGATCTATGAGCAGCTCGCGTTGACCGGCACCGGCAGCGTCGACTTCACCAACCCCGTGCTGACCAGCGGTCTGCGGAACCTTGACGGTTTCAGTGGCTTCGAGGTCGTGAACGGAGAGCAGCTGGTGCGGACGTCGGTCGACGGCACCAAGAACCTCCGCTCGGTGAGCGACTACGAGGGCGACCTGCCGCTGGAGGTGGAGGTCGAGTACTTCCTCGACGGCGAATCGGTCAGCCCCGGCGATGTGGTCGGCGAAGACGGCACCCTCGAGGTGCAGTACACCGTCCGCAACGTCACCGGCGTGACCCAGTCGGTGACCTTCCTCGACGGCATGGGCAACCCCATCACCAAGGACGTGGTCGTCCCCATCCCGCTCATCGGGCAGCTGGCGACCACCCTGCCGAGCACCTTCCGCGACGTCACGTCGACGGGTGCGAACATGGCCGGCGACGGCAAGGGCGGCACGAAGCTCTCGTTCACCATGACGCTGTTCCCGCCGATCGGTTCGGACACGTCGACCTTCGGGTACACCGCCGCGATCACCGACGGTGTCGTGCCGCGTGCCGCGGTCCAGGTGCTTCCGGTCGACCCGCTGGCCAGTCCGACTTTCGCGACGGCCGCAACCAGCTACGAGGGTGGCGCGACGACGGGTGCCGAGCTGACCCAGGGCGCGGCGACGATCGACACGAACCTGCTCAAGCTACGTGACGGCGCTGCGGACCTGCTCGCCGGCCTGATCCAGCTGCGCGACGGAGCCGCTGAGCTCAGCACCGGTCTGGTCGACTCCGCAGCCCCGGGTGCAGCCAAGCTGGCGGACGGTTCGCTCGAACTGGCCGACGGTCTCGGCCAGCTCGATGAGGGTGGCCAGAAGCTCAGCGCCGGAGCGGACAAGCTGTCCGGAGGCACGGGTACGGCGTACGCCGGTGCCAAGAAGCTGACCGCGGGCCTGAATGCCATCAGCGGCGGGCTCGATCAGCTCGCCGACGCGGATGCGGGTCTCCCGGCCGCGAAGGACGGCATCGCTCAGCTCAAGGCTGGCATCGACCTGATGGTCGCCAGCGTCGGCGCCGCCGACCAGCCGCTCACGCTGATCGGTGGTCTCGCCGGGCTCGAAGGCGGCCTCACGCAGCTGCACACCGGCTCGGGCCAGCTACTCGGCGGACTCCAGCAGCTCGCCGGCGGTCTTCCGACTGCCAAGGGCGGCGTGGACCAGGTCAAGGCGGGTCTCGACTCGGCGATCGCTGCCAACGGCAGCCTCGCCCAGCTCATCGGCGGTCTCACCAGCCTGCTGTCCGACGCGGGCTGCACGCAGAGCCCCGTCTGCCTCGGCACCGTCACCGCTCTGATCAACGGTGCCCAGCAGAGCAAGACCGACCTGACCGCTGCGTCGGCCGGCCTCGGTCAGGTCTCCGGCGGTCTCGCGACCGCGATCGGCGGGCTCACCAGCCAGCTGATCCCGGGTGCCACCCAGCTCCAGAGCGGCCTCGCGCAGGCCCAGGGCGGTGCGACGCAGCTCAAGGCTGGGGCCATGGCGCTCAAGGGCGGTCTGACCCAGGTCCAGGGCGGACTCAGCGAGCTGTCGGTCGGTGTCACCAAGGCTGTCTCCGGCGTGCTCCAGCTCGCCGCGGGCTCTGCCGACGCTGCTGCCGGCGGCGGTGACCTCACCGACGGTCTCGGCAAGCTGGACGCCGGAGCGGGCGAGCTGGCCGATGGCGCTGGCCAGCTGGCTGACGGTGCCGGCTCGGCGTACGACGGTTCGCAGCTGATCGCCGACGGTGCTGGTCAGCTGGCCGACGGCCTGGGCGATGCCGCGGACGGTTCGGGTCGACTCGCTGACGGCCTGAAGGAGGCCGCCGGCGGTGCACCGAAGCTCGTCGACGGTGCCGGCCGGCTGTCTGAGGAAGGCACCTCGGAGATCGTGAAGAAGGGTGACGCGACGGCTCAGCAGTACGGCGAGCTGTACGCCACCCTCGAGAAGGGCGCCGAGCGCGCCCAGACCGAGGCCATGATCGTCGGTGCCCCTGAGGGCGCCATCGGCTTGGCTGCGTACTCCTACGAGATCGCGGGGGAGACCGGAGAAGGTGGCCGGAACCTCGTCCGCGTGCTCGGCGGGCTCGCCCTCCTGGCAGCAGCCGGGGGCGTGGTGTTCCTGCGCAGGCGACTCGCCTGATCAGAAGCCCGCAAGGTGAGGGCCGGGGACCGATGGGTTCCCGGCCCTCACGGCCGGTCGGCAGCGTGTCGGGAGGCACGCGGGGCTCCCCGAGCTTGCTCGCGCGGCCTCGTCTCTCCCGAAGACACGCTCGACCTATGTGGCTAGAGCTTTGTCGGCGACGTACAGCGCGGTGCCGGGGATCAGTCGGCCGCGGACCGGACCCCAGCCA
>DATILB010000411.1:0-6599 GCA_035477015.1 Nocardioidaceae bacterium | reverse complement strand
CGCCGCAGGCAGGGGGTCAAGGAGAGGGGGCCGAGGAGTGAGCGGAGCGGAGACAAAAAAGAGAACCGCCCCCGGACCGAAGGTCCGGAGGCGGTTCAGAAAAGCGTCAGTGCTGGCCGCGGAGCTCTTCGCCCTCGACCGGGTGGCGACCGTCGAACTGGTGTCCGTCGGCAGCGTGCCCGTCGAGCTCATGTGCGCCCGAGTAGTCCCCGGCCGGGAGGTTCTGGTGGCCGTGGACCGTCTGGGCGAGCTCGTGCTCGGCGTGGTGCGCGGCCTCCTCGAGCTCCTCCCGGGTCGGCTTCTGGATGTTGTAGCCGAACCAGGACTTGTGGAGCTTGGCTCGCAGGAGCTGGAGCTTGTACTGGCGCGCAGCCACTCCGTTGCCATCTGCGGGGGTCGGGGCCGGCAGCTCGATGTCACGCTCCCGCTGGGTGAGGGTGTAGGCCTCCTCGACCGAGATCGGCAGGTGCCGCTCGGAGAAGCCGCCCTCGGGGGAGCGCATGATGATGCCGGTCTCGTAGCCGTGGAGGAGCTTCGCCTCGTCGTGGCGCTGGAGCGAGAGGCACCAGCGTTTGGTGATGATGAAGGCGATCGGCGGGAAGATGAAGATCGCTCCACGCATGAAGTACGTGATGTTGTTGATGCTGATGTCGAACAGCACGCCGATGATGTCGTTGCCGCCGGCGGCCCAGAGCAGGCCGTAGAGCGTCATCGCGGCGACCATGAACGCCGTCCGGTTGGGGGCGTTGCGCGGCCGCTGGAGCAGGTGGTGCTCCCGCTTGTCTCCGGTGATCCACGCCTCGATGAACGGGTAGGCGAGCACGCCCATCAGGATCACCATCGGTGCGACCTGGCCGGGGATGAGCACGTTCCACGAGAGGGTGACCCCGAAGATGTGCGTTTCCCAGCCGGGCATGATGCGGAGCAAGCCTTCGGCGACGCCCATGTACCAGTCGGGCTGGGAGCCCGCGGTCACTTCCGAGGGGTTGTACGGGCCGTACTTCCACACCGGGTTGATGCTCAGCAGGCCACCCATCAGCGCGGTGATGCCGAAGATGATGAAGAAGAACCCGCCGGCCTTGGCGGCGTACACCGGCATCATCGGGTAGCCGACGACGTTGTCGTTGGTGCGGCCGGGGCCAGGCCACTGCGTGTGCTTTTGGTACACGAGCAGGACCATGTGGGCGCCGATGAGCGCCAGGATCAAGCCGGGGATCAACAGCACGTGCGCGATGTAGAGCCGCGGGATGATTATGTCTCCGGGGAACTCTCCGCCGAACATGAAGAACGAGACGTACGAGCCGAGCACGGGGATCGACTTCACGAGTCCGTCTGCGATGCGGAGACCGGTGCCGGACAGCAGGTCGTCGGGGAGCGAGTAGCCCGCGAAGCCTTCGAGGATGCCGAGCAGCAGGAGCACGCCGCCGATCATCCAGTTGATCTCGCGCGGCTTACGGAACGCGCCGGTGAAGAAGACGCGCATCATGTGCACGAACATCGCGGCGACGAAGAGCATCGCGGCCCAGTGGTGCATCTGGCGCAGCAGCAGACCGCCGCGGATGTCGAACGAGATGTGCAGCGTCGACTCGTAGGCCTCGGACATCGGAAGGCCACGGAACTGCTCGTAGGAGCCTTCATAGATGACCGTGCCCATGGCCGGCTTGAACCACAGCGAGAGGAGCACGCCGGTGATCAGCAGGACCACGAAGCTCCACAGCGCGATTTCACCGAGCATGAACGACCAGTGCTCGGGGAAGACCTTGCGGATCTGCTTCTTGGCTCCGGTGGCGATGCCGACGCGGTCGTCGACCCACTCAGCGGCAGCACCAGCCTTCGACGGCTTCTGCACCTTGGCGGCGGATTTCGAGTTACTCATCGTTGTCACCCACGTTCCCAGAAGCTCGGGCCAACTGGTTCGTCGAAGGGGTCAGATGCGACCAGGTACCCCTGCGAGTCTACCGAGAGCGGCAGCTGCGGCAGGGCACGGGCGGCGGGTCCGAAGACCACCTTGGCGTTGTCCGACAGGTCGAACGTCGACTGGTGGCACGGGCACAGCAGGTGGTGGGTCTGCTGCTCGTAGAGGGAGATCGGGCAGCCCACGTGGGTGCAGATCTTCGAGAAGCAGAGGATGCCCTCGTAGTGCCAGTTCTCGCGACCCTCGGCCGGCTTGATGTCCTCGGGGCGGATGCGCACCAGGATGACGGCGGCCTTCGCCTTCTCCTTGATCAGGCGGTGCTCGTCGAACTCGTGCTCGCCGTAAAGCTCGGGGTGGAAGAAGACGTCGGGCTCCGCGTTGATCAGGTCGCCGAGCTGCATGTCGGCGGCGCTGATCGGGGAACCAGAGACGTCGCGTACGACGCGCATGCCCTTCTTCCACACCGTCACTTCGAGCAAGTTGCCCGGCAGCGGGCCGAGGTCACGCAGCACGATGATCGCGGGCAGGAGGGCGGTGGCCATCGCGCCGAGCAGCGAGTTGCGGACCAGGGGCCGGCGCATGATGCCTGACTCCTCGACGCCGAGGTTGAACGCGTCGACGGCGTACTCGCGGTCCTCCGCACTGGAGGCGACCGGGTGACGCAGCTCGACGACCTCGTTGTCGACCATCAGCTTCCGCGACCACTGGATGATCCCGACGCCGATGGCGAGCAGGGACAGACCCATCGTCGTGCCGAGGGCGACGTTCGAGGCGCCCCAGCCGAGGATGGTGTCGGGGCGGCCACCGATCTCGAAGCTGAAGTACGCGACGCAGAAGAGGATCGCGCAGAGGCTCGAGAAGCCGAACATCGACGCAATCTGCTGCTCGGCGCGCTTCTCGGCCTTCGTGTCGATGTCAGTCGGGCGAGGCAGGTGCGCGGGTAGGCCGGGGTCGGCGATCGGGTCGGCTTCGACGACGCCCTCACCGGAGCCATGCGGCACGATCTCGTCGCTCACGCGTGGGCTCCCTTCTTCTTGTTCGAACGAGTGCTGTGCGCGGCGATCCAGATGCCGAAGGCGACGCAGGAGCCGATGCCGACGAGCCAGGCAAAGAGGCCTTCGCTCACCGGGCCGAGGGCGCCCATGGCGGCGCCGCCGTACTGCGGGAGCTCCTCGAGGCTGTGGAGGTACGCGATGATCTCGCGCTTCTCCTCAGCGGTGAGGTTGGCCTCGGAGAAGACCGGCATCTGCTGAGGGCCGGTCTCGAGCGCCTCGAAGATGTACTTCGGCTCGACGCCCACCAGGGACGGTGCGTACTTGCCCTTGCTCAGTGCGCCACCAGTCGCCGCGAAGTTGTGGCAGGCCGTGCAGTTCGTGCGGAAGAACTCGCCACCGCGGACGATGGCTTCCTCACGCTCGTCCTCGGGGATGGCGTTGATGTCGTATGACTCTTCGGCCGGGATGGCAGGACCGGGGCCGAGCGACGCGACGAAGGCGGCAAGCTGGCTGATCTGCTCCTCGTTGTAGAGGACCCGCTTCACGGGAGCCTGGGCGCCGGGCTGAGCCATCGGCATCCGGCCGGTGCCCACCTGGAAGTCGACTGCGGCTGCACCGACGCCGACGAGCGAGGGGCCGTACTGCGTGCCGCGTGAGGTGACGACGCCCTCGCCGTTCTGGCCGTGGCAGGAGGCGCAGCCGACGAGGAACAGCGCGCGCCCAGCGGCGATGTCGTCAGTGGAGGCTTCCTGGTCAGCCGCCTGGGCGGGGGAGAACAGCGTGTAGAGCCCACCGGTGAGAAGGAGCCCCAGCAGCAGGACGACGGGTCCGGCTAGGCGGCTGCGCCTCTTGGCTGAGAGTGATGCTGCGATCAAACGCACGAAGGTTCCTCGTCTATCCGTCGTCGGAGCTGGACTACTGAAGCAGGTAGATCGTGGCGAACAGGCCGATCCACACGACATCGACGAAGTGCCAGTAGTACGACACGACGATGGCGCTGACCGCCTGTTCATGGGTGAACTTGCGAGCTACGTAGGTGCGTCCGAGGATGAGGAGGAACGCGATGAGGCCGCCGGTCACGTGCAGACCGTGGAAGCCCGTCGTCAGGTAGAAGACCGAGCCGTAGCCGTTGGCGGGGATCGTCACACCGTGGTGGATGAGCTCGGTGTACTCGAGCGCCTGGCCGCCGATGAAGAAGGCACCCATGAGGTACGTGAGGATGAACCACTCACGCAGGCCCCAGCCCTTGACGTTGAGGACGCTGCCGGCTCGGCCGACCTGTCCACGCTCAGCGGCGAACACGCCCATCTGGCACGTGAACGAGGACAGCACCAGGACCGTGGTGTTGATCGAGGAGAACGGCACATTGAGCTTCGCCGTCTCCTGAATCCACAGGTCAGGGGCCTCTCCGCGGATCGTGAAATAGCACGCGAAGAGCGCCGCGAAGAACATCAGCTCCGAGGAGAGCCAGACGATCGTCCCGACGCTGACCATGCTCGGCCGGTCGTGGTGTCCATGGAGCCGGGAGGCAGGGATCACAGATGCTGTTGTCGCCACGGGCCTCATTATGTCGATAACTGCGAGTAACGGCACCCCGACCCCCGTGTCTGGACCGTTGTCTTCTTCACACGGCCGACTTGGGCCGGTTTCGACCCCTTCTCCGGCGGCTTAGGCTCAGCACGTGCTACCGCCTTTCGGGGCCTCCCGCATCCTCACGGAGTGGGGGGTCGAGCCACTGCCGACGATCCTCACCGTGTGGGTGCTGGGCGCCTACCTGCTCGGCGTGCGGACCCTGGCCGCTCGCGGGGACCGGTGGCCCGTCGGCAGGACCCTGGCCTTCGGCGCCGGGATGCTGGTCTTCTACGTCGCGACGACTTCGGGGCTGGCGGCGTACGACACGACGCTTCTGAGCGTCCACATGGTCCAGCACATGCTGCTCGCGATGGTCGTGCCGCTGCTGCTGGCCCTCGGCGCACCGGTGACCCTCGCGCTGCGCACCCTCCCGAAGCTGCCCCGCCGGTGGCTGCTGGCTGCACTGCACTCGCGGGTGGCGAAGGTGCTGTCCTTCCCGCCTCTCACGTTCCTGCTCTTCGTGCTGAGTCCGTGGGTGCTCTACTTCTCCGGCTGGTACGACGCCACGCTGCGGTCGGCGTACCTGCACGAGATGATGCACGTCCACCTCGTGCTGGTCGGCACGCTCTTCTTCTGGCCGCTCGTGGGCGTCGATCCGGTCCCCGGGCGGGTGGCCTACCCGTTCCGGCTCCTCCTGATGATGCTCACCTTGCCGTTCCACGCGTTTCTCGGCGTGACGATCATGGGTCAGGAGTCGCTGATCGCGGGGGACTGGTACCGCAGCCTGCCCGAGACGTGGTTGCCGGACCCGTTGGACGACCAGCACCTGGCCGGAGGCCTGCTCTGGGCCTCGGGAGACGTCGTCGGTCTGGCCTTCTTCATCGTGCTGTTTGTGCAGTGGGTGCGGGCGTCCATCCGCGAGGCCGCCCGCGAGGACCGGCGGCTGGACCTCCTGGAGTCCCGGCGGGGTCTCGACGGGCTCGACCACCGGGAGTCGTAGGATCGCCGCGTGACGAATGCCACGAAGCCGCTGAATGTCCTCGTCTACAGCGACGACGCCGACACGCGTGATCAGGTGATGCTGGCGCTCGGCAAGCGGCCGCATCCGGACCTGCCTCCCGTGGAGTTCATCGAGGTGGCTACCGAGCCGGTGGTGATCCAGCACCTGGACGGTGGAGCGATCGACCTCGCCATCCTCGACGGAGAGGCTGTCCCCGCCGGTGGCATGGGGATCGCGAAGCAGCTCAAGGACGAGATCTTCCAGTGCCCGCCGGTGCTGGTGCTCACCGGACGCCCTCAGGACGCCTGGCTGGCGACCTGGTCGCGCGCCGACGCCGCCATCTCCCACCCCATCGACCCGCTGCAGCTCGCCGACGCCGTCGTGAAGCTGCTCCGGGCCCGCGTCCCCCAGAGCTGATCGGAGGCCCGATGAGCCACTCGTGGCCCGAGCTCCTGGGCGCCCTGACCTCCCGCGAGAACCTCACCGGCGACCAGGCCACCTGGGCGATGGGCGAGATCCTGGCCGGTGAGGCGACCCCGTCGCAGATCGCCGGGTTCGCTGTGGCGCTCCGCACCAAGGGCGAGACCCTCGACGAGCTCGAGGGCCTGGTCGCCGCAATGCACGCGCACGCGCAGCCGCTGACCCTTTCCGGAAGGTGGCTGGACGTCGTGGGCACGGGCGGTGACCGCTCGATGTCGGTGAACATCTCGACGATGTCCGCGATCGTGGCCGCTGCGGCCGGTGCACCCGTGGTGAAGCACGGCAACCGCTCCGCCTCCTCGAAGGCAGGGGCTGCCGACGTACTCGAGGTGCTCGGTGTACGTCTCGATCTCAGCCCCGAGCAGGTGATGGCGGTGGCGGACAAGGTCGGGATCACCTTCTGCTTCGCTCCGGCGTTCCACCCGGCACTGCGCCACGCCGCGGTGCCGCGCCGAGAGCTCGGCATCGGTACGACGTTCAACTTCCTCGGGCCGTTGGCCCACCCCGGCAAGCCGGCCGCCCAGGCGATCGGCTGTGCCGACCCGCGGATGGCCCCGCTGATGGCCGGGGTGTTCGCGCGCCGCGGCGTCGACGCCTGGGTCTTCCGCGGCGACGACGGGCTCGACGAGCTGACCAC
>DATILB010000410.1:0-5385 GCA_035477015.1 Nocardioidaceae bacterium | reverse complement strand
CCGCACTGGCCAACCTCGAGCGGCTCAAGGGAGCAGACACGGTCGCGACCCGGGCCCGAGGAAGCTCCGCGCTCCGAAGGCGCCCCAGGTGCTGGCTCCGCGTCCACTGCCGGAGAACCGGCCGCCCCTACCAAGTCCGGTCAGGACCGCACCGGCGAGGGCGACCACCGCCATGAGCGTGATCACTACGCCGAACCCACCGCCCCCGGTCGATGAGTCCTCGAAGAAGACCTCGCCCCCAGGGACTGCGCCGACCTCGTCGGGCTCACCGCTCGGGTGGCGTAACGGGTTGATCTCCCGAGCCACCACCCTCAGCCCGGCGACGAAGCCTTCCGTGTAACGGCCGGCCTTGAAGTGCGGGTTGATCGTGTGCGCCTGGATCCCGGGCCAGCGGTCACCGAGCTCGCCGTCCCAGACCCGTCCGTAGTAGAGCCCGACCCGCCGGTCCTCGACGCTGACTGCCAGCACGATCAGGTTGTCGCGACGGGAGCCGTCCAGGTCGCGCCAGGACGGGCACGCCTCCTGCTCGCGCTCGATCTGCGCGTCGAGGTCCCCGTCGAGGACCGAGGTGTAGGACCGCACCCGGATGTCGGCGGCCTCCCGCTGGACGGCCAAGGCTGCGCGACGAACCTTAGGTACGTCGAGCACACGTGCGCCGTCGATGACCAGGCTCGTGCAGCTTGCAGGCTCGACTGCCGCTGCCGGGGCAGCAGGCAGCAGGAAGACCGACATGAGGCCCGCGCAGACGACGCGTCGTACGGACACCGAAATCATGGAATCCCCCCGTGAGTCCGAGCCCGGGCCGGGCTGATGTGGATGGTCTCACATGGGACGCGTCAGCTCGGGCCGTCGTTCCCGGCGAGCGTCATGCGGTGCTCGTGTGATTGGCCGAACAGCTTCCCGAGCGCGTGCGCCCGCTTGAAGTACAGGTGTGCCGGATGCTCCCAGGTGATGGCGATCCCGCCGTGCAGCTGCACCATCTCCGAGGCGACGAGGTCGAGAGCGTCGCCGCACCAGGCCTTCGCGGTGCTCGCCTTGGCCGAGAGATCGTCATTGAGGTTGGCGGCCGCCCAGCACGCCGCCCAGCTCACCGAGCGGCTGGTCTCCAGCGCCACGAAGCAGTCCGCCAGCCGATGCTTGAGAGCCTGGAACGAGCCGATCGGCCGACCGAACTGGTGACGTTCCTTCACGTAGGCGACCGTCAGGTCCAGCGAGCGCTGCATGGCACCGACCTGGAGGGCGGTGACCAACGCGGCGCCGGTGTCGCGAAGCTGCTGCTCGTCGACGGAACCCAGAGGCTCCGACGACAGGATCTCCAGCCGCGTGAGCTCGAGCGTCTGGTCCATCGAGGGGAGGGGAGTACGCCGTACGTCGGTCGCCTCATGCAGGACGCCATCGCGGACGACCAGCACGAGGTCGCCGTCCAGGACCACGTCGTCGAGCGCGACCGTGGCCGACCGGCCGGCAGCGATGGCAACGAGGTGCTCTGCGTGACTCACCGAGAGCAAGGCGCGGGTTGCGACCGCGGTCTGCAGCAAGGGGGTAGGGGTGAGGGAGGCGCCGAGCTCGTTCAGGACGAGGGCGGTCTCGAAGAGGCTGGCACCCGCCCCGTCGTACTCCTCGGGTACGGCGAGCGCCGGGGCTCCGATCTGCTCGACGAGGACCTTCCAGGCGTCGCTCGACGTCGCCAGGGCCGAACGAACGGCGGTGGCGAGCTCCTCCTGCTCCTGGGACAGGGCGAAATGCATCAGGCCCCCATCAGCGACTCGAGGACTCGGCCGCGGTGGTACGCCGGCGAGCCCCAGGCGCTCCTCAGGGCCCGGATCTTCAGCAGCCACAGCGAGAGGTCGTACTCCTCGGTGTAGCCGATCGCGCCATGGGCCTGGAGTGCTGCGCGTGCAGCGACGTACGCCGCGTCACCGGCCGCGACCTTGGCTGCGGAGACGTCACGCCCGGTGACACTCAGGGAGGCTCCCCAGACGAGGGGACGGGCGAAGTCCAGTGCGACCTTGGCGTCCGCGAGCAGGTGCTTGACGGCCTGCTGCTGGCCGATCGGCTTGCCGAACTGCACCCGGGCCTTGGCGTACTCGACGGCGTCGTCGAGCACGCGATAGCCGGCGCCGACGAGCTGGGCGGCGACCGCGAGGGTCGCGAGGTCGTGCGCGCGCTCGACGACGTCCGGTGCGACCTCCTGCAGCGGGGTCGCGGCATCGATCGTGAACAGGCGTCGCGCCGGGTCGATCGACTGCTGTTGCTCGCCGACCGTCGCGGAGCAGAGCTTGCCCTCCACGACGGCGTACGTCGCGTCGGCAACGTCGGCGTCGAGTGCCAGGGGCACGCCGACCGTGGCGATACCTTCGACGGCTGCCCCGGTCAGGGTCGGGAGCAGGACTGCGGACTCGACCCACGGCCCGGGAACTGCGTGCCTGCCGAGCTGCTCGAATGCGACGACCACGTCGGAGGGCGTGGCGCCGACCTCGGGGTCGCAGAGCGAGGTGATGCCGAGGTCGGCCAGCCGGTCCCAGAGCTTGAGGCCCGGTGCCGGATCGCCTTCCGCCCAGGAGCGGACCACCGTGGGCACAGCGGCTCCTGCGAGCAGGTCGTCGAGGGAGCGGGCGAAGCCGGCCTGCTCGGCGGTCAGGGTGAACCTCATCGCGGGAGTCCTAGCAGTCGTTCGGCCACGATGTTGCGCTGGATCTCGTTCGTGCCGGCGTAGATGGGCCCGCCGAGCGAGAAGAGGTAACCGTCGGACCACACCGACTCGAGCTCGCCCTCGTCGCCGAGCAGGTCGAGGGCGGTCTCATGCAGTGCCACGTCGAGCTCGGACCAGAACAGCTTGTTCACCGAGCCGTCCGCACCCATGTCTCCTCCGGCCGCGAGCCGGGTGACCGTGCCCCAGGTGTAGAGCCGGTAGGACTCGGCTCCGATCCAGGCATCGACGACGCGGTCACGAAGAGTGGGGTCCTCGTGGTCGGCGTACAGCGCCAGCAGTCGGTCCGCAGCCGCACAGAAGCGCCCGGGGGAGCGGAGTGACAGTCCGCGCTCGTTGCCGGCGGTGCTCGTCGCGACGCGCCAGCCGTCGCCCGAGGCTCCCAGGACATCCTGGTCGGGCACGAAGACGTCCTCGAAGAAGATCTCCGCGAACCCCGGCTCGCCGTCGAGCTGCGGGATGGGGCGGACAGTGACTCCCTCGGCATCGAGGGGGAAGAGGAAGTAGGTCAGCCCACGGTGCCGCTCGGCGGACGGGTCGGACCGGAAGAGTCCGAAGCCCCAGTGTGCGAACGTCGCGCGGGAGGACCAGGTCTTCTGGCCGTTGAGCAACCAACCTGCCCCTTGTCCTGAGCCCGTCGAAGGGTCCACTCGGGTCGCGGTCGAGCGCAACGACGCGAGGTCGGAGCCTGCCTCGGGCTCGGACCAGGCCTGCGCCCAGATGACTTCGCCGGACGACATCGTCGGGAGGAAGCGCTGCTGCTGCTCGGGAGTGCCGTGCTCGAAGATGATCGGCGCGAGTAGGAAGATCCCGTTCTGGGAGACCCGCCCGGGCGCGCCGGCTCGGTAGTACTCCTCCTCGAAGATCACCCACTCGACGAGGCTCGCCTCTCGCCCCCCGACATCGCGTGGCCAGGAAACTGTCGAGAGCCGGGCCTCGTGGAGCTCGCGCTCCCACGCCCGGTGCGCCTCGAAACCTTCCGCCGAGTCCATCGACGGGAGTCGGCCGGGCACGTGGGCGGTCAGCCAGTCCCGCACTTCCTGCTGGAAGGCGAGCTCGCTCTCGGAGAAGTCCAGGTTCACAGTCCACCCCCGGAGCGCAGCTGGGTCTTCAGCACCTTGCCGGCCAGGTTGCGGGGCAGCACGTCGACGAACCTCACGCTCCGCGGGATCTTGAAGTTCGCCAGGCGTTCCTTGCAGTGGGCGATGACATCCTCCTCGGTGATCTCGGCTCCGGCGCGGCGTACGACGTACGCCCGGCCCACCTCGCCGAGTCGCTCGTCGGGCAGGCCCACGACCGCCGACTCCACCACGCCGTCGAGCCGAGCGATCACCTGCTCGATCTCGGCTGGGTAGACGTTGAAGCCGCCGGCGACGTACATGTCCTTCAGCCGGTCCGTGATCTTCAAGTTGCCTTCTGGGTCGACACGCGCGACATCGCCGGTGTGCAACCAGCCGTCGGCATCGATGGCTTCGGCGGTGGCAATCGGGTCGTCGAGGTAACCGAGCATCACGAGCGGTCCGCGGAAGAGCAGCTCGCCGTCCTCGCCGGTCGGGGCGTCCACGCGCATCTCCATGCCGGGGACGACACGGCCCGTGGTGCCGGCGACGAGCTCGGGCGGGTCGCCGCGGCGACCCATGGCGCCCATCACGCACTCGGTCATGCCGAACGCGGTCAAAACCAGGTCGAACGACAGCTCGCTCTGCATCCGCTCGACCAGAGCCACGGGGACCATCGCGGCACCGGTCACTGCGAAGCGGAGTGAGGACAGGTCACGCGTGCTGCGATCCTGCTCGAGCAGCGCGTTGAAGATCGTGGGAGCGCCCGGCAGGACGGTGATGCGGTCCCGCTCGATCGTGTCGATCGCGGCGTTCACGTCGAACACCGCCTGGGGGTAGAGCGTGGCGCCGTACAGGAGCGACACGAGGATTCCGGCCTTGTAGCCGAAGGAGTGGAAGAACGGGTTCACCACGAGGTAGCGGTCATCGGACGTGACCTCGCCGAGCTCGCCCCAGATGCGAGCTGCCTCCACGGACTGGCCGTGGGCGGTCATCGCACCCTTCGAACGCCCGGTCGTCCCGGAGGTGAAGAGGATGTCGGCGAGGTCCGCCGCGGCAACCTCGGGAAAGGCGACGGGCTCGGCATCGGGCAGCTGGGAGGTGACGAGCACCGAAGGCAGCACGAGACCCGCTTCCGTAGCGGCGTCGGCGAGCTCACTGCTCTGGGTGCGGCCGAGGAAGCCGTCCTCGATGACGATGAGGCGGGGATTGGTCCGGCTGACGACATCCACGACCTCGTGCCCCGTGTAGCGCGTGTTGAGCGGGACCAGGACGCCGCCCGCGTAGGTGACGGCCAGGGCGGCGACCTCCCAGCGCCAGGAGTTCGGAGCCCAGAGGCAGACGCGATCGCCGTCCTCGAGGCCGAAGCCGGCCGCGACGCGGCGAACGCGCTCGTGCAGCTGGGCGAAGGTCAGCGTGGTGTCGCCGTCGACGATGGCGGCATGGTCAGGCCAGCGCTCCGCTGCCTCGCGGAGTGCCCCGGGGATGGTCCGCACTCGTATCCTCCCAACCAAACAGTTGCTTGGTGAGTTACTCTAGCACTGTGGATCTGACCTACAGCGCCGTGGACGAGGCGTTCCGCTGCGAGGTGCGCGAGTGGCTCGGCGACCACCTTTC
>DATILB010000409.1:0-15932 GCA_035477015.1 Nocardioidaceae bacterium | reverse complement strand
CGGGTAACCCGGGGCCTCCGTCAACGCCTTGTTCTATGACTCAGTGGTCAGCGATCGCTGTCCGGTGCGCCGGCCGGCGTCGCGTCGAGCTTCTCGGTCTCGTCGTGGACGCGAGCGGCGATCGTGCGCAGCTTGTCACCGTGCTCGCGCGCGTGGTGAGCGCAGAACAGGAGCTCACCGCCGGTGGAGAGCTCGACTCGTAGGTAGGCCTGGGCGCCGCATCGGTCGCAACGATCCGCTGCGGTCAGTGCGCTGGGGGCAACTGCAGTGGTCACGAAAGCCTGCCTTTCTAGTGGGTGCCTAAGAGGTAACGGTCCTGGGTCCGGAAATGTTCCCCGGCCCGTTGCCTCCCCGACCCCGCCATCCAAACACGAAGGGCGATCCCCCCACGCGTTATTTGCGCCTGATGAGATCCGCGTGTCGCGGGTCACATCCGTCTACTCAGTACAACGAGTGTCTTCTACAAGTGTGACGCCGAAACGCCGGTCTTGGTTGCCAAAGAGACAAAGCCCACCCGTTCGATACCGCGCTGTAACAGGGTGGTCCGGTCCGGTTGCCTGTGCCCCTGGTTCGCACGCGCGTGGCGGCCGGATGGGCCGGTCCAGCCCAGGTAGATTGAGGCGCACCCATGCAGGCTGAATGAGGAGTCCCGTGTCCGTCCGTCCGCCCGGAGGCAGCGCCATCGACAACGCCTACAACGCCCAGCACCTGCTGGTCCTCGAAGGCCTCGAGGCGGTCCGCAAGCGCCCCGGAATGTACATCGGCTCGACCGACACCCGCGGGCTCATGCACTGTCTCTGGGAGATCATCGACAACTCGGTCGACGAGGCGTTGGCGGGCTACTGCAGCACGATCGACGTGACCTTGCACCCTGATGGCTCCGCCGAGGTGCACGACGACGGGCGCGGCATCCCGGTCGACAAGGAGCCCAAGACCGGCCTGTCCGGTGTGGAAGTCGTCTTTACCAAGCTGCACGCGGGCGGCAAGTTCGGTGGCGGCTCGTACGTCGCCACGGGCGGCCTGCACGGCGTCGGCTCGTCGGTCGTGAACGCCCTCTCTGTGAGGCTTGATGTCGAGGTCGACCGCTCGCCGGCGACCCAGCACATGTCGTTCCAGCGGGGGGCCCCGGGTCTTTTCAACGGTGACGGGCCTGCCGCCAAGTTCAGCCCGCAGAGTGGCTTGCACAAGGGCAAGCGCGTGGCGAAGGCGGTCACGGGCACGCGGGTGCGCTTCTGGCCTGACCGCCAGGTCTTCACCAAGGACGCACGCTTCGTGTTCGACGAGCTCGTCACGCGGGCGCGGCAGACCTCGTTCATCGTGCCTGGGCTTGAGCTGGTGATCCGCGACAACTCGGGTGACGAGCCGAAGGAGGAGCGCTTCAAGCACGACGGTGGCATCACCGAGTACTGCGAGTTCCTCGCGTCGGATGAGCCCGTCACCGACGTGGTCCGGCTTCAAGGCCAGGGCCACTTCAGCGAGACGGTGCCGCTCCTGGACGACAAGGGGCACATGACGCCGCAGGACGTCGAGCGCGACCTCTTCGTCGATGTCGCGCTGCGCTGGGGCACGGGCTACGAGACCGAGGTCCGCTCCTACGTCAACGTCATCGCCACTCCCAAGGGAGGCACTCACGTCGCCGGCTTCGACACGGCCCTGACCAAGACGTTCAACGACGTGCTCCGGGACAGCAAGACACTCAAGGTCGCCGAACCGGACGTCATCAAGGACGACGTGCTCGAAGGGCTGACCGCGGTCGTGACCGTGCGGCTGGCTGAGCCCCAGTTCGAGGGCCAGACGAAGGAGGTGCTCGGCACTCCGGCCGCGCGCACCATCGTCCGCAAGGTGGTCTCGACCGAGCTGAAGCGGTTCCTCACCTCGACCAAGCGCGCCGAGAAGGCTCAGGCGAAGCTTGTCCTCGAGAAGGCCGCCAATGCCTCTCGCACCCGGATCGCGGCGCGCACGCACCGTGAGACCCAGCGGCGCAAGAACGCCCTGGAGTCGTCCTCGTTGCCGGCCAAGCTCGCAGACTGCCGCACCAACGACACGGACCGCTCGGAGCTGTTCATCGTGGAGGGTGACTCGGCGCTCGGGACGGCGAAGCTGGCCCGCAACTCGGAGTTCCAGGCGCTGCTGCCAATTCGCGGCAAGATCCTGAACGTCCAGAAGGCCTCGGTCGGCGACATGCTCAAGAACACCGAGTGCGCGTCGATCATCCAGGTGGTCGGGGCGGGGTCAGGTCGTACCTTCGACCTCGAGCAGGCGCGCTACGGGAAGATCATCTTCATGGCGGACGCCGACTCGGACGGCGCCCACATCCGCTGCCTGCTGGCGACTCTCTTCTTCAAGTACATGCCCGACCTGATCACCGAGCGGCGGGTCTACACCGCAGTGCCACCGCTGCACCGGATCGAGCTGACCAACCCCAAGAAGGGGATGGAGAAGTACGTCTACACCTACTCCGACCAGGATCTGCAGCGGAAGCTCGCCGAGCTGACCAAGAAGGGCTTGCGCTGGAAAGACCCGGTGCAGCGATACAAGGGTCTGGGTGAAATGGACGCCGACCAGCTGGCGGAGACGACAATGGACCCGCGGCACCGGACGCTCCGGCGGATCACGGTGGACGACGCGGTAGCCGCCGCGGACGTGTTCGAGCTGCTGATGGGCACGGACGTCGCTCCGCGCAAGGAATTCATCGTTCAAGGTGCCTACGAGGTGGACGCAGACGCGATCGACGCCTGAGCCCGCGTACGTGAATACGAGTCTGGTCCAGACCAACATCCCCCTATAAGGGTAAAACTCGGACGTCTCGTCTCTTCAGGCCAGATGCTGATGAACGGCATACCACGCTCAACCCCCCACTGAGCGAGGTCCGTTTCTGATCTTTTGGGAGAAGGATCATCATGAAGAAGACTCTTGCGCTGGCTGCTGCCCCCGTGGCCCTGTTCATCGCTTTCTCGGGCCCTGCTGAGGCTGGTCCCAACCGCAGCACCGCGACGCTCAGTGTCACCACCGCTGGCAGCGGCGCTGGTACAGCGTCGACGGCCATGAAGGTCGGCTCGTCGCTCGTCTTCGGTGGGTGCGGATATGCGCCTGGCACCGGCGTCACGTTCGTCGTGGTCAGCCCCGCCGCAACGTCCTTCTTCGGCGGCCCCGCGGACGCCAACGGCTGTGTGTCCAGTGCCAACAGCGAGGTCTACTACGCGCGCGTCGCCGGCTCGTACTCCGCCAAGGCGTACCAGTCGAGCAACAAGCGCGCGGACGCCGCTGTCACGTTCAGCGTCGCACCCTGACGTAACTGAAGAGCCGGCTCGCCCACCCAGCGCTGGTGGGCGAGCCGGCGTACGTCTCAGACCTTTTGGTCGATCAGCCCGGTGTCGACGTAGTACATGAAGCCGCCGACTGACACCGTCTCCGGGATGAGCGGGTGGGAGCGCACCTTCTGCACGTCCTCGAAGAGCGCGGCCATTTGGTCGCCTACGACGCCGAAGCTCTGCCAGCTCGCATCGCGGTCGGCCGACCGACCGACCTTCACGCGCAGCTCGTGCTCGGTGAACTTCGCCATGGCGCACTCGGTGTGCGGGATGACCAGGATCCGCTCGACACCCAGCAGGTGAACGCCGAGCACGAGTGCCTCCAGGGCCTGGCTGTTCACCCGGCCACCGGGGTTGCGGAAGATCTTGGCGTCGCCGGGCTGGAGCCCCAGCATGCGCAGCGGATCGATCCGACTGTCCATGCAGGTCACGATGGCCACGCCAGCATGAGCCACACCGTCGAAGCCGCCGAGGTCGAATCTTCCGGCGTACTCACGGTTGGCTTCGAGGAGATCGTCGAAGTCACCCATGCCACCGAGGGTAGGGGTTACTCCCCAGTCGCCTCGCGGATGTCCACTGTGACATGCGCCATCGGGACCAGTGCCTTGCCGCAGGACTCGGCTCGCTCGACGCCTGTTTCGCGGGCCTCGGTCCTGACTTGCCAGGCCCGGCCGTCGATGTGGCGGACCACATCCCCGGCGAGGGTGAGCGCATCCAAGGCCAGCTCGCCGATCAGCTCGCGCACAGCGAGCTCGGCCACCTGAGCGGGAGCCGGCCACGTGGAGCGGCCCCGGGAGCCCTCCAGGATCGTCTCACCCCGAGCGGCCGCCGCGAGCAGGGTGGAGCCGTCGACCAGGCGCCCATGCAGGGTGCCGAACGGCAGCACCACCGCGGTGGGGGCGAAGCGGTGGCCCGAGGTGTGGGTGACCTCCCAGACCTGCTCCGGATGGCCCTGGTACGCCGCGGCGGCGATCGGACGGCCGCGGGTCGCGCAGCAGACGTCCCGCGTGCCGTTGGTGCAGACGAGGAGGTGTGGGCGGTCGGTGCGCTCGAGGAAGGCGGGCGGCTCGCCCGCCGCGATGGCCTCCCAGTCCAGGTCGACGACCTGCTCGGGGGAGTCGATACAACCCTCGACGAGCCAGGTGCGCCCCGGCACGGTGTACGCGACCAACAGGCGGCGCGCTCCCTCTTCGTACTCGTCGGCGTGGCGGCCCGGCCGCCGGATCAGGCTCGGGCGGATGTCGTACGCCGCAGCGCGCGCCTCGATCTCGCGGCCCACAGCACGGTCCAGGTGCGAGGCCGTGAACGCCTTCGCGCCCCAGGGGCCGTTCTGCTCCAGCGCCACCCAGGCGACGGCGTAGGGTGCGCTGCCGGCGAGCTGTTCGCCGACGCGCTCGCTCTCCACCGAGCAGTTCTCGCTCATCCGGCGCTCCTCAACAGCTCCGCCGTAGCGATCCCGCGGGTTCGCGCCGTGGCGAAGGTAGCCAAGGCGAGCAGACCGGCGAGGAGTGCGCAGCCAGCGGCGCCGAGGAAGATCACCTCGAGCTGAGCCAGGCCGGAGGTCTGCAGCAGGTCGTTGTACTCCTGGCAGCGGCTGCTTCCGTTGCACACCTCGGTGGGCGGTGGGATGTCCGCCGAGATCTCGTAGAAGCGACGCAGCCCGACAGCCGTGAGCGCACTGATGCCGATCAGCATGCCCACCATTCGCGCCACGACCAGGAGGGCGCTCGCCACCCCGTGCACGGCATCCTCGGTCGAGGCCAGCAGCGCGGCGTTCACAGGTGCGAGGGCCAACCCGAACCCGAAGCCACCGAGGACCAACGGGATCGTCGCGACCCAGCTCTCGAGCGAGGTCAGAGTCCACTGGGACATCCAGGTGAAGCCAACCGCCGCCAGCACCATGCCCGCCAGCGTGACGACGCCTGAGGGCAGCCGATGGGTCAGCCAGCCGCCCACCAGCGCACCAACGGGAAGGGCGACCAGGAAGCGCACGAGCACCATCGCGGCCAGGAGCTGCGAGTCGGGGTAGACCGTGATCCGTGCTGCGACCGGGATGTCGACGAGTGCCGCGATCAAGGCAGACCCGACGAAGAAGCTCACGACGATCGAACCCCAGGCGGGTGTCGCTCGCAGCGCAGCAGGCGGCACGAGCGGGTGCGAGCTGCGCCGATTGCGCAGCACGAAGAGCACCGACGCTAGTACGGACCCGGCCAGCAGCCATGGGCCGGCAGGAGAGAACACCTGGACAGCAGGGTCGGCCGTCGCGAACGCGAGGATGACGCCCGTGAGCGCGAGCCCGAGGAGGCTCGCACCCACGACATCGGTCTGCCGTGGGATGTCTGCCCACCGGGCAGGTCGTAGTCGGATCACCAGGGGCAGTCCCAGGCCCACTGCGATCGCGCCGGCAGGGGAGAACCAGCGGTTCTCGCCGCTCCAGGGGACGAAGGGCCCGCCTAGAGACACCGAGTCCACCAGCCAGCGCGGTTGCATCATGACGAGGGAGACGGCAACGGCCGTCAGGAGCGTGAGAGCAGCCAGGACCCAGTCGACGCGCAGCGAGGCGCCTTGCGGTCGAAGCTGGAGGAGCGCGGCGGCCAGCACGAGGCCCACCGCGAGGTTGATCCAGAAGATGGCCTGCCAGTCGGCGACGGCGAGGACCACGGCGCCGTACAGCGGGCCGATGACGCTGCCCAGCTCCTGGACCGCACCCACGACACCTAGGGGCACGCCACGTCGTTCGGGCGGGTAGAGGTCCGCGACCAGGGCGAGCGTCGCTGGCACCAGGCCGCCCGCGCCGACACCCTGCAGGAAGCGACCAGTGACCATGGAAGGCAGGTCGTACGCCGCAGCGGTCACCAAGGACCCGACCGCGAACACCACCAGCGACCCGACGAGCACGGGCAGCCGGCCTCGGAGGTCGGCGATCCGCCCGGTCAGCGGAAGGACCGCGACGTAGCCGAGCAGGAAGCCGGAGACGATCGGGGCGGCCCGTTGCAGCTGGTCGATCGGCACTCCGGCGCCGGCCATCATGTCTGGCAGCGCGAGGACGACGACGTAGGTATCGGCTGCAGCGAAACAGACCGCCAGCGCCGCGAGACTCAGGAGGACCCGCGGAGCGCGTTGGGTCACGGGGCGCTGATCTCCTTGTCCGTGCCGTACTCGGTGATGGTCACGTCGTAGGTCACGTCCGGCTGGCCGTCGTAGAACGGGCCGGTCAGCGTCGCGGTGCGCAGGTGTCCCTCGTCGTCGATTGCGAAGGAGACCTCGAAGGTCCCGGTGTCATCGGCAGACGGGATCGCGGAGACGACGTTGGCTCCGTCGAGCGTCCCGGAGTACGTCGTGAGCACGTCGCTGCCGTCGCGGGTCTGGTCGCCCTTCTTGACGTCGGTGGCGGCCGTCAGCCACCCGGAGATTCCGGAGGTGGGGTCCATCAGGGCGGCGGGATCAGGTGCGCCGTAGTCACCCGGGTCCACCGGGGTGTACTTCGACGTAAACGGGAGGATGGCGTGCACCAGGCCGTCGACGGCGATGATGGCGATCGTCGGTTCGAGACCCTGGATCCGAACGGTCACGTCGCCCTCGAACCCCGGCTGGTGCGTCGCCACGCCCTCCGCCTTGACGACACCCGTGAGGTCCTTGGGCAGGTCCCGGCCCTCGAGCACCAGGTGGACTCCGGTCGTCTCGTCGAGAGCCGCCTTTGCAGTGCTCAGGACGTCGGCCGGGTCGCCATCGCCGTTTCCACTCTCGCCGGTGCAGGCAGCCAGCGCCGTCAGGGGGAGCAGGAGCACAGCGGCCAGCGCTCGGTTACGTGGGGTCATGGGACAAGCCTTTCACGGACCGGTCCAGCGACGGCAACGATGGGTTGGCTGCCGGGCAGACCGGAGCCGTCTCGGCGGCCGACAGCCTCCGGCAGGTCGACTGCCCCGCCGCTGGACGCCGCGGCATGCGCGGGTCCCCGGCCGGCCCAGGCGAACACCAGCGTGTCCTCGCCCTTGAGGAAGCGGTGGCAGCGGACCCCGCCGGTGGCACGTCCCTTGCCGGGGTACTCCGAGAAGGGCGTTACCTTCACCGCGCCCGGCTCGGTGCCCGGTAGAGCGGTGGACGACCCGCTGGCCGTGACCACGACTGCGTCGTCGCCGATCGTGAAGGCGCCGAAGCTCATCACGCGAGCGCCGGGGGAGAGGCGGATTCCGGCCATGCCGCCGCCGGAGCGACCCTGCGGACGGACGGCGGAGGCCGGGAAGTGCAAGAGCTGACCGTCGGAGGCGATGAAGGAAAGCTCCTCCTCGCCTGTGCGCAGCTCGACGGCTCCGACGACCTCGTCGTCGTCCTTGAGGCCGATGACATCCCACGAGTCCTTGCCCAGGATCTCGTGGTTGACCCGCTTGACGATGCCGTCGCGCGTGCCCAGGGCCAGTCCGTTCGAGTCAGGGTCCAGTGAGCAGAGTGCGAGCGCGACCTCACCGGCGTCCAACGACAAGAACTCGCTGAGCGGCGCGCCGCCCTGGAGGTTCGGGGCGTTGGCGGTGCCGGGCACGGTCGGAAGGTCCAGCACGTCGAGCTTGACCAACCGACCGCGGTTCGTGACCACTCCGACCTGCCCGCGCGCCGTCGTGCGAACCGCCGACACGAGGACATCGTGCTTGGCGCGGTTGCCGCCCTCCCCAGGCGGCTCCGTGTCCGCCGTACGGGCGAGCAGGGAGGTGGAGGAGAGGTAGACGAAGCACGGGTCGTCCGCGACCTCGAGGGGTACGGCGCTGGTGACGGCCTGACCGGCTGCCTCGAGCAGGACGGTACGACGCGGCGTGCCGAACGACTTCGCGACGTCGCTGAGCTCGTCGGACACGACCTTCTTCAGCTGCTGCTCGTCGTTGAGGATCGCGTCGAGCTCCTCGATGCTGCGCTGAAGCTCGGACTGCTCCTTCTCCAGCTCGATGCGGGAGAACTTGGTCAGCCGGCGCAGCGCCATGTCGAGG
Source organism: Nocardioidaceae bacterium (assembly GCA_035477015.1). Lineage (GTDB taxonomy): Bacteria > Actinomycetota > Actinomycetes > Propionibacteriales > Nocardioidaceae > SSC3. The sequence goes on along the minus strand of DATILB010000409.1, from coordinate 7,645 downwards.
ATGTACTCGGCCTGCAGCTCGCTGAGATCGAAGACCGAGCGCAGTCGTTCCTTGGCCTCCCCGGCGTTGTCGCTGGCCCGGATCAGCTGGATGACCTCGTCGATGTCGAGGATCGCGATGAGCAGGCCCTCGACCAGGTGGAGGCGATCCAAGGCCTTCTGGCGGCGGAACGCCGAGCGACGGCGTACGACGTCGAACCGGTGCTGCACGAAGACCTCGAGCAGCTGCTTCAACCCGAGCGTGCGGGGCTGACCGTCGACGAGGGCGACGTTGTTGATGCCGAAGGAGTCCTCCATCGGCGTCAGCTTGAAGAGCTGGTCGAGGATCGCCTCCGGGTGGAAGCCGTTCTTGATCTCGATGACCAGGCGCAGGCCCTTCTCGAGGTCGGTGAGGTCCTTGACGTCGGCAATGCCCTGGAGCTTCTTGCCCTGCACGAGCACCTTGATGCGCTCGATGACCTTCTCTGGGCCGACGCCGTACGGCAGCTCGGTGACGACGATGCCCTTGCGTCGAGGCGTGACGCTCTCTACGCGGGTGGTGGCTCGCATCTTGAAGGTGCCGCGTCCGGTCTCGTACGCGTCGCGGACGCCGTCCAGCCCCACGATCTTGCCGCCCGTCGGCAGGTCCGGCCCGGGGATGAAGCGCATCAGGGCGTCGAGGTCGGCGTCCGGGTGCGTGATGAGGTGCTTGCAGGCCTGCACGACCTCGACGAGGTTGTGCGGCGCCATGTTGGTCGCCATGCCGACGGCGATGCCGGCGGCCCCGTTGACCAGGAGGTTCGGGATCGCTGCGGGGAGAACCGTCGGCTCGAGCTCGCGGCTGTCGTAGTTGGGCTTGAAGTCGACCGTGTCCTCGTTGATCGAGGTCGTCATCGACTGGGCCGCAGCCGCCATCCGGCACTCGGTGTACCGCATTGCGGCCGGGCCGGCATCGGGGGAGCCGAAGTTGCCGTGTCCGTCGATCAGCGGGACCCGCATCGACCAGGGCTGCACCTGGCGGACCAGGGCGTCGTAGATCGCCGTGTCACCGTGCGGGTGCAGCCGACCCATGACCTCGCCGACGACGCGGGCGCTCTTCACATGGCCGCGGTCGGGGCGGAGCCCCATGTCGTCCATCGTGTAGAGGATCCGGCGCTGGACCGGCTTGAGCCCATCGCGGGCGTCCGGTAGTGCTCGGCTGTAGATGACCGAGTACGCGTACTCGAGGAAGCTCGCACGCATCTCGTCACCGACGTCGATGTCGACGATGTGCTCTTCGAAGTCGTCCGGGACTGCGGTGCGGGTGCTACGGCGTGCCATGGGGCCATTCTCACCGAGGGGTCTCACCGACCCGCGACTGGCACGCCGCCAAGGACCAGCCGATAGATTCTGGGCGTGGACGAGGCGCCGGAGTACCCCAGGCAGTGGGAGGCCGACGTCGTGCTGCGGGACGGCCGGGTGGCCCACCTGCGCCCGATCCGCCCGGAGGATGCCGACGCGCTCGTCGAGTTCTACGAGGGCGTCTCGGACGAGTCCCGCTACCTCCGCTTCTTCTCGCCGATGCCGCGGTTGTCCCCGCGGGATGTCGAGCGGTTCACGAACGTCGACCACGTCGACCGGGTCGGGCTGGTCATGACCGTCGCCGGGCGGATCATCGCGTTCGGGCAGTACGAACGACTCCCCGACGACCACGCCAAGCACGACCACGTCGAGGCCGAGGTCGCGTTCCTCGTGCAGGACGCGCACCAGGGCAGGGGGATCGCGCAGCTGCTGCTGGAGCACCTGGCCCAGTCGGCGCGGGAGCGCTCGATCGAGATGTTCGTGGCGGAGATCCTGCCCGGGAACCAAGCGATGATCGGCGTCTTCCAGGAGGCCGGCTACTCCGTCGTGCGGGCGTTCGAGGACGGCGTGATGCGCCTCGAGTTCCCCGTGGACTCGACGCAGACGTCCCTCGACGTGATGCAGGCACGTGAGCACCGGGCTGAGGCAGCGTCGATCCAGGCGTTCCTCGAGGCCCGATCGGTGGCAGTCGTGGGCGCCTCACGTAGGGCAGAGACGATCGGCCGCACGCTGGTCCGCAACCTCGTGCTCGGCGACTTCCAGGGCCGGGTGTACGCCGTGAACAGCTCGGCCGAGTCCGTGGCCGGCATGCCGGCGTACGCCGCCGTGAGTGACATCCCGGACGACGTCGACATAGCTGTCGTCGCCGTACCTGCCGAAGCAGTCCCCGAGGTCGTGCTCGACTGCGCGAACAAGGGCGTTCACGGGATCATCGTCGTCTCCGCCGGATTCGCGGAGACCGGGGACGAGGGCCGCCGGCGTCAGCGGAGGCTGGTCGGGCTGGCCCGCGGCTACGGCCTGCGCCTGGTCGGCCCGAACGCGCTCGGAATCGTCAACACGGCCTCGCACGTCTCCCTCAATGCTTCCTTGGCGCCGGTGATGCCGCCGCGTGGTCGCGCCGGGTTCTTCTGCCAGTCGGGAGCCCTGGGAGTCGCGATCCTCGAGAACGTCAGCCGTCGTGGCCTCGGCATCTCCACCTTCGTCTCGGCCGGCAACCGCGCCGACGTGTCGGGCAACGACCTCCTGCAGTACTGGGAGGAGGACGACGCGACCGAGGTCGTCCTGCTCTACCTGGAGTCGATCGGCAACCCACGGAAGTTCAGCCGCATCGCCCGTCGGGTTTCGCGGCGCAAGCCGGTCATCGCCGTGAAGTCCGGTCGGGCGACCCAGGGTGTCCCGATGGGCCACGCCGTCCGCGAGTCGACGCTCGGGCAGGCCGCCGTCGACGCGATGTTCCGTCAGGCGGGCGTCATCCAGGTCGACACCTTGGACGACATGTTCGATGTCGCTCAGCTGCTGGCCCACCAACCGCTGCCCGCAGGTGGTCGAGTCGCGGTCGTCGGGAACTCGGACGCGCTCGGGCTCCTGGCAGCGGACGCGGCTGCCGCGGTCGGGCTCACGGTGACTCACTCGGTCGCGCTCGGTGCTGATGCCTCTGCGGAGGACTTCGAGCACGCGTTGGACCGCGCGATCGACCACAAGGACGCCGACGCGGTCCTCGTCGTCTACATCCCCCCGCTGGCGTCGACCAGCAAGGAGGTCGCGGACGTGATCGCGGCCGTGGGGGAGCAGTCGGACAAGCCGGTGCTCACGACCTTCCTCGCCACCGAGGGCATTCCGGAGCTGCTGCGCGTTCCTGACGTCGCAGGGTCGTCTGCGGGACGTGGCTCGGTGCCGTCGTACACCTCGCCGGAGGCAGCGGTCCGGGCGCTTGCGCGAGCATGTGAGTACGCCGCGTGGCGCGCCGAGCCCGAGGGCGACGTCGTCATGCCCGCCGACGTCGACACAGATCGGGCCTTGACGCGCCTCGGCGAGATCCTGGCCGAGGCGCCGGAGGGCCGGGAGCTGACCGACGAGGAGCTGGCCGAGGTGCTGGCGGCGTACGGCATCCAGCTCTGGGCTCGCGCCCAGGTCAACACGGAGGAGGAGGCGCTCGAGGCCGGTGAGCGATTCGGCTGGGGCGTCGTCCTCAAGGCGACCGCCGAGCACCTCCGGCAGCGGCCCGATCTCGCACACGTGTGGCGCAACATCGACACCGCTGAGGAGATGTCTGACGCATGGCACACCATGCGCGCGCTCATCGAGTCGCCGGACGACGCGGGGTTCATGGTCCAGCGCAGTGCAGCGTCCGGCGTCCCTGTGACGCTGCGTGGTGTCGAGGACCCGCTGTTCGGGCCGGTGGTGTCGTTCGGCATCTCGGGAGCCGCCACCGAGCTGCTGGGGGACCGCTCGTTCCGGATCCCGCCGCTTCATGCCGGCGACGCCGCTTCCATGGTCCGCGAGGTGAAGGCGGCGCCGTTGCTCTTCGGCTACCGCGGCAGCGAGCTGGTCGCGATCGAGCCGATCGAGGACCTGCTACTCAGGCTGGCCCAGCTGAAGAACGACCTTCCTCAGGTCCGTGAGCTGGAACTGTCCTTGGTGCTGGCCGGCGCCACCCAGGCCACCGTCCTCACGGCCCAGGCCCGTGTCGAGCCCGGGATCGACGCGCGATCGGACTGGTTCGTCCGCAGGCTGAACGTGCAGGCCGGAGACACGTTCATCTCCTGATGAGGGAGGATGGGCGCCATGTACGACGGAACAGACCGCTCTCTCGATCTCCGCGCCTCCATCGAGGCGTCCGGCTACTACCCCGAAGTAGTGGCCGACACCGTGTTCGCGGCGATCGCCGGTGAGTCGGTCGAGGCGTTCCTCGTGCACCACGAGCCCACCATCGACGAGCGCGACGAGGTCCGTCGGCACGTCACCGTTCTGAGCCTGACTCCCTCCAGGTTGATCCTCTGTCACACCGACGAGCACGCCCCTGACGACCTGCTGCCCGCGCCGTACACCTCCTCCACGTCGGAGGCAGTGCTGCTCACCTCGGTCAAGACCGTGGTGGTCAGCCGGATGGTCGCGAACCCCGCCGAGTACACCGGCGGCCAGACCAGCGAGGTCGTGCTCACGATCGGCTGGGGAGCCGTCGGACGCATCGACCTCGAGCCGGCGACCTGCGGGGACCCGAACTGCGACGCGGACCACGGCTACACCGGCGTGCTGTCCGGCGACGACTTCTCGCTGCGGGTGAGCGCCGCCGCCGAAGGGCCCGACGCGGTCAAGGACCTGCTGGCCTTCTCGGACGCGCTGTCCGCCCGCACCGTCGCGGCCGCTCCCCAGCGGTGAGCGACTTCGTCGCTCCGGCGTACCACGATCGATCGCTAGGCGACGTCCTGCCTGCAGTCGCGGCGGCCTTGGGTGTGGACGCTGGGTTCCCGAGCTCATCGCTGCGCTTCCCTGCTGCTCAGGGCTACGTCGTGTTCCTGGTCGACGGTCTCGGCTACGAGCTGCTCAAGAAGCACGCGAGCCACGCGCCGTACCTCGCGTCGTTGGTAGCCGACTCCACACCCGGGACAGTCGGTGTTCCGACGACCACTGCCACGTCACTGACCTCGTTCGGCACCGCGCTGACTCCGGGCACGCACGGGGTCGTCGGTTTTACGTCACGAATCCCCGGCACCGACGAGCTGCTCAACGCACTGATGTGGAGCAAGAACGTCGATCCGGCCGAGTGGCAGCCTCACCCGACCGCGTTCAGCCGTCTCGCTGCCGCGGGCGTGCATGCCGCCGTGGTGAACAAACGCGAGTTTGTGAGCTCTGGTCTGACGCTCGCCGGAAGTAGGGGCGCCGAGTACGTCGGTGCCGACCGCCTCGGCGAGCGCGCCGTGGCCGTCGTGTCCGCGGCCGGGCGCACTCCGTCGGTGACCTACATGTACGACGGGGATCTCGACTGGACCGGTCACCGGTACGGCGTGGACTCACCTCAGTGGCGGGCGCAGCTCGAGGCGATCGACGTGGCCGCCGAGCACCTGCGCGAAGTGCTGCCGCCGTCGGTGCGGTTGGTGGTCGTCGCCGACCACGGCATGGTCGACTCGCCTGCCGAGTCCCGCATCGAGGTCGACGACCACCCCGAGCTGCGGGAAGGCGTCGCTCTCCTGGGTGGGGAGGCGCGCTTCCGGCACGTCTACTGCCGGGGTGGCGCGGTCGACGACGTACTCCAGACCTGGCGTGGGTTCCTGGGTGAGCGCGCCCTCGTGCTGAGCCGGGACGAGGCGCTGGCCGAGGGTTGGTTCGGCGAACTCACGCCTCAGGTCAGGCCACGCCTCGGCGACGTGGTGGTGGCCTGTCGAGACGACCACGCGATCATCAGCACGACCGACTTCCCGTACGAGAACATCCTGGTCGGGATGCACGGCTCGCTGACCAGCGCGGAGATGCTGATCCCGATCCTGGTGGACTAGGTTTCGCGGATGGCGGAGTTGCACTTTTACACCGGGACGATGGACAGCGGGAAGTCGACCCTGGCCCTGCAGACCAACCACAACCATGCCGCTCGCGGCCGCGTTGGTCGCATCTTCACCAGCCACGACCGGGCCGGGGAGGCGATCCTCAGTAGCCGCCTGGGTCTGACCCACGATGCGCTCGAGGTGGACGGCGACTTCAACTTCTGGGCGTACGTCGTGCATCAGCTCACCCACGGCGGTCGCATCGACTACTTGATCTGCGACGAGGCCCAGTTCTACACCGCCCAGCAGATCGAGCAGCTTGCACGCGTCGTCGACGAGCTCCAGGTGGACGTGTTCTGCTTCGGCATCCTGACCGACTTCCGCACGCAGATGTTCGAGGGGTCAGCGCGTCTCGTGGAGCTCGCGGATCGCACGTCGACGCTGCAGGTCGAGGCGCTCTGCTGGTGTGGGAAGCGCGCCACGCACAACGCGCGGACCGAGAACGGCGAGATGGTCACGGAGGGCGAGGTCATCGTCGTGGGCGATGTGGACGAGATGGACGGACCGCCACCTGAGGTCGGCTACGAAGTGCTGTGCCGCCAGCATCACCGGCGCCGGCTCACGGCCCAGCGTGCGCAGGCCGCCTCCGAGATCGGCGAGCCGCTCCCGTTCAGCTGAGCCCCGGTCCGTCGCGGATCACGCCGCGCACCGTGTCGACCTTCATCGCGTGCGGGTCCAGGTCGGTCATCCACCACGTCGCCCCTGCCGCGGCGTACGGTGCCAGGTCCGTGCCCGGCGCCAGGTCGACCGCCACGTCGTACGGTGCGGCGGGATCGGTTCGGTAGCCACGAACCGCTTCGACGGCCTCGGCCAGCTGGTCCGGCGACTGGAGGTTGACCGGGAAGAAGCCGTCGTGCCGAGCCGCTCGCTGCATCGGCTTCACCTTGCCTGGGAAGCCAGCCACCCACACCGGGACGGTCGGCTGAACGGGAACGGGCCGGAACGAAATGCCGTCCACCGTGTAGTGCCGACCCCGATGGACTACGTCCTGGCCGGTCCACGCTCCTCGAAGGATCTCCAGCGCCTCATCGAGCATTTCGCCACGTAGCCGGTCGTCCTGTTCGTCGCCGAACAGGGAGAACTCGCCTCCGAACCGGTCCGACCCGAGGCCCACGCCCAGCGTCAGGCGGCCACGGCTCAACACGTCAAGGGTCGCTGTCTCGCGCGCCACCTTGGCCGGCCGGCGGCGGGCCAAGGCGGTCACCATGGTCCCGAGCCTCAGTTGCTCGGTCGCGGTGGCGACCGCAGCAAGAGTGATCCAAGGGTCGGCGGCGGCAGTGACCGGCTCCCGCCACCTGATGTGGTCCCACAGGAAGAAGCCGTCCCAGCCGGCTTCCTCTGCCTCGGCGGCGAGCCGCGCGACCACGACCGGGTCGGCAAGCTCATCGAAGATCGGCAGCCAGATCGCGGACCTCATTGCTCCTCCGTGTGCTCGGGTACGTTCGACATCATGTCCCCTCTGATCTCCGGCTCAGAACTCGAGGCCCTGCTCGGTTCGGTGACCCTGCTGGACGTCCGCTGGCAGCTCGGGCGGACCGACGGGCACGAGCAGTACATCGCGGGGCACCTGCCCGGTGCGGTGTACGTCGACCTCGAGACGGAGCTCGCCGACCCGCCACACACGGGGCCAGGCGGTCGCCATCCGCTGCCCTCGGCCGAGCGCTTCTCGTCGCTCATGCGTGCTCACGGCGTCTCACACGGTCGTCCTGTCGTGGCGTACGACGCTGTCGGCGGCACGTCCGCGGCGCGGGCCTGGTGGCTGCTGCGCTACTTCGGCCATGTGGACGT
>DATILB010000408.1:0-6758 GCA_035477015.1 Nocardioidaceae bacterium | reverse complement strand
GCTCTCCACCACCGAGATCGAGTCCGCCCTCGTGTCGCACCCCAAGGTCGCCGAGGCGGCCGTGGTCGGCGCCAACGACGAGATGACCGGCCAGGCCCCGGTCGCCTTCGTCATCCTGCGTGAGAACGCTGGTGACGGGGGTGAGGACATCGTGCAGGAGCTGCGCAACCACGTGGCCAAGGAGATCGGCGCGATCGCCAAGCCCAAGAAGGTCATGATCGTGACCGAGCTGCCGAAGACCCGGTCCGGCAAGATCATGCGCCGTCTGCTCAAGGACGTTGCCGAGAACCGCGAGGTCGGCGACGTCACCACCCTGGCCGACTCGTCGGTGATGAACCTGATCAAGGACGGGCTGGCCGCTGGGGCTTCGGAGGACTAAGCCTCAGTCGTCCAAGTGGGCGAGCAGCTTGCCCAACAGGGTCCGCAGCTGCTCGCCCTCTTTCACGGTCAGGTCCATCGACCCGACCAGCTCGAAGGGCACCTTCGCCACCCGGTCCCGCAGCGCCCAGCCCTGCTCGGTCGGCTCGACCAGCACGCGTCGCTCGTCCTCCTCTGCGCGGCGGCGTACGACGTGTCCGTGCGCCTCGAGCCGCTTCAGCAGCGGCGTAAGCGTGCCGCTGTCGAGCCGCAGGCGCTCCCCGAGCTCCCCCACAGTCATCGGCGACGAGCCCCAGAGCGCGAGCATCGTGAGGTACTGCGGATAGGTCAGACCGACGTCCGACAACAGCTCGCCGTAGCGGCGGGTGACGGCGCGCGTTGCGGCGTACAGAGGGAAACAGAGCTGTACGTCGAGGTCGAGCTGCCCATAGGAACGTGCCATGTGATCCACACTACCTTGACACAATTCGATTGTGCACAATATAGTTGTGCACATGGAAACTAAGCCCCTCTACACCGCCACCGCTGTCGCCCTGGGCGACGGTCGTAACGGCCGCATCCAGTCCTCCGACGGCCAGCTCGACGCGATCGTCCGCGTCCCCAAGGAGCTGGGCGGTGAGGGTGGTGCCACCAACCCCGAGCAGCTCTTCGCCGCCGGGTACGCCGCGTGCTTCCACTCCGCGATGAAGCTCGTCGCGATGCAGTCCAAGTCCGACACCACCGACTCCGAGGTCGTCGCGGATGTTTCGCTGATCTCCGCCCCCACTGGATTCGGTCTCGCCGTACAGCTCGAGGTCTCGCTGCCGGCCATGGAGATCGAGGCCGCACGTGCGCTGGTCGAGGCCGCGCACCAGGTCTGCCCGTACTCCAACGCGATCCGCGGCAACGTGGAGGTCACCCTCTCGGTCGTGTGACCGATAGGGTTGGTCCCGGTGAGCCGGGAAGCCTGGTCGGCAGTCCTGCTGCCGACCCCAGGAGACCGATGACCACCCAAAGCCGCCGAGTCTTCCCAGCCCTGTCCCGGGGCGAGGACACCTTCATCGGCAGCCTGCTCCGCACCGAGACGATGGGCGGTGCGCTCGTCCTGGGCGCCGCGCTCGTCGCAGTGATCTGGGCGAACTCCCCCATCTCCGAGGCGTACGCCGACCTACGGCACCTCGAGATCGGGCCGCTCGACGTCGAGCACTGGGCGGCCGACGGAGCGCTGACGCTCTTCTTCTACGTCGCCGGGCTCGAGCTGAAGCGGGAGTTCCTCGTCGGCTCGTTGCGCAACCCGATCGATGCGCTCGTGCCGATCGTGGCCGCCGTCGCGGGCGTGGCCGTCCCCGCAGCCATCTACCTCGCCCTGAACCTGGGCGGTGCGGTGAAGGGCTGGGCCATCCCTGCGGCCACGGACATCGCGTTCGCGCTCGCCGTACTCGCCGTGGTCGGCAGCGCGTTGCCGACCCAGCTGCGAGCCTTCCTGCTCACGCTCGCCGTGGTCGACGACCTGATCGTCATCGTGATCATCGCCGTCTTCTACACGTCATCCGTCGACCTGCTCTGGTTGGCAGGTGCCGGGGCGCTGCTACTGGTCTTCGCCTTCCTCCAGAAGATCCGCGGGGAGTCCTGGCTCTGGTACGTCCCGCTCTCGCTCGCCATCTGGTGGTGCATGCACGAGAGCGGCGTCCACGCGACGATCGCAGGCGTGGCGATGGGCCTGCTGACCCGCGTCCTGCTGGACGAGGGAGAGGCCAAGTCACCTGCCGAGGTGCTCGAGCACGCCCTCGCACCGTGGTCCGCCGGGCTCGCCGTCCCCTTCTTCGCGCTGATCGCCGCAGGGGTCGAGATCCAAGGGGGCAGCGACCTCGTGACCGATCCCGTGGTGCTCGGAGTGGTGCTCGGCCTCGTCGTCGGCAAGCCGATCGGCGTCCTGGCGGGCGCCTGGCTGGTCACCCGGTTCACCCGGGCAGAGCTCAACTCGGAGCTGGCTTGGCGCGACATCGTGGGGGTCGCGATCCTGGCCGGGGTCGGGTTCACCGTGGCCCTGCTCGTCGCCGACCTGTCGTTCGACGGCGCCCAGGGCGAGTCGGCGAAGACCGCCGTGCTCGCCGGCTCCGTGCTCGCTGCTGCCATCGCGGGAGTGATCCTCAGGCGTCGGAACAGGTCCGCTAAGGTGCGAGGATCGTCGCTCGTGCCGCGAAGGGAGAACTGATGAGCACCGTTCCGCAGACCAGGCCCACCAGCACCGAGCTTGCCGAGGCCGAGGAGCCCACGGTCGGCCAGTTGGTCACGTCTGCGTTCGACGACATCTCAGCGCTGATCAAGCACGAGGTCGACCTGGCCAAGGCCGAGCTCACGTTCAGCGTCAAGAACGGAGGCCTGGCAGCAGGGCTGTTCGCCGTCGCCGGCTTCCTGGCGTTGCTCGGGGTGATCATGCTGTCGGTGGCGTTCGCGTACCTAATTCACCTGACCGACCTCGACCTCGCGTGGTGCTTCCTCATCGTCTTCGCGGGCTACATGGCACTCGCCGGCCTCCTGGCCTTCATCGGCTGGACGCGGATCAAGTTCGTCAAGCCGCCGAGCCGTGCGATCGAGCAGGCACGGGAGACCAAGTCCGCCCTGTTCCAAAGGGGTTAGCCGAGCGAGTCTCCGGGTGAGGCGGGCAGCAACGCGAGCAGAGCTCGGAAGGACCCGCGTGCCTCCCGCCTCGCTGCCGGCTTGTCTCGCGGCTAGCTGCAAGCACCCGTGTCGGCTTCGGCCGTGCTGCTCGAGCCGATGCCCGCGGAGTCCCGCAGCTGGTCGGACGTGAGCGCGTAGCCCGTCTCCTTGTCGGTCACCGAAGCAGCGAAGATCATCCCCAGCACCTCGCCCGAGGTGGAGACGAGGGGTCCCCCGGAGTTGCCCGGCCGGATGTTCGAGCGCAGCGAGTAGACCTCGCGGACCACGGTGCCGCGGCCGTAGATGTCCGGGCTGCGCAGTCGCTGCACGGCACGGATCCGAGCGCCCTGCACGTCGTACGGTCCGTCCTCGGGGTAGCCGAGAACGGCCGCTGACTCCCCTGACTCGGCGTCGAAGTCGAAGGGGAGGTAGGGCAGCCCGAGGCCCTCGATCGCGAGGACGGCGATGTCGAGGTCCTCGTCGTAGACGACGACGCGTGCCTCGAGCTCCTGACCGTCGACGACGACGTTGGGTCGGTCTACGCCCGCCACCACGTGGGCGTTGGTCATGATGCGGTTCGGCTGGTACAGGAAGCCCGACCCCTCGACACCGCGACCGCAAGAGTTCTCGCCACGGATCTTCAGGACACTGCGGCCTGCGCTGACGACGTTCTGGTTCTTGGCGATCTTCGCCGGCGGCGGCCCGACCGCTGTGATCCGCTCGCGCGCGAACGGCTCGAGGTAACGCGGGAAGAAGCTCGCACCGACCACGTCGTTGAAGGAGTGCAGCGCCTGCACGGCGTCGTTCGGCATGACGTCGTTGACCCGCTGGAGCACGGCGGAGGAGTTCACCGTCTTGCTCACCCATGGGACCCGCGCGCCGCTCAGCGCGACGCCGAGCGCCCAGGCGACGACCAGCACCGCGACGACACTCAGCGCAGCCCCGCCCACTGCGTCGAGCGAGCGCACCGGCTGCCACTTGATCTGGTCCCGGATCCGACCACCGGCGTACTGCAGCACCGCCTGACCGAGCGACGCGCAGAGCAGCACGATGAAGAGCGCGCTCAGGGAGACCCACAGGGACGGGTCTGCGTCACCGAGCAGCTGCGGAGCGAGCCAGATGCCGGCGACGCCGCCGGTGAGGAGCCCGACCGTTGCGAAGGCGCCGGAGATGAAGCCCTGCCAGTAGCCGGACACGGCGTACGCGAGGACCAGCAGGATGAGCATCAGGTCGAGAAAGTTCATCCACGGTCCTCGTCGGCGGTCTTGTGGTCGCGGTCGAGGTCGAAGTACTCCTCGGTCACCAGTCCCGCGGCGACAGGGTCGAACGAGTCGAAGTCGTCGACCTCCACGCCGAGGAACTCGGCGATCCGCGGCCAGTCGAGATGCCGATCCGGCAGGCCGCGTACGTCGGTCGCGTCCCACTCGCGCGTCCAGCCGACGAAGTCGAAGATCGCGTTGATGATGTTCGCGGTGAAACCCCACAGGAGTACGTCGTCGTCGGGCCCCACCATCCAGCCAGGGCCGGCCCAGCCCAGCGGATGCTTCACCGAGAACCGGCGGGCGGGGTCGAGCAGCTTCTCGACGGGCTGGCGGAAGACCGCATGCACCTCGATCGGGTCCACCACGCTGACCGGGCTGGGGTCGCGCCAGTAGCCGATAACGGTCGCCACGGCGAAGTTGCGCGGGGGCAGCCAGATCCGCGGCAGCACGCCGATGATCTCGACGCCCGCGGGATCGAGGCCGGTCTCCTCGTGCGCCTCACGCAGCGCCCCCTCGACGGCGGTCTCGCCGGGGTCCATTGACCCTCCGGGGAACGAGACCTGCGCCGGCTGGGACCGCATGTCGTGGCCGCGCTCGGTAAGCAGCAGGTCCGGGCCTTCCGGCCCCTCGCCGAAGAGGACCAGAACCGCTCCCTCGCGGGGGTTGGCGTCCTCCGGTGGAACGAAGGCACTGAGGTCCTCGCCGCGCATGGTCAAGAGCCGCTCAGCGAGCGGCTTCAACCAGTCGGGCAGATCCTCAGAGGGCACTGGCAAAGGATAGTCGGGGTGGAGGGCGTCTATCCGCGCCCGCCGGTGCGGACGAGCTTGGCTGCCTTGGCCGGGTCGACCGGGCCCTCGCCGTACGCCGGGCACCAGTGGGCGATCGTGCAGGCACCGCAGGCCGGGTTGCGGGCGTGGCACACGCGCCGTCCGTGCCAGATGAGGTGGTGGGAGAGCATCGTCCAGTCCCGCTTGGGGAACAGCGCGCCCACCTCGTGCTCGGCCTTCACAGGGTCGGTCTCCTCGGTCCAGCCGAAGCGCCGGGCGAGACGCCCGAAGTGGGTGTCGACCGTGATGCCGGGGACCCCGAACGCGTTTCCGAGCACGACGTTGGCGGTCTTGCGACCGACCCCGGGCAGCGTCACGAGGTCCTCGAGCCTGGCCGGCACCTCCCCGTCGTACCGCTCTACGAGGGCTGCCGACAGCTTGATGATGCTCGCGGTCTTGGCGCGGAAGAAGCCCGTCGGCTGGATGATCGCCTCGACCTTCTCGGGCTCGGCGGCGGCCATCGCGGTGGCGTCCGGGTAGGCCGCGAATAGCGTCGGACGGACGGCATTGACCCGTTTGTCCGTGGTCTGGGCGGACAGGACGGTGACAACGAGGAGCTCGAAGGCGTTGTCGAAGTCCAGCTCGCACTTGGCTTCGGGGTAGGTGTCGGCGAGGACGCGGTCGATCTTGCGGGCGCGGCGGACGAGGGCGGTGTCGGGCACAAGCGCCAGCCTAAGGGCGTCCACCGACAGGAGGTGTTTGGGCAAATCCGGGCCCAATACGCCACACTGTGACCTGAACCACGGCTGGACACGAGGAAGGAACCATCGGTGGATAACGACGTGCTGCGTCAAGCACCGCTGTTCAGTGCGCTCGACGACGAGGCGGCCTCGGCCCTTCGCGCGTCGATGTCCACGGTGAAGCTGCGCCGCGGTGAGGTGCTGTTCCACGAAGGCGACAGCGGCGACAAGCTGTACATCTGCGTCGACGGCAAGGTGAAGCTCGGACGCACCTCCTCCGACGGCCGCGAGAACCTCCTCGCGATCCTCGGTCCGGGCCAGATGTTCGGTGAGCTGTCCCTCTTCGACCCGGGCCCGCGCTCGGCCACCGTCACGGCTGTCACCGACACGGCGTTCCTCTCGCTCTCGCACGACGACCTGCTCCGTTGGCTCGAAGGCCGCCCGGCCGTCGCCCGCGGTCTGCTCTCGCAGCTGGCCGGTCGCCTGCGCAAGGCCAACGACGTCGTCGCCGACCTCGTCTTCTCCGACGTGCCCGGTCGCGTCGCCAAGGCCCTGCTCGACCTGGCGAACCGCTTCGGCCGCACCGCCGACGACGGCGTACACGTCCACCACGACCTGACGCAGGAAGAGCTCGCCCAGCTGGTCGGCGCCTCCCGCGAGACCGTGAACAAGGCGCTCGCCGACTTCGCGTCACGGGGCTGGCTGCGCCTGGAGCCGCGCTCGGTCGTGATCATGGACGTAGAGCGTCTGTCGCGCCGCGCACGCTGACACGTCGATTACAGACTCCAAAACGCGTCGAGACGTCACCTGAGGTGACGTCTCGACGCGTTCTTGCGTCCTTTAGGGACGTCTCAGCGGTCCTGGAGGTACTCCAGCTGGGCTCGGACACTGAGCTCGGCGGCACCCCACAGCACGGGGTCGACGTCGGTGTAGACGTGCTCGACCACCTCACGTGGGGATGCTTCGGCCCC
>DATILB010000407.1:0-12339 GCA_035477015.1 Nocardioidaceae bacterium | reverse complement strand
GGTAGCCGACGAGGGCAGCACGATTCTCGGCCTTCGCCGAGGCGAAGGCCTCCTGGACGCTCACTTGTTGTCCCCCAGTCCGAACCACTCCATCGCGGTCTCCATGTCCTTGTCGCCGCGTCCCGAGAGGTTGACCAGGATGGTGGCGCCTGGCAACTCCTTCGCCAGCTCAAGCGTGCCCGCCAACGCGTGCGCGGACTCGATCGCAGGGATGATGCCCTCGGTCCTAGCTAGCACCGACATCGCGTTCATCGCGTCCGCGTCGGTGACCGGTCGGTACTCGGCGCGGCCCGTCTCCGCGAGCCATGCGTGCTCAGGACCGACCCCGGGATAGTCGAGGCCGGCCGAGATCGAGTGCGACTCGATGGTCTGACCGTCCTCGTCCTGGAGGACGTACGTCCGCGCGCCGTGGAGTACGCCGACCTCGCCGGCCGTGATGGTCGCCGCGTGCCGACCGGTCTCGTAGCCGTCGCCGCCCGCCTCGAAGCCGACCAGCCGCACCGACTCGTCGGGGATGAAGGCAGCGAACAACCCGATGGCGTTGGAGCCACCCCCGACGCACGCCGTCGCAACGTCGGGGAGCGCTCCGGTCAGCTCCAGACACTGTGCGCGCGCCTCGTCGCCGATACCGCGCACGAAGTCGCGGACCATCGACGGGAAGGGGTGCGATCCTGCGGCGGTGCCGAGCAGGTAGTGGGTGTTGTCGACGCTGGCGACCCAGTCGCGCAGGGCCTCGTTGATCGCGTCCTTGAGGGTTCGGGAGCCGGACTTCACCGGGATCACCTCGGCACCCAGCAGCTTCATGCGCGCGACGTTGAGAGCCTGCCGCTGGGTGTCGACCTCGCCCATGTAGACCACGCATTCGAGGCCGAGGTAGGCACAGGCTGTGGCGGTCGCGACGCCGTGCTGACCCGCGCCGGTCTCCGCGATGACTCGGGTCTTGCCCATGCGCTTGGTGAGCAGCGCCTGGCCGAGCACGTTGCGGACCTTGTGGGCTCCGGTGTGGTTGAGGTCCTCGCGCTTGAGCAGCAGGCGTACGCCGGCCTGCTCGCTCAGCCTGGTGGCGTCGTACAGGAGTGACGGCGTGCCGGCGTACTCCCGGAGCAGCCGTTCGAACTCGCCCGTGAACTCCGGGTCGGACATCGCGGTCTGCCAGGCCTCGGTCAGCTCGTCGTGCGCCGCGATGAGCGCCTCGGGCATGAAGCGACCGCCGAAGCGGCCGAAGTGACCTGCCCCGTCAGGGGTGGACGCTGGCTGCACCACGGAACCTTCCTAGGAGTTCTTGCGGACCGTGCTGGGGTGCGCGCCCGCGGCGACGAGATCGGCCACGGCGGTGCGTGGGTCGTCGCCCTTCACGAGGGTCTCGCCGACCAGGACGACGTCGGCGCCCAGTTTGGCGTACTCCAAGACATCGTGCGGGCCCCGCACGCCGGACTCGGCGACCGTGACGATGCCCTCGGGGACCAGCGGCCGAAGTCGTGCGAACGTGTCGCGGTCGACCTCGAGCGTCTTCAGGTTGCGCGCGTTGACGCCGATGAGCTCCGCTCCCGCGTCGACCGCGCGCTCGACCTCCTCCTCGTCGTGCACCTCGACGAGGGTGGTCAGCCCGATGCTGGTCGCCCGCTCGAGCAGGCCGGTCAACTCGTTCTGGTCGAGCGCGGCCACGATGAGCAGAGCCATGTCGGCGCCCGCGGCCCTGGCCTCGAAGAGCTGGTACGACGTGACGATGAAGTCCTTGCGCAGCACGGGCACCTCGACCGTCGCACGCACCGCCTTGAGGTCCTGGAGACTGCCGCCGAAGCGTCGCTTCTCGGTGAGCACGCTGATCGCAGCAGCGCCACCTGCGGCGTACTCGCCGGCGAGGCGTGCAGGGTCGGGGATCGCGGCCAACGCGCCCTTGCTCGGGCTGGACCGCTTGACCTCGGCGATCACGCTGATCCCCGGGGCGCGGAACGTCGGCATCGGATCCAATGCCTCGGCCGCACGGCGGGCGGCAGCCTTCACGTCGTCCAGTGGCACAAGCGCCTCGCGCTCGGCGAGATCGAGGCGTACGCCGTCGATGATCTCGTCGAGGACAGACATGGCACTCTCTTTCAGGTCCGCGGAACGCGTGCGTCCCTAGGCTCTCACGAACGACCACACCGACTCCCCGCAGGTCCGGTGCTCGGCGATGTAGCCTCGCCCTTCAAACGCGTGTCGCACCGACTAGGAGATGCTCGGATGTCCGACTACCCGCCGCCGCCCCCGGAGGGCCCCGGCTCGACCCCGCCCCCGCCCCCGCCGCCCGGTGGTGGATACACGCCTCCGCCCCCGCCGCCCGGTGGTGGGTACACGCCTCCGCCCCCGCCGCCCGGTGGTGGCTACCCGCCTCCCCCCGGTGGTGGGTACCTGCCTCCGCCGCCCGGTGGCGGCTACCCCGCGTACCCGAACTACCCGGGTGGCCCGGGCGGTGCGCCTCGCTCCAACCAGAAGGCGCTGTGGGCGATGATCACCGGTATCGCCTCCATCGTGCTGTGCTGGTGCTGCCCGGTGATCCCGCTGGCCTTGGGCGGAACGGCGGTCTTCCTGGGCAGGACCGCGAAGCAGGAGATCCAGGCATCCGGCGGAATGCAGACCGGTGACGGCCAGGCCCAGGCCGGCTTCATCTGCGGCATCATCGGCCTCGTGCTCGGGGTGCTCGCGTTGATCTTCACGATCATCGCCTTCTCGACCGGGGACACCCAGATGTACTACGACTTCGGTAACGCCTGACCCACGCTGCGAGACAGGCCCGGCCGGTTGAACCGGTCGGGCCTTTCGTGTTCAGGGCGCCAGCCAGGAACCGAACGGCAGGTTGCGGACGACGGAGAAGATCAGGACCACACCGAGCAGCACCGAGGTGAAGAGCCAGGGGCGGCTCACGTCTCCCAACGGTTCGCCGCGCCAGCTCCGTCGAAGCCAGCGCGCCCAGAAGAAGGCCAGCACGGGAACGGAGGCGACGAAGAGCAGGTTGCTCGAGGCTGCGGCCCACACGTCGCCGTTGGTCAGGTCGTTGACCGCACGGAGTCCCCCGCAGCCGGGGCAGTAGATCCCGGTCGCGGCGAAGAGTGGGCAGACGCCCCAGCTTCCGGAGTCGTGCGGGTCGCGGAAGTGCAGGGCAACGGTCGCGGCGGTCACGCCCGCCGCAAAGAGAACCGGTCCACGGACGCGACGAGCGCGCCCCGTAGTGGCTAGGAGCTGGTCCGTGGCAGGTGCCTCAGCGGCTGACCGGCTCAGTGCCGAGACCCATCCTTGACATGACCAAGCCGACGAGACCACCGATCGGACCCAGGGCAACGCCGATCCAGAAGAGCGGCCAGTTCGCGATCACGAGCGCGAGCCCGCCCAGCACGAAGCCGAGGAGGATGATCGTCACGGCGCTCCAGGCGGCCGGGGTGTTGCCATGGCTGTCAGACATGGGAAGGGTCTCCTCGTCGTGATGCGGTTGCTCAGGGGTCATCCTAGGGCCTGGGTCAGGCCGTTGGGTCGTGACCTTCGTCAAGGGACTTCCACAGGTCGGCCTGGTCGGACTGCTCGGTCTTCGGCGCGTCGTAGCGGGTGCCCATCTCGGGCCAACCGGGCGCCCACTTCAGGGCAGCGAGGAACAGCAAGCCCGCTACTGCCGACGTGAGGCCGGCGACGTAGAACCACTCGGTGATCGACGCACTGGCGCGCCACGCCGGCCCGATCGTGTTCGCCTCGGCGGCATCCTGTGCCTCCTCGCGTGAGAGCAGGACCACAGCCGCTGCGCCAGCGGACGCGAGCAGCCCCAGCAAGGAAGCAACCCGACGACCCCGCAGTCTGGTTACGAGTACGGCACCCCAGGAGGCCAGCGCCACCAAGGCGAGCGCCAGCGCGAGTGGTGCCACGTCTGAGCCCTTGGCCGCATCGGGTGCGGAGTTCGAAGCAGTGGCCCAGGGACGTGCCGCGCCCACGGCGGCCAGTGCGGACACACCGGCACCGACCAGCACCGTCGGCCAGAAGGTACGGCGATCAGCCACCGAGCATGCCCTCGTCGAAACACGTGCGAGCACCGGTGTGACAGGCGGGTCCTTCCTGGTCCACCTTGACCAGCAGGGTGTCGCCGTCGCAGTCGAGGCGAACCTCCTTGACGTGCTGACGGTGGCCCGAGGTCTCGCCCTTCACCCAGTACTCCTGGCGCGAGCGGCTCCAGAACGTCGAACGCCCGGTGGTCAGTGTGCGGTGCAGCGCCTCGTCGTCCATCCAACCGAGCATCAGCACCTCACCGGTGTCGTGCTGCTGCACCACCGCGGGCACCAGGCCCTGGGGGTCGCGCTTGAGGCGGTCTGCGATGGCGGGGTCGAGGGAGCTCACCGGGCCATTGTCCCGGACTCACCCCAACGAGTGTTGCGCGACCCACGATGCGTGCAGCCGCCCGTAGACCCCACCCTCGCGGAGCAGTACGGCGTGAGGTCCCCGCTGGACGATCCGCCCGGCATCGACGACGACCACCTCGTCGGCCTGCTCCGCGGTGCTCATGCGATGCGCGATGGTGACCGAGGTGCGGCCCGTGGTGAGTCGCTCGAGAGCCGCGGCGATCCGCATCTCCAGCGCCGGGTCGACAGCGCTCGTCGCCTCGTCGAGCACGAGCAGGTCGGGGTCCGCCAGATGCGCGCGGACGAGTGCGACCAGCTGACGCTCACCCGCCGAGAGTGACTCACCGCGCTGCCCGACCATGGTGTCGAGTCCCCGGGGCAGCGTCTCCAGCCAGTCGTGGAGCCCAAGCTCCCGGATCGCCGTGAAGACGTCGTCGTCGGTGGCATCGAGCCGCCCGTAGCGCGTGTTCGCGCGAAGCGTGTCGTCGAAGAGGAAGCCCTCCTGCGGCACCAGGACCACGCGGTCCCGCAGGGAGTCGAAGGGAACCTCGCGGAGGTCGACGCCGTCGAGGCGGACCGATCCGGTGGTCGGGTCCATGAGCCGCGTCAGCAGCTTGGCGAGGGTCGTCTTGCCTGATCCGGTCTCACCCACGACGGCGACGCGGGTGTTCGGGTCGATGGTCAGGTGGACGTCGTGCAGGACCGGCTTGCCGCCCGGGTAGGCGTATCCGACCCGGTCGAAGTCGATGCGGACCGGGCCGCGCGGAAGCGTCGTACCCGACGCCCCGGGATCGACGACGTCGGCCGGGGTGTCCAGGATGCCGATCACGCGCCGCCAGCCGGCGAAGGCGTTCTGCGCATCGGTGAGCACCTGGGTGCCCATCTGCACAGGCCCGACGAAAAGGTTGACCAGGAAGGCGAAGGCCAGCACCTTGCCAGCCGTGATGTCGCCGTCCACCCCCAGCAGGACACCGACGATGATCACGCCGGCGTTCGCGAATCCCGCGGAGATCCCGCCCAGGGAGAACGAGAAGGCGGTGTAGCTCTGGGCCCGGATGGACGCGCGCATGTTCGCGTCGATGGCGGTGTCGATGCGGTCCTGGGTCCGCCCCTCGACGGCGTACGAGCGCACCGTAGCCGCGCCGACCACGGGCTCCGAGATGGCGCTGAGCATCACGCCGACCTGCCGGCGCGCATAGGAGTACGCGACCGAGAGCCGGCGCTGGAAGGACCGGAGGCTGAGGAACAGCGGGAGGAAACAGAGCCAGACGACGATCGTCAGCTGCCAGGAGTAGATCGCCATCACGACAGTAGCCACGGTGATCTGGCCGATGCTGACGATCGCGATCATGCCGCCGAACACGAGGAACTGAGAGACCTGGTCCACGTCACTCGTCACCCGGGAGACGAGGGCGCCGCGACGCTCGGTGTTCTGGGTGAGAACCGGCAGGTCGTGCACGTGCCGGAAGGCCTTGATCCGCAAGGTCGCGAGTCCGCGCTCGGCAGCGCGGAACAACCGGGCGGTCATCAGGTACGACGCCCCGGCGGTCACGACCACTGCCACCAGCCCCAGCGCCGCCATGCGGGTTGTGAACTCCGTGTCCGGGCCGCCGGGCGCGTTGATGCCGTGGTCGAGCGTCTGTTGTACGGCGATCGGCACGACGATGCGTCCGATGGTGCTGACCACGGCAAGGCCCAACGTGCCGAGGAACCCTTCACGCAGCTCGGGAGACAGCTCGATCCCTCGTTGGAAGGTGGCCCACCCGGAGATCCGCTCACCGGTGTCGAGCTCGGTGCTCACGCAGGCACCTCCTCGGACTCGTCCTCGTCGCCCGTGACCTTCTCGTAGGCGTTGACGAGGTCGGCGTAGCCGGCGTTGCGTGCGATGAGGTCTGCGTGGGTGCCGTGGTCGGCGATCCGCCCCTCGGCCAGGTAGACCACCTCGTCGGCCAGCGCGATCGTGGCCTTGCGGTAGGCGACCACCACCACGGTCGCACCCTGACGCTGGCGCAGGGCCTGGAGGATCCGAGCCTCCACCTCCGGGTCCACCGCGCTGGTCGCGTCATCCATGACGAGCAGGCGCGGGTCGCGGACCAGTGCCCGGGCAAGGGACAGCCGTTGACGCTGGCCACCGGACAGGGTCGTGCCCCGCTCCCCCAGCCGACTGTCGAGACCCTGGGGCAGGGCAGCGACGAAGCCGTCCGCCTGTGCCACCCGGAGCGCGGCCCACACAGCCTCGTCCGAGAGGTCGGCGTCCAGCGTGACGTTGCCGCGGATGGTGTCCTCGAAGAGGAAGGCCTGCTGTGGCACCAGAGCCGCGTGCCCCGCGAGCGCACCGCGCCGGAGGGTGCGGAGGTCGACGCCGTCGATCTCGATGGTGCCCGCATCGGGGTCGACCAGCCGGAACAGCAGGCTCGTCAGAGTGGTCTTGCCCGAAGCGGTCGCTCCGACCACAGCCACGGTTCGGCCGGGGTCGACCGTGAACGTCAGGTCCTCCAGAACAGCCTGCTCCGGGTCATAGCGGTAGCCCAGGCGACGTACGTCGATCCGCGCGCCAGCGCCCGTGGGGAGGTCGCGGTCGCCGTACGACATGTCTGCTCGCACCCCGAGCACGGCTCGCACGCGCTCGAACCCGACCACGCTGCGGGGGAACTCGCCGATCAGCCAGCCGAGGGACCGGATGTAGAACGCGACGATGCTGAGCAGGTAGGCGACCTCGACGACGTCCCCCGCCTCGCTCGTGCCATTGCGGACCCGCACCACGCCCACCGCGAGCACGGCGAGGACACCGAGCGACGGAAGCGTCTCCAGAACTGGGTCGAAGACTGCGCGCACGGCACCGACGCGGATGTTGATCTGCTGGAGCTGCCGGGCCTTGGCCGCGAACCGTGCCGTCTCCTCAGCTTCGCGGCCCAGGGTCTTGACGACCATGGCGCCGTCGAAGGACTCGTGGGCCACCTCGCTGACCTCGGCGCGGAGTGCCTGCGCACGCGTCATCAGAGGGGACTGCACGCGCTGGTACAGCATGTTCGCGAGCACTACGAGGGGAAAGACCATCGTCCCGAGCACAGCCAGGGCTGCGTCGGCGACGAACATCCCGCCTATCGCGATCGCCATCATCGCTACGGTGCCGAGCGCCATCGGCAGAGGTGCGATGGGCGCCCAGGAAGCCTCCGTGTCCGAGTTCGCTACCGAGAGCAGCTGCCCGGTGGGGTGTTGCTGGTGCCACGACATCGGTAGGTCGAGGTACTGGCGCGTGACCGCTCGACGATCGCGAGCCATCAGGCGGTACTGCATGACTCCCGCCCCGACACGCCTCGCGATGATGCCCACGGCGCGGAAGAGCGCGACTCCGACGAAGAGAGCCGCGACCGCGACGAATCCGCCCGCGTCGGTCGTCCCCGTCTTGTAGGCCGGGAGCACGACGTGGTCCGTGGCCCAGCCCAGGACCCAGGCGTCCGCGACCGTGAGCGCGCCGAAGATCAGGCTGCCGATCGTGGCGATGACGAACACGCGCTTCTCGGTGCGGATGCCGACTCCGAGGACCTTGAACCCGTCGCGCAGGGTACTTTTCGCGCGGCTCGGACCCAGGCGCGCGGCGAAGGTCACGTCAGGGTCCTCTCTGTCATCGGTTGTCTCCACCCTACGATCGAGTGGTGACCTACTTGGCAGCAGCCGAACGAACCGCCCTCTGCGACCTTGCCCTGGAGCTGGGGCCCGCGGCCCCGACCCTGTGCGGCGGATGGGACGTCAAGGACCTCATCGCCCACCTGGTGCTCCGTGACGGCAGTCTGTCCGCCGTGGGCATCGTGGTGCCACCGCTTTCGGGGCTGACCGACCGTGGCATGGCCCGCCTCGAGAGGAACAACGACTTCGAGACGCTGGTGAAGCGTCTGCGCAAGGGGCCTCCCGTGCACTCGCCGTTCAGGCTGAAGCCCGTCGACCGGCTGCTCAACGCGATGGAGTACTTCGTCCACCACGAGGACATCCTTCGAGCCCAGCCGGAGTGGAAGCCTCGGGGGCTGTCCCCGCGCATCCAGGACGCACTCTGGCGGGGTGTGAAGAGTGCTGGCCGCGGCCTCGCCCGCAACGCGAAGGTCGGCATCTCCATGACGCGCCAGGACACGAACGAAACGGTCGTGCTGAAGGGCGGCGAACGCTCGGTGATGGTGACAGGGATGCCCGAAGAGCTCGCGCTCTTCATCTACGGCCGGCAGGACCAGGCTCGGGTCGAGCTGATCGGGTCGGACGAGGACATCGCCCTGCTCAAGAACACGTCGCTCGGAGTCTGAAGGGTCCTGGCGTTCTAACGTGCGGCCTACGCTGTCGGGCATGCCCGAAATAATGGAGTCCGACAAGCTGGCCGTCTTGATCGACGCGGACAACGCGACGCCGAGCCAGTGCGACGCGCTTCTCTCCGAGATCGCCAAGTACGGCGTCGCCTCCGTCAAGCGTGCCTACGGCGACTGGACCACCGATCACCTCAAGAGCTGGAAGTCGATGGTGGTCTCGCACGCCATCCAGCCGATGCAACAGTTCGCGAACACCTCGGGCAAGAACTCCACCGACAGCGCGATGATCATCGACGCGATGGACCTGCTGTACACCAATCGGTTTGACGGCTTCTGCATCGTGACGTCGGACAGCGACTTCACGCGCCTCGCGTCGAGGATCCGGGAGTCGGGGCTCAAGGTGTACGGCTTCGGCGAACGCAAGACGCCGGACTCGCTGACCAAGGCCTGCGACAAGTTCATCTACATGGACGTCCTGCGCGCCCCGGCCGACACAGCGCAGCCGACCACCACGGCGAGCACCAGACCGACCGGCCAGGAGCTGAAGGCCGACCGAAAGCTCGTCAGCCTGGTGAGGGCCGCGATCGAGGCCGCGTCGGACGAGGATGGTTGGGCACACCTGTCGACCGTCGGCTCGCACATCGCCAAGCAGGCGCCCGAGTTCGACTCTCGCAACTGGCGGTACGCGAAGCTCGTCGACCTGGTGAGTGCCATCGACCTGTTCGAGGTCCAGAGGAAGCAGGGCGCCCCGATCAAGCTGCGCTCGAAGAAGCAGCCGGCCATGAACGCGCCCGCGAAGAAGGCGGCCAAGAAGAGCTCGTCCGCCAAGAAGGACTAGCGGACCGGGAACCCGGCGTCGCCCAGCGACTTCTTCACGTCGCTGACGCGTAGCGTCCCGAAGTGGAAGACGCTGGCGGCCAGCACCGCGTCGGCGCCGGCTTCGACGGCCGGCGGGAAGTGCTCGGTGGCTCCCGCACCCCCGGACGCGATGACCGGTACGTCGACAACGCGGCGGACGGCGCGGAGCATCTCGAGGTCGAAGCCGTCTCGAGTGCCATCGGCGTCCATGGAGTTCAGCAGGATCTCCCCTGCGCCGAGCTCCGCGCCGCGCTCTGCCCACTCGACGGCGTCGATCCCCGCGGACTGACGGCCACCATGGGTCGTCACCTCGTAGCCGCTCGGCGTCCCCCCGGCACGGCGTGCGTCGACCGACAGCACCAGGACCTGGTTGCCGAAGCGGTCGGCGATCTCGCGAATCAGCTCCGGGCGTCGGATGGCCGCGGTGTTGACCGCAATCTTGTCCGCGCCGGCACGCAGCATCCGGTCCACGTCCTCGACCGAGCCGATGCCACCACCGACGGTCAGCGGGATGAACACCTGCTCGGCGGTGCGGGACACGATCTCCAACGTCGTCGACCGGCCCTCGTGGCTGGCCGAGATGTCGAGGAACGTCAGCTCGTCGGCGCCCTCGGCGTCGTACACCTTCGCGAGCTCAACGGGGTCCCCCGCGTCACGCAGCTCCTTGAAGTTGATGCCTTTGACGACCCGCCCCGCGTCGACGTCGAGGCAGGGGATGACGCGTACGGCGAGGGTCATGCCGGCCTCGTCAGAGCGAGGCCCTCTTCCAGGGTGAAGCGGCCCTCGTAGAGCGCTGTCCCCACGATCGCGCCCTCGACGCCCTGCTCGACCATGACCATCAGCGCGCGCAGGTCGTCGAGCTCGGTGATCCCGCCGCTGGCGACCACGGGCCGGTCGGTGGACTGACAGACGTTGGCCAGCAGCTCGAGGTTCGGACCCTGGAGCATGCCGTCCTTGTTGACGTCGGTCACGACGTACCGGGCGCAACCCTCGCTGTCGAGACGTGCGAGGACCTCGTAGAGGTCGCCGCCCTCGCTGGTCCAGCCACGGGCCGCGAGCGTGCGACCACGAACATCGAGACCAACCGCCACCCGGTCGCCGTACGTCGCGATCGCCTTCGCGCACCACTCGGGCTGCTCGAGCGCCGCGGTGCCGATGTTCACGCGACGACAGCCGGTGGCCATCGCGGCCTCGAGCGACTCGTCGTCCCGGATGCCGCCGCTCATCTCCACCTTGAGGTCCAGTCGACCCACGATCTCGGCGAGCAGCTCGCGGTTGTGGCCGCGGCCGAACGCCGCATCCAGGTCGACCAGGTGGATCCACTCGGCGCCGGCGGTCTGCCAGCGCAGCGCAGCCTCCACCGGGTCGCCGAACGTCTTCTCGGACCCGGCGATGCCCTGCACCAGCTGCACAGCCTTGCCGCCCTGGACGTCGACGGCAGGCAGCAGCTCGAGGTAGGCGGTCATGCGAGAACCCTATGCGGCGGTCAGCGCGGAAAGAGCAGGGTCTTGAGGACCGGGAAGCAGAGGGCGCTGGCGACCAGGACGAGGACGCGCGTACTCC
Source organism: Nocardioidaceae bacterium (assembly GCA_035477015.1). Classification (GTDB taxonomy): domain Bacteria; phylum Actinomycetota; class Actinomycetes; order Propionibacteriales; family Nocardioidaceae; genus SSC3. The sequence continues at coordinate 1,271 of DATILB010000407.1, read as the reverse complement.
AGTTGTCGGTCGCGAACCAGGTCACGATGTTTAGCACCAGAAGCAGGTCCACCAGGACGAAGTTCTGGATCCGGCGTCGACGGGCCAGCACGCCTTGGTGCTTCCCGACTCCGACCTTGGGCACCCACGCCGTCATGGCTCGCTTGCGGGCGTCCCGACGCTCCCGTCGTTCTGCCTCCGCGGCTCGCGCGGCGGCCTTGATGGCAGCCTCGCGTTCCCGCTCGGCCCTGCGGATCGCTCGTTCCTTCGCCATCAGAGGCTGGCGACCCAGTTCTTCAGCAGCCGGGCGCCGGCGTCGCCGGACTTCTCCGGGTGGAACTGGGTCGCACACAGCGGGCCGTTCTCGACGGCTGCGACGAAGCGGTCCTCGACGTGCGTCGACCAGGTCACCAGCGGCTCACGCGTGCGGCCGTTCGTCTCCAGCTCCCAGCGGCGCGCGGCGTACGAGTGGACGAAGTAGAAGCGCTCGTCCTCGACTCCGTCGAACAGCATCGACCCCGTGGGCACGTCGACGGTGTTCCAGCCCATGTGCGGCACGACCGGTGCCTCGAGACGCTCTACGACGCCGGGCCACTCGTCGAGCCCTTCGGAGTCGACGCCGTGCTCGACGCCGTGGCTGAACAGGACCTGCATGCCGACGCAGATCCCGAGCACCGGACGGCCGCCCGCGAGCCGCCGGCCGATGATCTCGTGACCGTGAGCAGCCCTGAGGCTGTCCACGCAGGCCTTGAACGCACCGACGCCCGGGACGAGCAGCCCGTCGCACTCCTCGGCGGTACGCCGGTCGCGGGTGAGCGTGACGTCGGCACCGGCGCGCTCGACAGCACGGACTGCCGAACGGATGTTGCCGGAGCCGTAGTCGAAGACGACTACAGAGGTCACGGTTTCGAGGCTCGCTTCGCTCGCACCTCAACCACCGACCGGTGGCTTCGCCGCTCAGCCATCGAGTCTGCCCTTCGTCGAGGGCACACCGGTCTCACGCGGGTCGAGGGCGATGGCGTCACGGAGAGCGCGCGCGACCGCCTTGAACTGCGTCTCGACGATGTGGTGCGGGTCGCGTCCCGACAGCACGCGCACGTGGAGAGCGAGGTGCCCGTGGAAAGCAAGCGTCTCGAAGACGTGCCGGGTCAGCGAGCCGAGGTACTGGTCGCCGATCGTGACGAACTGCTGACCCTCGGGCTCGCCGGTGTGCACGCAGTATGGACGGCCGGACACGTCGACGACCGCCTGGACGAGCGCCTCGTCGAGCGGGACGGTCGCGTCGCCGAAGC
>DATILB010000406.1:0-5273 GCA_035477015.1 Nocardioidaceae bacterium | reverse complement strand
GAAGTACGTCGACGGCTTCGAGGCCAACGTGCTCTGGCACCGCGGCCGATGCCTGACGTACGGCGAAGGCGTCGCCTACTACGCGCAGGCCGAGGCCGTCCGGGGCCGGCTCGCCATCCTTGCTGATGCGGACGATCAGACCGGCACCGATAGCCGCCACCTGCTGAGCCGTGGCTTGGCTGCCTGCGTGCCGGACCCAGCTGAACAGGCCTGGCTCGAGCCGCGGCTGGCTGCACTGCTCGGCCTCGAGGCGGGCGCTTCGTTCCCGCGCGAGGAGCTGTTCTCCGCCTGGACCGCGTTCTTCAAGTACGTCGGGCTCTGGCAGGCGGAGAAGCCGCAGCCGATCGTGCTCGTCGTCGACGATGCGCAGTACGCCGATGACGGCCTGCTGGCCTTCTTGGAACACCTGCTCGCCGCCGCCGACTACCCGGTCTTCGTGCTGGCCCTCGCGCGCCCTGAGCTCCTGACGGACCATCCCGCGCTGATCAGCAACCGGCGCGTGACCGCAGTCCATCTGGAGCCTCTGACGTCCCCTGAGATGACCACTCTGCTCGACGCGATGATCGTCGGGGTGCCACAACCGATCCGGGACGAGCTCGTCGCCCGGTCCGAGGGCATTCCGCTCTATGCCATCGAGACGGTCCGCGCGCTTGCCGATCAGAACCTCGTGGAAGCGCGCGACGGGCACTACGTGCTCAGTGATCCCGACGCCGTCGACCTGGGTGCGTTGACGGCACCGGCCAGCCTGCAAGCGCTGATCGCGGCGCGCCTGGACACGTTGCCGGCCGACGAGCGCAAGATCGTCGACCGGGCGAGCGTGCTCGGCCTCGCCTTCTCCGCGGAGGGGCTGGCTGCATTGTGTGCCGACGTTCCGGACCTCGAGCAGGCCGTCGCGGGGCTAGTCCGGCGCGAGGTCATCCGCCGCGAGACCGACCGGTTGAGCTCGGACTTCGGCGACTACCGGTTCGTCCAGGGGGCTGTGCGACAAGTGGCCTACGGGACGTTGTCGCGGCGTGACAGGAAGGCGACCCACCTGAGGGTTGCTCGGGCATTCGAGGCCGAGCTGGAGACGCGGAGCGACGCGTACGAACTGTCTCCGATCATCGCGCAGCACTATCTGGATGCCATCGACGCAGTGCCGGCCGATGCCGACGTGCCTGACCTGACCCAAGCCGCCTCCGACCATCTCGAGCGAGCGGCGGATCGAGCTTCGTCCCTCGGTGCCCCGCGGGAAGCGGCCGCCCACCTGGCCAAGGCACTGGCTCGGTCGGCGCCGGAGCGCCGGTTGACGATCCAGAGCAAGCTCTCCCGGCAGCTCCGGTTGGCAGGCGATCACGACGGTGCGATCGAGCATGCGACCGAGGCGCTCAAGGGCTTCGACGCGACCGGCGACGCGGTGTCGGCCGCAGGCCCGGCCGAAGACCTGGCGCGAGCGATCGCCTACGGCGAAAGTGCCGACTACGGCCGGGCCAGGGGCGTGATCATGGAGCTGCTGGACCGCATTCCCGACGAGACAGACACCCTGCGCGCCCGTGTCGGCCTGTTGAAGGCGGGCTTCTCGGTCGCTCTTGCGGCCGGCGACTCCGAGGAGTGCTCGCGCCTCGCCTGGCAGGGTCTGGCCCTCGCCGAGCTCCTGGGGGATCGACGGTTGATCGGCGACACCTTGAACGGGGTCGCGATCGCCACCACGAACACGATGCCGTACGTCGCCTCGATCCTCTTCCAGCACGCCGCCGAGCTGTCCGCAGCGCATCGGGCCCTCCGACCACGCGGCATTGCCTTGCTCAACCTGGCGGACCTGTTCTCCTTCCAGGATGTCGGCGCGGCGATCAAGCACGGCCGGGAAGCCGTCGCGGCGTCGACCGAGCTCGGCGAACCGGATGTGCTGACCTACGCCCAGGCGAACCTCTCCTTGGCCCTGCAACTGGCTGGGGAGTGGGACGAGGCCGTTGAGCTGGCCAGCCTCGAGGATGTGCTCCGCTCCACGTACGTGATGGGCGATGTTCGCCTGCGGGCGATGACCCTCGCCCGGGGTGGAACCCTCCCCTCGACCGCAGACCTGTTCGGACCGGACCCCGAGGCGATCGAAGATCCGGCGTGGCGGGCGTCGTACCTCTTGGGCCGAGCACTCGATGCGTTGGTGGCCGGGCTTCCCGAGGCCACCTCACTGGCGCTCGACGCGGTACGACGCTCCCGCGAGGCTTCGGCGACCATCTCGGATTTCTGGCCGACCTGGGTCCAAGCGGCCGAGATCGTCCGCGAGCAGGGCGAGCCGGACGCGCTTGCCGAACTACTCACGTACGTCGAGCCTCGCAAGAGCCCGTGGCCGACTGGAGTGGTCGCTCAACGCACTCGTCTGGAGGCAGTCCTCGGCGAGCTCGGCTCGATGTCCACCGACGAGATCGAGCAGAAGTACACCGACGCGCTCGACAGCACGCTCACCTGGGGTTCGCTCTTGTACGAGGCACACACATCGGCCGACTACGGCACCTGGTTGAAGCAGCAGGGCCGCGAAGCCGAAGCAGCCGCCCTGCTCGCGCATGCCCGCGAGCTCTACGATCGGATCGGAGCGCGCCGCTGGCTCGACTCCCTCGACCAGCGGGACGGCGCCGTCGGCTGAGGGAGACACTCACCACGATCACGACGAGAGGACAAGCCTTCGATGAGGCAGCTCTCGTCGCGCCTTCCTCCCCCAGCTGAGGCAGACGCCGACCGGCTGTACGAGGAGTTGACGGCCTGGGTGGCCGACACCGGCCTGACGCTGTACGAACATCAGGACGAGGCACTGATCGAGATCCTGAGCGGGAACAACGTCATCCTCGCGACGCCGACCGGTTCGGGAAAGTCGCTTGTGGCCACCGGCGCGCACTTCGCTGCACTGGCCACTGATCGGGTCAGCTTCTACACGGCGCCGATCAAGGCGTTGGTGAGCGAGAAGTTCTTCGCCTTGTGCGAGATCTTCGGCGCTCACAACGTCGGCATGCTGACCGGGGACGCCTCGGTCAACGCCGACGCCCCGATCATCTGCTGCACCGCGGAGATCTTGGCGAACCTGGCTCTGCGCGAAGGCCCCACTGCTGACGTCGGACTCGTGGTGATGGACGAGTTCCACTTCTACTCCGAGCCCGGCCGCGGCTGGGCGTGGCAGGTGCCGCTGCTCGAGATGCCGCAGGCGCAGTTCCTGCTGATGTCGGCGACCTTGGGCTCCGTCGACCACTTCGTCGAGGACCTCACCCGGCGAAACGGTCGCCCCACCACCGTGGTGGACACGGCAGAACGACCGGTTCCGCTCCACTTCACCTGGGCAGTCACGCCGCTGGCCGACACGCTCGAGGAGCTGGTGAGCACCCGCCAGGCACCCGTGTACGTCGTGCACTTCACCCAGGCGGCAGCGGTCGAGCACGCGACCTCGCTGCGCGCGCTGAAGGCCGTGACTCGGGAGGAGAAGGACCAGATCGCCGACGTGATCGGTGGGTTCAGGTTCGGGTCGGGTTTCGGGCGGACCCTGTCCACTCTCGTGCGCAACGGCATCGGCGTACACCACGCGGGGATGCTGCCGAAGTACCGCCGCCTCGTCGAACAGCTCGCTCAACAAGGGCTGCTCAAGGTCATCTGCGGCACCGACACGCTCGGGGTAGGGATCAACGTCCCGATCCGCACCGTGCTGTTCACCGGGCTCGCGAAGTTCGACGGACACAAGCAACGCATCCTCCGGACTCGTGAGTTCCTCCAGATCGCCGGTCGTGCCGGCCGGGCCGGGTTCGACACCATCGGGTACGTCGTCGTCCAGGCCCCCGAGCACGTCATCGAGAACGCTCGCCGGGTCGCCAAGGCAGGAGACGACCCGAAGAAGCTCAAGAACGTCCAACGGGTCAAGCCACCCGAAGGCACCGTCGTCTGGAGTGAGCAGACGTTCGACAAGCTGGTCAACGGCATCCCCGAGACCCTCGTGTCCCGGATGAAGGTCGACAACGCCATGTTGGTCAACGTGGTGGCGCGCGAGGCTGACGCGTTCACGGTGATGCGCCGGCTGCTGACCGACAACCACGAGAAGGCCGGCGATCAGCATCGCCTCGTACGTCGTTCGCTGAGCCTCGCGAGGTCGCTGGTCCGCTCCGGGATCCTGACCCGCCTGGAGACGACGGACAGCTTCGGCCGCAGGTACGTCCTGACCGTCGACCTGCCCGAGTACTTTGCGCTCAACCAGCCGCTGTCGCACTTCGCACTCGCCACGCTGGACGTCCTCGATCCCGAGGCCGTCGACCACACGCTCGACATCGTCTCGGTCGTGGAGTCGGTCCTGGAGTCACCGCGACAGGTTCTCTTCGCTCAGCAGTTCGTCGCCCGCGGCGAGGCTGTTGCGCAGATGAAGGCTGACGGCCTCGAGTACGACGAGCGCATCGCCCTGCTCGACGACGTGACGTGGCCCCAGCCGCTCGCCGAGCTGCTCACCGCGACGTACGAGATCTACCGGCAGACCCATCCCTGGCTCCCCGACGACGCGTTGGCACCGAAGTCGATCGTGCGTGAGATGTACGAGCAGGGCATGACGTTCACCGAGTTCGTCAGCCGGTACCAGCTCGCTCGCTCCGAGGGCCTGGTGCTCCGGTACCTGACCGACGCCTACCGCACCATGCGGAACACCCTTCCCGACACTCATCGAACCCCGGAGCTCGACGACCTCATCGAGTGGCTCGGCGAGACCGTGCGGCAGACGGATTCTTCTCTGCTCGACGAATGGGAGGCGCTCACCGACCCGGAGCATGCCGTCGAACACCAGCGTGCCCCAACGCTCGTCCGCCTGCTGTCGCAGCAGGAACGAGTCCTGCGAGTGATGGTGCGCAACGCCGTTTTCCGCCGGGTGAGCCTCGCCGCCGTCGACAACGTCAACGCCCTGGCTGCACTGGAACGAGCCGCCGCCGAACGGGTCGACCCACCGCTCGACGTACACATGACCAGGGCCTCGTGGGACGAGGCTCTGGAGGCGTACTACACCGACCACGAGTCGATCGGCATGGACGCCGAGGCTCGTGGCCCAGCGCTGTTCGAGGTCACCCCAGAAGGGCGCACCTGGCGGGTGCGGCAGACGATTCACGATCCCGCCGGTGACCACGACTGGATCATCGAGGCGTTGGTGGACCTCGACGCCACCGACGAGGCGGGGGAGGCCGTCGTACTGACCACCGCGATGCGTCGGCTCTGACGGCGGCAAGAGCGGGCGGTTCCCCCCCGCCGGTCGAGCCGGGACGTCGCCGAAGGCGGCGACCGTGCCG
>DATILB010000405.1:0-14110 GCA_035477015.1 Nocardioidaceae bacterium | reverse complement strand
CGAGTGACGTGCTGATTGACTACAAGCGTCCCGATGCGAGCAGCGAGGACGCCACGACCTTCGACTACACCGCCTCCAGCGTGGTGCCCAGCGTCGAGATCCACGGCACCAACCTGACCGGATCCAGCAAGGTGAAGGAGTTCCACCTCGCGCTGCGCGACGTGCCCACACGCATCTCGCTGATGAAGCAGGAGACCTCTGACGTAAGTTCCACCTCCGAAGTGCTGCCTCAGCCTGAAGCGTGCAATAAGGGAGGGGAGTCAGGCAAGGATCGTCCAATGTGCTTTGACCCTGACATCGAGGATGACGTCTGGATCCGGCAGTACAAGACCACGACGACAACTGATACGACTGCTGTCATTCAGCTGGACACTCCAGGCCCGGGACTACTCGGTTTCGGAGAGTTCCTCCTCACCAACGGTCCCGATATCCGCCTCCCCGATCACTTCGGACTCAAGCCCCAGGATGGTCTGCTCATCCGCGAGGTGGGCAGCGACGCGGTGATCAACGCGAGGGTCACGAACTTCGACTACACGAGCTACCGCAAGGACACGAACCGCGTCAACGTGAACGCTCGCGAAGGTGACGACTGTTGCAACAGGGGTGGTGAGGAGCTCAGGGTCCAGTTCGCCGCGACCGCGCAGGACCGGCACCTAGCCCTCATGATCGAGAAGCAAGCCGGAGCTGCCGTCAAGCACACTGTCGCTCGAGTGGCCGAGACGGTGGGGATCGACCTGCACACCCGCAGTCGCACGCAGAACCGACCTGGCACAGCAGGCAATCTCGACGGGGAGTCGAAGACCGTGGAGAGCCGACTGACCAGCTTGGCGGGAAATCGTGTCGAGGGCTACAGCACTGGCCTCGAACAGCCCTATGTCCAAGCGTTCACGTTCGACGAGTGGTTCGACGGGGACGGGTCCTACCGGGTCACCAAGCGGGCGTTCATGGATCCGATGCCTACCCAGTTCGACGTGTGCATCACCTCAGACGACTGTGCGGTGGGTGTTTTCAACGAGAGCCTCAACAAGCTGCACGCGGGAGTGACCCCCGGCTCGAGTGGGCTCGAGCTCCCAACCGCCTCCTTCCTCGGCCTTGCACTCCCCGAGGGCTGGCGCTTCCACTCGTGTTTCGCTAGTTGCCCGCCGGACTTCCCGTCCCAGGTGTCGGACTTCAGCGACACATCGGTCCGCATCGACACGAGTGAGCCGATCGCGATCACCTACTTTGACGGCCTGATGGTCGATGGCGTGGTCCAAGGGAGCGTGACCTCGCTTGGGCTGATTGGCCTGCGGCGGTTGATCATCGAGGGAGACCAAGCCAGCTACGACTGTGATTTGGGACTGGCGTCGTGCAAGTACGGCTACTTCGCGATCGACACAGGCGGACTACCGCTTCAGGGAAGCATCTTCACCGGCGATGCCACGATCGAGGAGGACTACACGCGGTTCATCTTCCCCGCAGGCTTCTCGGCGGCTGGCGTGGTCCTCGCGTTCGAGAAGACCGGCGCAGCCCGGGGACACGTAGGCGAGGTCGGCGTGCTGAATTGTCCCGACGGCACGTACATCACCATCAAGGGACAACCCCTCGACAAACGATTCTGTGACGGCGACATCCTCGAGGACACCGTCCTGGAGGGGTGGTGAGAGCCTAGGTCACCTTCGTCGTCCGAAGCTGCGAGGTGCCGGGCAGGTTGCCAGGGGTGGCGCCGATCGCGACGTACACCTTGTAGGTGCCTTTGCGCAGGAGTTGCTTGGCCAGCCGGTAGGTCCCGTCGGACTTGGTCGTGCCGGTCTTGAGGAGCTTGGCTCCGGTTGCGGTCTTGCGCCACAGCTGGACCTGGACCCCCGCCTTCTTGGGGTTGGTCGCGCCGGTCAGGACGACGCGTTCGCCGCGCTTGAGGAAGGCATCGGCCAGCTTCGCGGAGACTGCGGTCCGTACCTGGACGGTCACGTCGGACGAGGTCGAGGGCCCGTAGTAGGTCACACCCGTGAACGACCAGCGGTACGTCGTGGCGCGCAGGGGCTTCTGCTTCGAGCTCAGGAACCCCTCGAAGCTTGTGCCGTCCGTGCCGACGTCCGTGAAGCCACCGCCGGGCGGGAACGTGTCGGCCAGCAGGTGGACGGTCCGCCCGTTGACCAACAGCCCGGTCGAGGTGAGCTGTCCCAGCACCGTCTTCTCGCTGCCGGCGCGCACACTGGCCGTGCTCGTCGAGTTCGTCAGCGCCGTCGCGTAGACCTTCTCGTAGTCCCACGTGGTCGCCTCGCCGAGCGACACACCGCGAAGGCGGTCGATGTAGTACGGCTCTTGGGTGTCGCAGCCGCTCGCGAGGACAGCCGCGAAGAAGGTGCCGGTGCCCTTCGCGGTGACGAAGTCGGCGATCGTCGTGTCGGCCAGGACGTCGGCCGTGGTCACCTTGTCCCAGTCAAACTGGAGGGCAGTGAAGTCCTGCTCGGCGTTCCAGTCATCACGGGCCAGGTCGCCGGTTGACGCAAGGCCGACCCAGACGCCGTTGGCGGTCGTGCTGACCCGCACGTAAGCGTGCACCGGCTCGTCGGCGGCGGTTGCGGGGTAGGCCGTGACCGCGAAGGAGCCGGGCGTGAGGGCCGAAAGGTCGGCGCCACCGAACTGGATGCCCGAGTAGTAGCCGGTGATGGTGTCGATCCTTAGGCTGCCCGTGCCGAGCGGCGGCGTCTCCGGGCCCGCGGCGTGGCTCGTGTAGTTGAAGGTCGTGAACTGCGAGGGGTCGGCGCATTGGACGTTGAGCGCCGTGACCCCGACGCCGAGGTCCTCGACCGCCAAATAGGTGGTCGCGGCCGACGCCGGCCCGACCAGACCCGCCACGACCAGAGCCATTCCGACCGGTACCCAGCGCTTCACGACGTACCCCCTGTGGAGTCGATCCCTTTCGCTAGAGACTAGAACGTAGACTCCGCTCCGTGGCAGGCCTTATCCGCGAGGAAGACATCGCGACGTTGCGCGAGAAGGCCGACCTCGCCGACGTCATCGGCCAGTACGTCACGCTAAAGTCGGCTGGTGGCGGCGCCTTGAAGGGCCTCTGCCCCTTCCACGACGAGAAGTCCCCGTCGTTCCACGTGCGTCCCGGCCGCGGATACCACTGTTTTGGTTGCCAAAAAGGTGGCGACGTCATCTCGTTCGTCATGGAGCACGACGGGCTCAGCTTTACCGACGCCGTGCAGCACCTCGCCGACAAGTACGGCGTCCAGCTCCGCTACACCGAGGGTGGCGAAGAGCGACCCAAGCGTGACGGCAACCAGCGGCAACGGCTGATCGCCGCGAACAAGGCGGCCGCCGACTACTACACAGACCAGCTGCAGACTCCCGACGCCCAGTCGGCTCGGCAGTTCCTGTCGGACCGAGGCTTCGACAAGGCTGCGGCGGAGCAGTTCGGCCTGGGATTCGCGCCGCGCGGCGGTGAGGACCTCTTCAAGCACCTCCGCCAGGCGGGGTTCACCGATGCCGAGCTGGTGAACTCAGGGCTCTGCGCCCAGGGCCAGCGCGGCCATTACGACCGCTTCCGCGGCCGGCTGCTCTGGCCGATCCGGGATACGTCGGGGGAGACCATCGGGTTCGGTGCGCGCCGTATCTTCGACGACGACCGGATCGAGGCCAAGTACCTCAACACTCCGGAGACTCCGCTCTACAAGAAGTCCCAGGTGCTCTACGGCATCGACCTCGCCCGTCGGGACATCGCCCGGGCCTCGCAGGCCGTGGTGGTCGAGGGCTACACGGACGTGATGGCGTGCCACCTGTCCGGCGTACCCACCGCGGTGGCCACGTGCGGGACGGCGTTCGGCGACGACCACGCGCGGGTGGTGCGCCGGCTGCTGCAGGACCACGACGAGTTCCGCGGCGAGGTGATCTTCACTTTCGACGGCGACGCTGCCGGCCAGGCGGCAGCCGTGAAGGCCTTCGAGCGCGACCAGTCCTTTGCTGGCCAGACGTACGTCGCAGTCGAGCCCAGCGGCCTGGACCCGTGCGACCTGCGCCTGCAGAACGGTGACGCGGCGGTCCGTGAGCTGGTCGCCCGGCGGATCCCGCTGTACCGGTTCGTGCTCTCGAACGTCGCCTCGCGCTACGACCTGGATCGTGCCGACGGACGCGTCGATGCACTCCGAGACGCGGCCAGGCTGGTCTCCTCGATCCGCGACAAGTCGAAGGTCGAGGCCTTCTCCCGCGAGCTTGCCGGCATGCTCGGCATCGAGATCGACGAGGCCCGGGCCGAGGTCCGACGTGCAGCCGCCCGGAGCCAGCGTGCGCCTGAGGTCATGGTCGCCCAGGAGCGTGCCGACCTCCCGGACCTGCGCGACCCGCGCTTCTCCCTCGAGCGCGACGTCCTCAAGCTCGTCGTCCAGTACCCCGGGCTCGTCATCCCCCTGGCCGGGGATCTCGGCACCAACGACTTCACGCATCCGACGTACGCCGCTGTGTGGGAGCTCGTCGGCGCGGCCGGGGGAGTCTCCTCGGCGACGGACGCCTGGGTCGACACCCTGCGGGCTGCGACGACCGATCCGGACCTCCAGAACGCCGTCAACGCCCTCGCAGTCGAGCAGCTGCGCACGACGCGCGACCCTGACCGCGCCTACATAGCGGCCCACGTCTACCGGTTGCTCGAGGTGACCGCCCTGAGGGCGATCGCCGACCTGAAGTCGAAGCTGCAGCGCACCAACCCCGTCGATCAGGCGACGGAGTACAACCGCATGTTCGGTGATCTCGTCGCGCTCGAGCAGCACCGGCGCAACCTGCGTGAGCGAGCCATCGGCGGCAACGAGTGAAGCTTCGCCGGACCGGCCTGGCGTCGGCGCGGACACCGTCGGGCGAGGAGGTCATCGGGACTCGCGATGCGCTCGTCGTCCCGGGCCGGACGATCCCCTGGGAGCAGGTGCTGAGGGCCGACTGGGACGCGGACGTCGACACGCTAACCGTGATGCTCGTGGATCCGGAGGTGCTCGTCTACGAGCTCGACGAGCCCGGCCTGCTTCTCCAGCTGGTGCGCGAGCGGGTGATGGCGAGCATCGTCCTCACTAGGCGGGTGCCGGTCACCAGCGAACTCGGTTTCACGGTGATGGCCAGGAGGCCTCCAGCCGGGGGGGACGTCACGCTCACGTTCGAGTACGACCGTGACCTGGACCCGGACGATTCCGGCGTGCAGGAGGCCGCTCGGGCGGCGCTGCGCAGCGTCCGGGAGGAACTCGGGATCGGATTTTCGTCCTGATGTGGGTAGTTGCTAACCTATGCGGGCTGCCCGATCCCCTGTAGCTCAATTGGCAGAGCATTCGGCTGTTAACCGGAGGGTTGTTGGTTCGAGTCCAACCGGGGGAGCAAATCGAAGACGGGCCCCTCTGGGCCCGTCTTCGGCGTTCAGTCCTCCTCGCCACCCCACGCCAGTGGGAAGACCTCGAACGGCGCCGCGAACGTCGTACCCAGGCGGGTGCCAGCCTGTCGCCCGAAGCCCTCGAGGAACTCGCGCGGGTCCCAGTTCTCCCAGCCGAGGCCGTCGATGTAGGCCTTGTGTGCCACCAATGACTCGACGCCCAGGTCGAACGAGTCGGTGGTGTCGGCCCCGTGGCGAGAGTCGGGAGAGTTGGCCGCCCACACCGCGCGTACGCCGCCCCAGGGCTCGAGGCCGTCGACCAGCTGCTCGGCGAACACCCAGCGGTTGCCGGCGTCGCGGACCCCGTCGAGCACGCCGCGGCCGGTGTTGATGTGGTCGGCCTGGTTCAGCGCGTTGGGGCCCCAGGTGGGCTGGAAATTGCCCGTGATGACAATCTCCGGACGGTGCCGGCGGACGACGTGCGCCACAGCAGCGCGGAGCGGAAGGCCGTACTCGATGATGCCGTCCGGGAACCCCAGGAACTCCACCTGCTCGACGCCAACGACCCGCGCCGCTTCGATCTGCTCGGCCTCACGGACCCGGCGGCACTCGTCCGGGTGCATCGCGTCGATGCCTGCCTCGCCGCTGGTGACCATGGCGTACACAATGTGCTTGCCCTGGGCGGTCCACCGCGCGATGGCAGCGGCAGCGCCGTACTCGATGTCGTCGGGGTGCGCCACGATGGCGAGCGCCCGTTCCCAGTCCTCGGGAAGCGGCTTGAGCGGGGGAGGTGTCTGGGTCATGCCGCGAGCATTACACGGCGTCCACTAGGGGCGCGTCACGTTTTCGCGTATGGTTCGTTTGGTAACTAGAACCTGTTCTAGGAGAACCCGTTGCGTCGTACCCTCGCTGCTGTTGCGTGCCTTGCCGCGCTGTTGGGGCTGAGCCCTGGCAACGCCGGTGCGGCCGACAAGCTGCCGGTCACCTACAACTTCCTGATCGGTGCGATCGCCGACGCCTACCCTTTCAACGCGAGCCCGCCGGGGGCGAACATCTGGACGTGCAAGCCGACCGAGGAGCACCCGCGGCCGGTGGTCCTCGTGCACGGCACAGGGGGCAACAAGAACACCAACTGGCGCACGTACGCCCCACTGCTCAAGAACCACGGCTACTGCGTCTACGCGCTCACGTACGGCGTCCTGCCGTCCGCCCCGCCGGTCCTCGACCAGGCGGGCGGCTTCACCAGCATGAAGGGCAGCGCCCAGAAGCTCGCCGACTTCGTTCGCAAGGTGCTGCGCTCGACGGGCGCGCGCAAGGTCGACCTGGTCGGCCACTCAGAGGGCACGATCATGCCGGCCTGGTACGTGAAGTTCCTGGGCGGTGCGCAGCATGTGCGCAACTACATCTCGCTGGCGCCGCTCTGGCATGGGACCAAGAACGCCGATGGCCTCGCTGCCCTCGGAGCCGTCTTCGGGTTCGACGAGGACCAAGTGCCGTTCTGTACGGCGTGTGCGCAGTACGCTGCGGGGTCGCGCTTCATGCGACAGGTCCGTGAGGGTGGCCCCGCGCTCCCGGGGATCCGGTACACCAACATCATGACCAAGTACGACGAGCTGGTTCAGCCTTGGTACAGCGGCCGCGCGAAGGGCATGCGGAACTTCGCGGTCCAGGACTTCTGCGAGCTGGATCTCTCCGAGCACTTCGAGATCGCATCGGACCCGATCGGCGCCGCCATCGTCCTCAACACCCTCGACCCGCAGCGGAAGGCGCCTATCCCTTGCCTGCCTGTGCTGCCCTTCACCGGACCGCTCACGGACCCCGGCCTCTAGGCTTGCAGCCATGCGGCTGTTCTCCGACTCCTCCGATGCGCGCCTCGAGCGTCTCTTCGCGCTGGAGAGCCTCTCCGGGCTGAGCAAGAAGGAGGTCCGCCAGGTCATCCAGGCGGGCACGCTGGTCGAGGTGCAGGTCGGGCATGTGCTCGCGGAAGAGGACGAGCTCGCCGACGGCAGTGTCTACGTGGTCGTCTCCGGCTCGTTGAACGTCGTCCAGAGCGGCGAGCCGATCAGAACCACCAGCGAAGGTGACCTCCTCGGCGAGATCGGCACCGTTGCTGGTCTCTACCGGACCGCGACCGTCACTGCGGACACCGAGTCCGAGCTGCTGCACTTCCCGGCGGATGCGGTCGCGCAGCTGTCCGCGGATGTGCCCGCGTTCCGTGCGATCCTCGAACGCGCCGCTGGCAAGCGGCTGTCCCGCGACCGGTACACCGAGTAGATCCAGATAGGCTCGCCCGTCGAGGGGCGGTAGCTCAGTTGGTTAGAGCAGAGGACTCATAATCCTTGGGCCGTCGGTTCGAGTCCGACCCGCCCTACGAAACCTTCGAACCCTGGGGAACCCACATGAAGAACAAGCGCACGATGACAGCAGCCACGGCGATCGCGACGGCGTCCTCGCTCCTCATGCTTCCCGGCTCGACAGCGCAGGCGTCAGCCGCCCGGCAGGCCCAGGTCTGCAACGCGATCGTGACGGGCATCGACACCCAGCAGCGGGTGCGCCAGCTAGAGGTGGACAGCAGCACGATCACGACGGATCGCGCGTCGTCGCCGCTGAAGTTCCGTGGCTACCAGCAGGGGATCGTGGCCGCGCGCGAGACGGATGCGGGCTTCGTGATCTTCACCCGGGTGGTCACGAGAGACGGTCGCCCGCGCACGCTCGAGATCCGCACGAAGGACGCCGATACCGAGAGGCTCACGGTCGACGCCACATCGTTCGCCATGGACGACTTCGAGCCAGTCCTCTTCACGGCGTCGTTCTCCGGCCCGGAGGCCTACGCATTCGGCGGTGGAAAGCTGGCGCGCGTCACGACGTACCGCAAGAGCAACGGTGGCGGTCTCTACTTCGACGACCGGGTCGTCCTGAAGAGCGGCCTCCGACTCAAGTCGATCGCGTACGTCGGTCGCCCGAAGATCAACGGTGTGGCCACGGACATCATGTTCGCGACCACGACGCGGGGTGCGCTGTTGCACCTCAGGGTGCCGGTCAAGAACCCGAGGAACCTGCGCATCAAGGTCGTGAAGCGCACAGGTTTCCGCCGCTACTCCGCACTGGCGACAGCGAGCTGCGGCAACGGCTTCGGGCTGCTCGCTGTGGACAAGGGCCAGCTCGCGCACATGTTCTCGGTCGGCCATGTACTCAACCCCTCGGCCGGCGACGTCCGGAAGCAGTATCGGGTCGCCGCGGACTTCAACTGGCCCCTCCTAGCACTCGTGTGACGTTGGACCCATCCGGGCGCGCTTCCTAGCGTGGAGGGCGGCTGAGGGAGAGACTGAGGCCACCGGGGGGTCGGTGCCAAAGGGCGAGGTCGTCGTGGACGTATCAACGAAGCGTTGGGGACTGCGCTTCGCTGATCGCGCCGTAGAGCAGGACTACGTGCAGTGGCGGCTCCAGCACATCCGCACGTTCACCAAGTGGGCCATGGTTGCGGGCGGGATCGCCTCCGCCGGCGCGCTCGTCGTCGTGGCGTACGGCGCGGTCCCGAGCGCTGGAGCACTTGAGCTCGGCCTGATCGCCGCGATGGTTGCGTGCCACCTTCTCGGCGCCTGGCTGACCACGCGCGACGAGCTGGTCAAGTTGATCCTCCCGTTCTCTGCCCTGGACAACGTCTTGGGCGGCGCTCTCGCCATCGCTGTCTCTATGCCCCTGGACGACTTCGCAGTGACCGCCACCTGCCTCACCATGGCGGCTTACTTCGGCATGACGATGTTCCGGATGCGGCCGCTCATGGCGTTCCTCGCCGTCGGCTCCTACATGGCGTACGCCGAGGTTTACGTGATCGCCGAGTACCTCGCTGACGATATGACCAAGAGCGAGCTGCTGATCGGAATCTTCTTCCCGACTGCTGCTCTGCTGACCGGTTTCGTGCTCTGTCTCGGCATCGAGCGCGCGACGCGGCGCACCTACACAGACCATCGCATCATCGAGGAGCAGCGGGAGCTGCTTTTCTACGAGCACTCGAACATGGCCCGCTTCCTGTCCCCGGAGTTGATGGCGACGATCCAGCGGCGGGGGATCGAGGAGACTCTCAGCCCCGAGATCCTGCCTCTGACCGTCGTATGCACCGACCTACGGGGATTCACCTCGTTCACGCACTACCACGGTGCCGAGGCGATGGCGGCAGTGCTGCACGACTACTACGCCGCGATCATCGAGACCACCCGGCTGTTCGGGGCGATGGTGAAGGACTTTGCCGGCGACGGCGCGCTGATCCTGATCGGAGCGCCACTACCTCGGGCTGACCACGCCCGGATCGGCGTAGACCTGGCGCGCGGGATCATCGCCTCGGTCAGCACCATCACCGGTGCCTATGGCACCCCGGAGGCGCCGCTCGGCATCGGTATCGGGGTGGCGTCGGGGGACTGCGCGGTCGGTGCCATCGGCTCGTTGTCCCGGCTGGAGTACACCGCGGTGGGGACCCCGGTGAACCTGGCGTCCCGGTTGTGTGCGGTGGCTCAGGATGGCGAGATCGTGCTTGCCGAGAGCACCGTCCGGCTCGTGGGTCAGGCTCCAGCCTGGCGGGCCGCCGCCGTTCACGTGAAAGGCTTCCGGGACCCGATCGAGGTGGCCATCGAGCTGCCGCGGATCGCTCTCGCCGACTGATCTCTGAGGTAGTGCCAGGAGGTTCGTTCCTCTGAGGTAGCTGGGCCGGTCAGGTTCGGGAAGTCTCCCGATGTGCAGCCTGGGGCCTTAGGGCGAGATTGGTTCCATGACAACAAACATCTACCTCGCCCGATTGATCGCCCAGGAGCGCGAGAACGACATGCTCCGCTACGTCGAGAGCCGCCGCCGCCAGCTGGCCGCTCGTCCCGCCCGCCCGTCGTGGAAGGAGCGGCTGCTCCAGCACCTTCCGTTCAAGCACTCCGAGTCTGTGACGGCGGACACATGCATCGCCGCGTAACCTCTGGGCGATTCGTCCGTTTTCCTAGTCAGAAGCACGGAGCACTCGAATCCCTCCCTCGAATCGAGAGCTCCACTCTCCCAGCGGGGTTGAGGCCGGTGGATTCCCAAAGGTCCACCGGCCTCCCTCGTCTTCTAAGCCCTCGGCGGTAACGGCACGAAGCCGGAAGTCCGCTCCTTGTACTCCGCGAAACCGGGTCGCTCGGCCATGTGCTTCTCGAGCACCTTCTTGCCCGACCCGAAGGCCAGCAGGTAGACCATCACCGCCGGCGCGAAGATCGTGATCGCCCCCGGCCACGCGTCAGCGACCACCAGGTAGATCCCGACCCAGACGCAGGCGTCGCCGAAGTAGTTCGGGTGCCGGGTGTAGCGCCACAGCCCACGGTCCATGACTAGCCCACGGTTCGGATCCTTCTTGTACTGCTCGAGCTGCCAGTCGCCGACGGCCTCGAAGAAGATGCCGACCAGCCAAAGCACCACGCCCAGCCAGGCCAGCGGGCCGGCGGGATCGCTCTCGAACGAGCCGATGATCACCGGCTGGGCGATCAGCAGCACCAGCGCCCCCTGCAGGACGTAGACGATGAGGGCCACGAAGATCGGTCCCCGGTCACGCAGCAGCTTCTCGTAGCGCGGGTCCTCGGGCTTCCCGCGTTGACGGGCCCCGATGTGGAGCGCCAGCCGCAGCCCCCAGCTCCCCGCCATCAGCAGCAGCAGCCACCGGCGTACGTCGTCTCCGTGCCCGCCGGACGCCACGAAGCAGGCCACGGCGATGAGTGCGAACATCAGCCCCCAGGCCACGTCGATGACGCTGTGCCTTCCGGCGTACGACGCGGCGACGGAGGTCAGCAGCAGCACACTGACGACGGTCCCGAGGGCCGCAAGCTCGCCAGAGATCACGCGCTCCGCCTTGCCAGCACCTGGTCGACGCCCATCCGGCCCTCCTCGAAAGACAACCCGCCTCCCACAAGATAGAGCGCCGGCTTCCCTAGGCCGAACTGGACGACATCGAGGTAACCGCTCCGGAAGCCGGCCTCGGAGTAGGCGAGGTAGAGCGACCACATCCGGTGGAAGACGTCGTCGAAGCCCAGCGCCTGCACCTCGTCGACGTCGGCCAGGAAGGTGCGACGCCAGCGTTTCAGGGTCTCTGCATAGTGCTGCCCGAAGTGCAGCTCGTCGGTGACCTGCAGGGAGGTCGCGGCCACCTGCTCGTGGACGGCCTCGACGGAGGGAAGGTGGCCGCCTGGGAAGATGTACTTCACGATCCACGTGTAGGTGTCGCGCGTCGCGAGCATCCGGTCGTGCGGCATGGTGATCGCCTGGAGGCCGACCCTGCCTCCCGGCGCCAGCAGCCGGTCGAGTGCGCCGAAGTACGTCGGCCAGTGGTTCCACCCGACCGCCTCGATCATCTCGCAGCTGACGATGGCGTCGAACTCGCCGTCGACCTCGCGGTAGTCCTGGAGGCGCACTTCGACGCGTTCGGACAGCCCGGCATCGGCGATCCGCTCGCGGGCCAGCGCTGCCTGCTCGACGGAGATGGTGACCGTGGTGACGTGGGCACCGCGTGCCGCGGCCCGGATGGCGAGCTCGCCCCAACCCGTGCCGATCTCGAGCACTCGAGCGCCCTCCCTGACGCAGGCGATGTCGAGCAGCCGGTCGATCTTGCGGTGCTGCGCGGTGGTCAGGCCGTCGGGGTGGCCGATCGTCGGGTCACCCTCGAAGAGGGCGGACGAGTAGGTCATCGACTCGTCGAGGAACAACGAGAAGAGCTCGTTGGACAGGTCGTAGTGCCGGTGGATGTTGTCGCGGGCCCCGTCGACGGTGTTGTCCTGGTGGTCGGGCCGACGATGGACCGCCGCGCGACGCAGTCGTTGCAGGCTCGTGGGAATCAGGGTCGACAGCTCGCCGGCCATGATCGTGAGCAGTCCTGCGAGGTCGTCGCTGTCCCAGTCGCCGGCTTGGTAGGCCTCGCCGAAGCCGATCAGCCCGCCGGAGCCGACGCGTCGGAAGAAGGCGTCTGGCCGCACGAGCTGCAAGGCGTGGTCATCGGCATGCCCGCCGCCCCAGTTGGTGCCGTCGGGCAGCAGGACGCGGATCGGGAGCCGCCGAACGGCTCGCCTCGTCAGCCGCCGCGCGATCGCCGCGCGCAGCGGCCGGTCCGGCACCCGTGCGACATCTGGCCAGCGGCCAGCATCAACGACGAACGTCGACGCCAGACCGGTTGCGGTGCTGGTCATCCTGTCTCCTGACTGGTCGTAGCCCCTTGAGGAAGAGCGTGATTCCGTGCTTCTTGATCCCGGCCATCACGGCCCGGGTCTCCAGTGGTCTGCGCAGTGCGTCGGCGAGATCAGCTCGCTCACGTCGTACGCCGGTCATGGCCGCGACGAACGGTGGCTCACCCTCGCGGTGCAACGTGACGGACACGGTCAGCCGCTCGTCGGGGAGCGGCAGCCGCAAGGTGTACTCGCCCTCGACCTCATAGAACGGCGAGACGTAGAGCTCCTTGTCGGTGCGCAGTTCGTCGGCCCGCATCACGTAGGAGTGGCGTTCGCCGTACGTGTTGCGCACCTCGGCCACCAGGTGCGTGAGCTCGGCGCCGGTGAGGCAGTAGAAGACCGTGAGCGGGTTGAACACGTAGCCGAGGACGCGCGGCTGCGCGAGCATCAGGATCTGGTCGGGGGAGTGGTCGAGCAGTGCGCGTACGTCGACGTGGTCGGCCGGCTCGAATCTGCACAGCCGATGCTTTCGGCCGTCTAGTCGCGGCGGGTCGTCGTAGTCGACGAGCCAGGTCGTCATCTGATGCGTGACGGTGTAGTCAACCGGCGTCCGCCGCCGGTGCACGATGTCGACGTCGTAGCACGCGGGAACGGTGGTCATCGCCCCTCCCGAACGGTGGTCGAGCCGGATGATCGCCCGCAGGGCGATCTACGCGTCGAGACCAACCGGCGTCCGAGGGCTGGAGAGGACCACGAGCAGTCGTCGGTGGTCCGGTTCGCTCGTAGCTCACCAGTGGTCCCGACGCGTTGCTCGCCTAGGGGCTCGCGTCCGGCTCGACCAGCGTGGTTCACCATGACGCACCCAGGCTCTCCGCCGCCTGTACGCCGGACCGGCAGCCGTCCTCGTGGAAGCCCCAGCCGTGGTACGCCCCTGCGAAGGCGAGCACGCCGTCATTGAGCTCGGGGAGCCTGCGTTGCGCGGCCACGGAGTCGGGGGTGAACGTCGGGTGCCGGTAGCTCATCCGGTCGATCACGTGCGCGTGCGGGATCGTGCCAGGGTCGTTCAGGGTGACCAGGTACCGGTCGGAGGTGGCGAGCTGCTGCAACCGGTTCATGTCGTAGCTGACCTCGACGGCGGAGGCCGACGCATCGCAGGAGCGCATCAGGTAGTTCCAGGACGCCTGAGCCCGCTTGGCCTTCGGGAGCACGCGGACGTCGTCGTGCAGGAGGGTCGGGTTCTCGGAGTACTCGAAGGCACCGAGCACGAGTCGCTGGGTCCGAGTGGGGTCGGTGAGCAGGGCCAGTGCCTGGTCGGGGTGCGTGGCGACGACCCCTGCGTCGAAGGTCTGGACGTCGTCTCCGTCGTCCTGGATCTGGACGCCGCCGTCGACGCGGGTCACTGCCCTCACGGGCGTCGCCGTACGGACCGCAGTGAGGTTCTTGGCCGCGCGCTCGACGTACCGCTGAGAGCCGCCGGTCACCGTCCGCCACTCGGGGGATCCAGTGACGCTGAGCATGCCGTGGTTCGCCAGGAACTCGAAGAGGTAGCGGGCCGGATACTGCCCCGCGATATCCGGCCCGCAAGACCAGACGCAGGCGACCAGTGGGGTCA
>DATILB010000404.1:0-1705 GCA_035477015.1 Nocardioidaceae bacterium | reverse complement strand
CCGTCTTCGCGATCTCGGCCGGCGCCCGATCCACGGTCCAGATCGCCACGAAGCTCGACGAGGCGCCGGCGGCGTACCTGCTCTCACTCGGTGCGGCGCTGATCTACCTAGTCGCCTCGGTCGCATTGCGGCTGAGCAGCGACGCCGCATGGCGTGTCGCCGTTGGCGCCTGCACCGTCGAGCTCGCCGGGATCCTGGTCGTCGGCACCCTCTCGCTCGCCCAACCGGAGGCCTTCCCGGACCAGACCGTCTGGTCGGACTTCGGCATCGGCTACGGCTTCATCCCCATCGTGCTGCCCGTTGTCGGACTGGTGTGGCTGCTGCGCAACGCCCCGCTCAACGACGAAGCGCGCCTCTAAGCGCCTCGAGCACGCCCGCGTCCTCAATCGTCGATGGCACCACCGGGTCCTTGCCGTCCGCGATCTCACGCATCGTCTTGCGCAGGATCTTGCCCGAGCGGGTCTTGGGCAGCCCGGCGACGACCATCACGTCCTTGAACGCTGCGACCGGCCCGATCTCCTCGCGCACCTTCGCCACGAGGGCCTCGGGGACGCCGTCCTCGGACATCCCGGCCTTCAGCACCACGAACCCGCGCGGGACCTGGCCCTTGAGCTCGTCGGCCACGCCGATCACGGCGCACTCGGCCACCGCCGGATGGCCCGCGATCACAGCCTCCATCGACCCCGTCGAGAGGCGGTGCCCCGCGACATTGATGACGTCGTCGGTGCGACCCATCACGTAGAGGTAGCCGTCCTCGTCGAAGTGCCCTCCATCCCCCGACAGGTAGTAGCCGTCGTACGCCGAGAGGTACGACGCGACGTAGCGCTCGTCGTCGTTCCACAGCGTCGGCAGGGTGCCCGGTGGGAGCGGCAGCTTGATCGCGATCGCACCCTCGCCGTCCTGCGCGTCCAGCACCTGTACGTCGTACCCGGGCACCGGGACCGAGGGTGACCCCGGCTTGGTCGGCATCGGGTCCAGGCCGCGGAGGCTCGACGCGATCGGCCATCCCGTCTCGGTCTGCCACCAGTTGTCGATCACGGGTACGCCGAGCGTGCGGCCGGCCCACGCGTACGTGTCCGGGTCGAGCCGCTCCCCCGCCTGGAAGAGGTGCCGCAGCGAGGAGAGGTCGTAGTCGGCGATCAAGGCGCCCTCCGGGTCCTCCTTCTTGATGGCCCGGATGGCGGTGGGTGCGGTGAAGAGCCCCTCCACGCCGTACTCCGCGACGACACGCCAGAAGGCGCCCGCGTCGGGAGTGCCCACCGGCTTGCCCTCGTAGAGCACCGTCGTCGCACCAGCGATGAGCGGCGCATAGACGATGTACGAGTGGCCGACCACCCAGCCGACGTCGGAGGCGGCCCACCAGACCTGGCCGGGGTGGATGTCGTAGACGTTGGCCATCGACCAGGCCATCGCGACGGCATGGCCGCCGTTGTCCCGCACGATCCCCTTCGGCTTGCCGGTGGTGCCTGAGGTGTAGAGGACGTACAGCGGGTCGGTGGCGGCAACCTCGACGACCGGCGCCGGATTCGTCCGCCCTGCGCGCATGACGACCTCCCAGTCCAGGTCGCGGCCCTCGACGAGCGTCGCGACCGCCTGCGGCCGCTGCAGCACGACGCACGCCGCCGGCTGGTGCTCGGCGCGGTCGAGAGCGTCGTCCAGGAGCGGTTTGTACTCCACGACCCGTGTCGGCTCGATGCCGCACGAG
>DATILB010000403.1:0-12248 GCA_035477015.1 Nocardioidaceae bacterium | reverse complement strand
GAGCGCGGTGCGTATCGCCGCGGGGACCACCACCGACTTCAACTTCGCCGGCGGTACCGGTGGCGCGACCAGCTGGGCAGTCGCGGCCCAAGAGGACCAAGCCTGCTTCGGCGTGGGCTCCTTCGCCGTGCGTCTGGCCACTGCGGACTCGTCGCTGCTCAGCTCGATCCTGGGCGACGCCCTGGGCACGACGCTTCTCGGCTACTCCGGACTGGCCGACGCGAAGGTGTCGCTGCTCGGCCTCACCGCCGCGCTGGCCGCCGCGTCGCCGACAGGTGTGCTCGACCCGTCCCAGGTCAAGCTCGGGGACCTGGTGCTGGCCTCGGCCACGGTGCTGACGAACACGCCTGGTGCCGACACGGCCGACATCGGTCTGCTCCAGTCGATCTACGCGCAGCTGGACTTCCCGAACACGTTGATCGACATGGGCGAGCTCATCGACGTCGGGTCCGGCAACATGTCCGCGATCGACGCGAATTTCGACGTGCTCGACCTGATCTACGGTGCCGCGATGGTGTCCGACGGCGAGCACTTCGTCGCGGTCCCGAACCTCGGCATCACGCTCCCCGGAGTGACGAACCTGCAGGCCCAGCTGACGGTCATCGAGGCACCTCAGCAGGCCTGCGACGACGGCTCGGCTTCCACGTCGCAGATCGCGCTCCGGGTCACCGGCAATGTGAACACCACGCTGCTCGGTGCGCTCGGTATCAACCTGGCGACCGTCACCGGCACCATCAGCGTGACGTTCAACCTGGCCAACGCGACGGCGACTCTGGCCAGCGTGCACTGCACGGGCATCACGGCCGACATCGTCTCGCTCAACCTGACGCACCAGAACCTCGCGTCGACCACGGTCGACTTCAGCAACCTCGGCGTCAAGCCGCTGCTGCTGCCGAGCGTTCCGCTCCTCGGCCTGACGATCTCCACCGCACAGCCGAGCCCGTCAGGGACGCACGCGCTTGCCGTGCCGACGTACTACCACCCCAACATGTTCAAGACGCCGCAGGGAACGCAGACGGTCCCCAACGTGACGGCCTCGCAGGTCTCGCTGCTCGGGATCCCACTGGGAGGAACGATCGTCACCCCGCTGCTGAACACCGTGCTTAACCCCATCGTCGGTGCCGTGAACACGATGCTCACCAACGTGGTGAACCCGGTCCTCGGGCTCAACCTCGCCGGTGCCGACCTGTTCGTAGTGCCGACCGCCACCTGTGCAAAGCCCGCGTTGAGAGGATGAACAAGGACTCGCATCGGGTCTTCCCCCGGACCTGATGCGTTGCGGCACCCGACCCCCTGTGCGGGCGCCGCCAAGAGTGACAGACACCTTCCCCCGGGTGCTGTTGCAACCGATACGGCCGTATCCCCCCACGGGCCGTATCGACATCGGACCGCGGCGGGCGATTCTTCGCCCGCCGCGGTTCTTCTTTGTCCCCAACGGGGCCTGTCCCCAGCGGCTCGGCGCCCAGGTCTCGAGCGGGGGCGTCCCTGACGACGCTTCGACCATGACCACGACGGCCCAGCAGAAGACCCAGCTAGGGATGTACGGCGAAACGTGCGCCGCCCGCCACCTCACCCGAAACGAAGGCATGGTCGTGCTCGACCGCAACTGGCGGTGCGACCTCGGAGAGATCGACCTCGTGCTTCGCGACCGGCACGTGCTGGTCGTCTGTGAGGTCAAGACCCGCACCTCGGAGCGCTTCGGCTCCGCCCTCGAGGCGGTGAGCGAGGGCAAGGCCGCTCGACTACGCGTGCTGGCTCATCGCTGGTGCGAGGACCATGACGTCCGACCAGGTGACCTGCGGATCGACCTGGTCGGCGTGCTGCTCGACGGCCCCCGGATCGTCCGCCTCGACCACTCACGGGGGATCTGATGTCGCACGCGACCGCGCACACCATCTCGCTGCAGGGCGCCCACGGCCACCTCATCGACGTACAGGCGGATCTGTCGGACGGCACCGTCCAGACGACCATGGTGGGTCGGCCGGACACGTCGATCAGCGAGGCCCGCGACCGGTGCCGGGCAGCCGTCACCAACAGCGGCTACACCTGGCCGAACACCAAGCGCGTGACTGTCCTGCTCAGCCCGGCTGATCTGCGCAAGAGCGGGCCGCACTTCGACCTGGCGATCGCCGTGGCAGTCCTCGGTGCCGGCGGCACCTTCAAGCCCGAGGCGACGCGAGGGACGGCGTTCATCGGTGAGCTCACCCTCGACGGACGGCTCCGGGCGGTTCCGGGGGTGCTGCCGATGGCGATGGCTGCCGCCGCGGCCGGGCTGACGTGCGTGATCGTTCCCGACTGCCAGGTCGAGGAAGCCGTGCTGGTGCCTGACCTGATGGTGCTCGGAGTGCGCTCTCTCCAGCAGGTCGTCGCCATCCTCAACGACCATCCGGTTCCGGACGCGCCGCCGGTGGCGTCCCTGCCCACGCTCCCTGGCATCACGTGGCGAGGGGAGAGTCGACTGTCCGACCTCGACATGGCTGATGTGCAGGGCATGCCGGACGCGCGGTACGCCGTCGAGGTGGCCTCAGCCGGTGGGCACCACCTGATGCTGAGCGGGCCGAAGGGTGCAGGCAAGACGACGCTCGCCGAGCGGATCCCGGGGCTGCTCCCGGATCTCACTCTCGAGCAGGCGCTCGAGCTGACCTGCATCCATTCGGTGGCCGGCACGCTCCCTGCGGGGAAGCCGGTCCTGACTCGACCGCCCTTCCGGGCTCCGCATCACTCCGCCACTCGGGCGAGCGTGGTCGGGGGAGGGACCGGCCGGACACGTCCCGGAGAGATCAGCCAGGCTCTCCACGGCGTGCTCTTCCTCGACGAGTTCCCGCTGTTCCAGGGCGACATCATCGAGTCCTTCCGCCAGCCGCTCGAAAGCGCGGAGATCACCATCGCGCGGGGCGAGGAGACGGCGACGTACCCAGCCCGGACCATGTTCGTCCTGGCCGCCAACCCCTGCCCGTGCGGCGACTTCCATCCCGCCAGCCGGGACCACCGCTGCACGTGCACCGAGGTCCAGCGCCGTCGGTACCGAGGGCGGCTCAGTGGTCCGATCACCGACCGGATCGACATCACCCGGCACATCGAGCCGGTGCGGCCCCACGAGCTCAACGACCCGCTTGCCCGGCCGGAGTCCACGCAAGAGATCCGCACCAGGGTCGTCGGTGCGCGGGACCGGCAGGCGGCCCGCTATGCCGGCACCGACTGGCGGCTCAACTCGGACGTGCCGGGTCCAGCGCTGCGGGAGCGCTGGCCGCTGAGTGGCGAGGCCCAGCGGGAGCTCGACCGCTGGCTGTACACCGGGCGGCTGACCCACCGGGGCAGCACCCGCGTGCACCGGCTGGCCTGGACGGTCGCTGACCTGCTCGGTGTCGAGCAACCTGGGCTGCGCGAGGTGGAGACCGCCGTCCAGCTGCGGACGGGCGAGCCGCTCGCCCTCGAGGCGCTGCGACGAGAGGTGCTCGGGTGAGCGAGCGACTCGCGCGTGCGGCTCTGACCCGGCTCACCGAGCCCGGTGACGTGAGGATGGCAGGGCTGGTCGCCGACCTCGGAGCAGAGGTCGTCTACGAACACCTGCGCAACGAGCGCGACCTCGGGGGCGTCCTGACGGAGGTGGCGAGCCGGCTGCGCGGCCTAGATCCCGCCCGCGACCTCGATGACGCGAGCCGGCAAGGCATCCGCTTCGTCGTTCCCGGCGACCCGGAGTGGCCGCCGTCCCTGGCCGATCTCGAGACCGCGGAGCCGCTCAACCGCAGGGGCGGCGCGCCGATCGGGCTCTGGGTGCGGGGGCGGCTCCGGGTCGACGAGGCCTGCGCTCGCTCGGTCGCGGTGGTGGGGTCGCGTTCGGCCACGTCGTACGGCGCTGGCGTGGCCGGGGCGCTCGCCGCCGAGGTGGCCCGGGAAGGTGTCGCGGTCGTGTCCGGCGCCGCGTTCGGCATCGACCAGGCTGCGCACCGAGGTGCCCTGGCAGCGAGGGGACCCACCGTCGCGGTCCTGGCCTGCGGTCCTGAGCGCGCCTACCCGGCCGCCCACAAGCAGCTCCTCGACTACATCGCCGAGGAGGGCGTCGTGGTCTCCGAGCTGCCTCCGGGGTGCGCGCCGACCCGGCTCAGGTTCCTCTCCAGGAACCGCCTCATCGCCGCTCTCTCCACCGGCACGGTGGTGGTGGAGGCCGCCGTCCGCAGCGGCGCGCTCAACACCGCGAACTGGGCGACTCGTCTCCACCGCGTCCTGATGGGAGTCCCCGGCCCGGTCACGAGTGCGCCGTCAGAGGGTGTCCACGAGCTGATCCGGAGTGGCAAGGCCGCCCTCGTGACCGAAGGGCGCCACGTCCTCGAGCTGGCCTCCCCGGCCGGCTCCTTCACCCTGGGGCACCAGCGGGGCGAGACGCGGCCACTCGACGGCCTCGAGGAGCAGGAGCTTCGCGTCCTGGACGCACTTCCCGTCGTCCATGGCGTCTCCGTGGCTTCGCTCGCCCGGACGGCCGCTCTGGGGGAGGCTGCGGTCAGGGAGAGCCTGACCATCCTCCGGGACGCAGGACTCGCCGAGGCGGTCGACGGCGTGTGGCGGATCGGGAAGGCCCACGCTTCGTAGTCTGGTCAGGTGGAAGACGTGCACGACGCTGACCTGCCTGAAGCGATGGCGGCTGCGCTGGCGGAGTACGAACGACACCTGGTCTCCGAGCGGAACCTCTCCACGCACACAGTCCGTGCCTACGTCGGTGACATCCAGGCGATGCTCGAGCACGCCACGATGCTCGGCCACTCGGAGCTCGAGACCTTGGACCTGCGGACGCTCCGCAGCTGGCTCGCCAAGCAGCAGACGTTGGGCAAGGCCCGCACGACCATGGCGCGACGAGCGACTGCCGTCCGCGTGTTCACCGCTTGGGCCAGGCGCACGGGCCGGGTGTCGACCGACGCAGGGGCTCTCCTGGCGTCGCCCAAGGCGCACCGCACGCTGCCGCCCGCGCTGCGCGTGGACGAGGCCGAGGGGCTCATCGACGCTGCCCTCGAGCGGACGCTGGACGGCTCGCCCGTGGGCCGGCGGGACCTCGCGATCCTGGAGCTGCTCTACGCCACCGGGATCCGGGTCGGCGAGCTGTGTGGGCTCGACGTCGATGACCTCGACCTCGAGCGTCGCGTGGTCCGGGTATTCGGCAAGGGGCGCAAGGAGCGCTCGGTGCCCTTCGGGAAGCCCGCGGAGCGAGCGGTGCTGACCTGGCTGAGAGAGTCGCGGCCCGGCTTGGCGGTGCCCGGCTCGGGGGCGGCTCTCTTCCTGGGCGCCCGCGGGAAGCGGATCGACCCCCGGGCCGTGCGGGCGCTGGTGCACGCCCGGCTCCGAGAAGTGCCGGGAGCGCCGGACCTGGGACCGCACGGACTACGCCATACGGCGGCTACCCACCTGCTCGAGGGCGGCGCCGACCTCCGCTCGGTGCAGGAGATGCTCGGGCACGCCTCGCTGGCCACCACGCAGATCTACACCCACATCACGACCGACCGGCTCCGGCAGGCCTACTCCCAGGCACACCCGAGAGCCTGAGCCACCCCCGCCGGACCGTGGAGGGGCAGCAGCCGGACCGGCCGGGGGATGCACGAGACGAGGGTCAGCGGGTCCAGGTAGTGGTCGGGCTCCTCGATGAGGCCCCAGTGCAGGCACGCACGCGGCACGCAGTGGCTGCCGAACCACTCCAGCGTCCCTACGACCTCGCCCGCCACCACCTCGTCGCCCAGACCGACGGAGGCGGCCACGGGCTCGTACGTCGTACGCGTCGCGCCATGGTCCACCACGACGACGCCGCGGCCAGCCACGCGGCCGGCGAAGGACACCGTGCCGGCGAGCGCCGCATGGACCGGCTGGTCGGGAGATCCGAGGAGATCGGCGCCCCGGTGGCCGGGACCCCAGGCGGTGCTAGGCGGCTGGAACGGCGCGATGACGTCCGGTTGTGGCTCCAGCGGCCAGGAGCCGCTGACGGCGGCCATGACGGCCAGGAAGGAAGCGATCAGAGACACCATGGCGGAAGCGTCCCGGGATCTGGGCCTGGGAGGTCCGGGCTCCCGGCCCGACAGTGGAGAAGCGGGGCTGGGGACCGATTCGCCGAACGAGGCGCCCTCGTCTAGAATCGCCGATGGCAATCCGTGCGAACGGGTTGTACTTCGCACGTTCGTCCAACCGCGACAGCGGGCCTCGTCCTCGGTCCATCGGTCTCACCGCCGAGGGTAGGACGGGAGCCGAACGTCAGGGCGGGCACACCCGTGACCCGCGACAACCGGAAAGGCCCCGAGTCAGGCACAGCCTGAGCAAGGCCGAAATAGAAAAGAGTCGAAGGCCATGGCCGTCGTCACCATGCGCCAGCTCCTTGAGAGCGGCGTTCACTTCGGGCACCAGACCCGCCGTTGGAACCCGAAGATGAAGCGCTTCATCTTCACCGAGCGCAACGGCATCTACATCATCGACCTGCAGCAGTCGCTGGCCTACATCGACCGCGCGTACGCCTTCATCAAGGACACCGTCTCCAAGGGCGGCACCGTGATGTTCGTGGGCACCAAGAAGCAGGCCCAGGAGGCGATCGCCGAGCAGGCGACCCGCGTCGGCATGCCCTACGTCAACCAGCGCTGGCTAGGCGGCATGCTCACCAACTTCCAGACCGTGCACCAGCGGATCAACCGCCTCAAGGAGCTCGACGAGATCGACTTCGACAATGTGGCCGCGTCCGGTCGCACGAAGAAGGAGCTCCTCCAGATGCGTCGCGAGCGCGACAAGCTGGACAAGACCCTGGGTGGTATCCGCGAGATGGGCCGCACCCCGGCCGCGGTCTGGATCGTCGACACCAAGAAGGAGCACCTCGCAGTCGAGGAGGCTCGCAAGCTTCGGATCCCGATCATCGGCATCCTGGACACCAACTGCGACCCCGACGAGGTCGACTTCCCGATCCCGGGCAACGACGACGCGATCCGCGCTGTCGGGCTGCTCACGCGCGTCATCGCCGACGCCGTCGCCGAGGGCCTGATGGCTCGCTCCGGCGTGAAGACCGGCGAGGGCGAGACGGGCAAGGAGCTTGGCGCCGAGGAGCCCCTGGCTGACTGGGAGCGCGAGCTCCTCGAGACCAAGGCTGCGGAGACCGCCGCCCAGGCTCCGGCTGAGGCTGCTGCTCCCGTCGAGGCTGAGGCTCCCGCTGAGGCCGAGGCTGAGGTCGCTGCTGAGGCTCCGGTCGAGGTAGCTGTCGAGGCTGAGGCTCCGGTCGAGGTCGCTGTCGAGGCTGAGACCCCGGTCGAGGACGCTGTCGAGGCTGAGGCCCCGGCCGCTGAGGTCACCGACGCTCCCGAGGCTGCAGAGGCGCCCGCCGAGGGCGACGCCCCGCAGGCCTGATCCGCAACTAACAAGAGGGAATCCAAGAAGCTCATGGCTATTTCCGCTTCAGACGTCAAGAAGCTGCGTGACCTGACCGGCGCCGGGATGATGGAGTGCAAGAAGGCGCTCGAAGAGTCCGACGGTGACTTCGAGAAGGCCGCCGAGATCCTGCGCGTCAAGGGCATGGACAAGATGAAGAAGCGCGGCGAGGAGCGCGAGGCCACCTCGGGGCTCGTCGTCACCTCGGGCGGCGCCCTGGTCGAGGTCAACAGCGAGACCGACTTCGTCGCGAAGAACGACGAGTTCGTCACCGTGTCCCAGCAGATCGCCGACGCTGCCGCGTCGGCGAAGGCAGATGGTCCGGATGCGCTGAAGGCTGTCGTCCTCGGTGAGAGCACCGTCGGCGAGACCGTCGAGGCGCTGGCCGTCAAGATCGGCGAGAAGATCGAGCTCGGCCGGGTCGCGTACTTCGGCGGCCAGACCGTCACGTACATGCACCGCCGCGCTGCGGACCTGCCGCCGGCCGTCGGCGTACTGGTCGAGTTCGAGGGCGACAACGCCGACGTCGCTCGTGGCGTCGCCATGCAGATCGCTGCGATGCGTCCGACGTACGTCTCCCGTGACGAGGTCCCCGCGGAGGTCGTCGAGAAGGAGCGCGAGATCGCCGAGGCCACCGCGAAGGAGGAGGGCAAGCCCGAGGGCGCCCTGCCGAAGATCGTGGAAGGCCGTCTGAACGGCTTCTTCAAGGAGGTCGCTCTGCTCGACCAGCCGTCGGTCACGGACAGCAAGAAGTCCGTCAAGGCCGTGCTGGACGAGGCCGGCGTAACCGTGAAGCGGTTCGCCCGCTTCGAGGTCGGTGCCTGAGCACCCGCACGCGTTAGGGTCTGACAAGAGCACAACGAGAGGAGGCCGGTCCGATGGGCAGCGAAAGCACCCCCGGGACCGGCCTCCTTCGTTTTCGCTGAGGAAAGGTGACGGTCAGTGGCGTACAAGCGGGTCCTCCTGAAGCTCTCGGGTGAGGTCTTCGGCGGCGGCAAGATCGGCGTCGACCCCGACGTCGTCAACGCCATTGCGGCAGAGATCGCCGAGGTCGTCCGCAGCGGGGTGCAGGTCGCCATCGTCGTGGGCGGCGGCAACTTCTTTCGTGGTGCGGAGCTGCAGCAGCGCGGCATGGAGCGGGCGCGAGCCGACTACATGGGCATGCTGGGCACGGTGATGAACTGCCTGGCGCTCCAGGACTTCCTCGAGAAGCAGGGCGTCGAGACACGCGTGCAGACCGCGATCACGATGGGTCAGGTTGCCGAGCCCTACATCCCGCGCCGTGCGGTCCGGCACCTCGAGAAGGGCCGCGTCGTGATCTTCGGCGCCGGCGCCGGAATGCCGTACTTCTCCACCGACACCGTGGCCGCCCAGCGTGCGCTCGAGGTCGGCGCGGAGGTGATCCTCATGGGCAAGCAGGGTGTAGACGGTGTCTACGACTCCGATCCGAAGACGAACCCCGCGGCCGTCAAGTTCGACGTGCTCACGTACGACGAGTTCCTGGCACGTGACCTCAAGGTGGCCGACGCGACGTCGGTCAGCATGTGCCGCGACAACAACATGGACATGATCGTGTTCAACCTGTCCGAGGACGGAAACATCGCCCGCGTCGTCGCGGGTGAGAAGATCGGGACAACGGTCACGCGCAACGCGTGAGCCACAGCAACGAACGGGAGCAGTCGTGATCAGCGAGACCCTCAACGAGGCCGAGCAGAAGATGGACAAGGCCGTCGAGGTGACACGTGAGGACTTCGCCGCGATCCGCACCGGGCGTGCGCACCCGCAGATGTTCCACAAGATCACGGCCGACTACTACGGCTCGCCGACGCCGCTGCAGCAGCTGGCATCGTTCACCGTGCCGGAGGCGCGCGTCATCGTCATCGCGCCGTTCGACCAGTCCTCGATGTCAGCCATCGAGAAGGCCATCCGCGACTCGGACCTGGGCGTGAACCCGACCGACGACGGCAAGACCATCCGCGTCGTGCTGCCGGAGCTGACCGAGGAGCGCCGCAAGGACTACATCAAGCAGGCGAAGGCCAAGGCCGAGGACGGCCGGGTCGCGATCCGCAACGTCCGCCGTCATGCCAAGCAGCACCTCGACAAGCTCGAGAAGGACGGCGAGGTCGGCAAGGACGACGTCACCGGCGCTGAGAAGCGGCTCGACGGGATCACCAAGAAGCACACCGACGCCATCGACGACCTGCTCAAGCACAAGGAAGCAGAGCTGATGGAGGTTTGAGGCACTAGCCTCAGCACCGATGACAACGCCTGACACGCCGGGAGCCCCAGTGCCCGACTCTGGAACCGCCCCGGCCCCTAAGACCAGTCGCGCTGGGCGCGACCTGCCGGCTGCGATCACGTCCGGCGTCCTCCTGGTCGCGATGATCATCGTGTCGCTGATCTTCTGGAAGACCGCGTTCATGGTGGTCGTTGCGATCGCAGTCGTCGTGGCGCTCTGGGAGCTCGACCAGGGTTTCAAGGCCAAACAGATAAACCTGCCGCAGGAGCCGTTGATGCTCGGCGGAGTGGTGATGGTGGCCGTCGCGTACTTCTGGGGTGCGCCGTCCCTCGTCACGGCCACGGCAGTGACCGCGCTCGCGACGATGTTGTGGCTGCTGCGTCGCGGTGTCGACGGCTATGTGCGAGACGCGTCCGCCGCGATCTTCACGCTCGTCTACGTTCCGTTCCTGGGAGCCTTCGTGGTCCTGCTGCTCTCGGAGGGCGGCCGCAGCGGCGGTGGACTCGACGACGCCGGAGTGAAGGCCATCATCGCCTACGTCGGGGTGACCATCGCCTCGGACATCGGTGGGTACGCCGCCGGCGTGCTCTTCGGCAAGCACCCGATGGCTCCGGTGATCTCTCCGAAGAAGTCGTGGGAAGGCTTCGCCGGGTCGCTGGTGTCCTGTGTCGCCGTCGGCTGGGTGCTCGTCGTGTTCCTGCTCGAGGGCGACTGGTGGGTCGGCGTCTGCCTGGGCCTGATCGCGGTCGTCATGGCGACCCTGGGCGACCTGTGCGAGTCGGTCATCAAGCGCGACCTCGGCATCAAGGACATGTCCCAGATCATTCCCGGCCACGGCGGACTGATGGACCGGATCGACTCACTCCTCGCGACCGTTGCGCCGATCTGGCTGTTGCTGCACTACCTCGTCTTCACCTGACGCGCGCCACCGACTAGGGAGTGAAGAGCCGGACCACGTAGGTGTACGCCGGAAGCGTGACTCCGCGCTGGGTGATCCCGCTGACCGTCACGACCACGACTGCTGCGGTGCGGACCCGGAGGCGCCGCGCAAGGTCCCAGACCAGCGTCTCCTGGTCGCCGTAGTCCGGCTGCGGCTGGTACTGCTGGACCGCCAGGCTCTTCCTCCCGCGCGTGAGTCGCACCTGGGCGTGGTCGAACGACACGTCCTTGCGGGGGATCGAGAACGACCAGCGGCGGCGCGGTTCGAGCTGCTTGGGGACCCAACCCGCAGGCGGCCACGAGAGGTGTCGTGGCGCCGGGTTCCTCTTCGAGAACGGGCCCATGACATGCAGCGCTTCGTAGCCCCCGACCTGCCCGTGACCCATCGTCTCGGTGTACGGGTCCATGATCCAGCGGCGATGACCGACGTGGGTGTTGCCGCCGCCGTCGCGCATGTAGGCCCTCACCGCCCGAGCGCCCTCGAAGCCCACTGCCAGGTTGGACCTGCCGGCGGCGACCGCGCCGTCCTGGGAGTAGCACCGGGCGCTGCTGGACGGTGCGTGGCTCAGATAGCCCTGGTAGTACTGGATGAGCGCAGCCTTCTGAGCCTGGCCTGACAAGTTCCGGTCCAGCGCAACCGGGTCGAGCCCCGCGAGCGTGCGCATGAAGTTGACGGCCCTGATCGTGCGCCGCTGGGCATCCAGCGGGGTGGCTTCGACAGCGCAACCCTGAGGGGTCAGGTTGCGCTCGTTCCTGAGGGTCGGCACGAGCTGACGCTGATAGGCGTACCGGACGAACTCCCGGCTGCTCGTGTCGATGGCATCCGGCGACCGCGTCGGGTGAGGGGTCGAGCGCAGCACGATGGTCCCGAGGTTCCTGCCGCCGGTGCCGCTGAGCGAGAAGGTCAGGCGGTTCTGGGCGAAGAACTGCTGCCAGTCGTTGTCGTGGAAACTGAGGGTGTAGTCGCCGTTCGGAACGTTCGCCAGGGCGAACTGCCCGGAGGTGCTCGTCTTCACCGCCGATGGCAGGCCGTAGACGTCGAGGCTGTTGACCGGACGACCGTCCTCGTCGACCACCACACCGGTGACGGTGCCTGCGGCGTACGCCGGTGGCGGAACCGCCAGGCCAGAGGCGGCCATGGCGGCAGCGACAGTGAGCCAGAGGACACGTCGCATGGGGGCCACCCTATGTCGTGGGAGAATCGAGCCCGTCATGACGGAACCCAAGACTCTGCCCCTCGTCTTCGACGAGCCGCGCGGGCGCAAGAAGCCTCCGAGGCACCTCGCCGACCTCTCCGCCGCTGAGCGCAAGGAGCTGGCCGTCGAGCTCGGACTCCCCGGGTTCCGCGCCAAGCAGCTGTCGACCCACTACTTCAGCCGCTTGGTCGACGACCCTGCCGAGATGACCGACCTGCCCGCCGCCGATCGCGAGCAGCTCGTCGCCGGGCTGCTGCCCGACCTGATGTCACCCCTTCGCACGATGCAGACCGACAGCGGCACCACCGTGAAGACCCTGTGGCGGCTCTTCGACGGTGCCCTCGTGGAGTCGGTCCTGATGCGCTACCCGGGCCGCGTGACGATGTGCGTCTCCAGCCAGGCGGGCTGCGGGATGGCCTGCCCCTTCTGCGCGACTGGTCAGGGTGGCCTGCAACGGAACATGTCGACCGCGGAGATCGTGGAGCAGGTGGTCG
>DATILB010000402.1:0-3351 GCA_035477015.1 Nocardioidaceae bacterium | reverse complement strand
GGGTCCTTGGGCAGGTGTGAGATCTCCACCTCGGCCGACTCGGCCATCGCGTTCGCGTAGGAGTCCAGGAGCTCGTCGTCGGCTCGGTGGCCGAGCCCGTCGAGGACGTCCAATGCCCGCGCGAGAGTTCCCCGGTGCCGGCTGGTCTTCGCCAGCGTCCAGCCATTGCGCTTCAGCAGCTCCTGCACGCGCGCCAGGGACGCCTCGGTCGCGTCAGGTGCCTCGGGGGAGAGTCGCGTGTGCGCGCTTCCCACCGCGTCGTGCCAGGTGGTGGCGCTGTCGATGTCCTCGAGCACCTGCCGGACCGTCTCGAGCCGCAGGCCGGCGACCTCGGTGAGTGCGCGGATCAGGCGGAGCCGACGGACATGGGTGTCGTCGTAGCGGGCGCGCGTCGCGCCGGTCGCCTCGCCGGCAGGGATCAGTCCCTCTCGCAGGTAGAACTTGATGGTCGGCACGGTGAGTCCGGTGCGCGAGGAGAGCTCGGCCATCCACATGCAAACATGTTGACATTGGATAGTGATGATGTCCAACATTGGTATGTGGCACTATCCAAAAAGCTTCTGGCGGTCGCCCCGCCGGCTCTGCTCGCGCTCCTTGCCGTCCAGGGGATGCAGGTACGACGTACCGCCCTCCGCCTTCCTGAAGCGCTCGGCCCGGAGCGAGACTACGCCGGTGCAGACGGCGAGCCCCTGAACCTCTATGTGATCGGCGACTCCGTCGCGGCTGCCGTCGGACTCGACGACCACGGCACTTCGGTTGCTGGGCGGCTGTCCGAGCTCCTGTCACGGACGCGACCGGTCAGGATGCGAGTCCTCGCCGTCTCCGGCTTCAACGCGGTGGAGGCCACCGATCATGTGGCCGGGCAGCTGGGCGACGCCGACGTCGTCATCGTGAGCATCGGGGTGAACGACACCAAGGACCTGCACTCGCGACGACGCTGGCGCGGCGACCTCACCAGGCTGCTCGAGAGCGTCACGTCGCAGGCGCCCGACGCGCGCGTGGTCCTCATCGGGATCCCGCCGATGGAGGTGTTCCCCGCGCTGCCCGTACCCCTCGGACTGGCCCTCGGGCTCCGCTCCCGGCAGATGGACTTCATCGGACGTCAGGTCGCGGACCGCTTCCCGGGCGTGCGCCGGCTCGAGCTGCCACGTGGCGGCTTCGAGGTGGTGGACGACCCGTTCGCCCGCGACGGCTTCCACCCGTCCGCGTCGTCGCACGCCGTCTTCGCCGCGCGCATCCACGCCCTGCTCGAGGAGCCCGCTCATGTCTGACGAGTCCCGCATCCTGGCCGGGATCCTGCTGCTCTCCCTCGTGACCGTCGAGACCGGCGGCCTCTACATGGTCAAGCTCTGGAAGAGCAGCGACGGCGTCACGCCGTTCCAGATCGGCTTCGCTCGTGCCGGGCATGCCCATGCGGGTGTGCTGCTGATCCTCGGCCTGCTCTGCCAGGTGTACGCCGACCAGACCGAGCTCACCGGTGGTCTCGACTGGCTGGCCCGCTCCGGCGTACCTGCCGCAGCATTGCTCATGCCGGCCGGCTTCTTCGCGGCCTCCGCGGGCAAGGGGAGGGACACTCCCAACCGCTTCGTTGCGATGGTCTATGCGGGCGGTCTCGTCCTCGCTGCCGGCTTGAGCACACTGGGGCTCGGCCTGCTGACCGCCTAGGGCCTACTCGGCAGCGCGGCGGAGCGACTCGGAGAGCCGCTCCGCGGCAGCGAGTACGGCGGGCGCGTGCATGCGACCCGGCTGGCGCGAGAGCCGCTCCAGCGGACCGGACACCGAGACCGCCGCAATGATCTTGCCGGAGGGGGAGCGGACCGGCGCGGAGACCGACGCCACGCCCTGCTCGCGCTCGCCGACGGACTGGGCCCAGCCGCGACGACGGATCCCTGCCAGTGCTGCAGCGGAGAAAGCGGCGTTCTGCAGGCCACGGTGCATGCGCTCCGGGTCCTCCCAGGCAAGCAGGATCTGTGCGGCCGAACCGGCGCGCATCGTCAGCTGCGAGCCGACCGGAATCGTGTCGCGAAGGCCGGACGGGCGCTCGGCGGCGGCGACGCAGACGCGGTACTCGCCCTGGCGACGCCACAGCTGTGCCGACTCGCCCGTGATGTCGCGGAGGCGGGCGAGGACGGGTCCCGCCGCGGCGAGCAGACGGTCCTCGCCGGCAGCGGCCGAGAGCTCGGCGAGCCGGGGGCCGAGGACGAAGCGGCCCTGCATGTCGCGGGCGACGAGACGGTGGTGTTCCAGGGCCACAGCGAGGCGGTGCGCCGTCGGCCGGGCAAGTCCGGTGCTGGTGACAAGCCCCGCCAGGGTGGCTGGCCCGGCCTCGAGTGCCGAGAGCACCAAAGCGGCTTTGTCGAGAACGCCGACTCCGCTAGAGTTGTCCATATACCGATAATGCCGTCTCGCATGCTGAAACGCAAGTGGCCGTGACCCGGCTCTCAGGCGCAACGTACAGGGACATCGAAGTGAGGAGCAAGCAATGGGGAAGACCCTTGCCGAGAAGGTCTGGGACGAGCACGTCGTCCGGAGTGCAGAGGGCGAGCCTGACCTCCTCTACATCGACCTCCACCTCATTCACGAGGTCACTTCACCCCAGGCCTTCGACGGTCTCCGCCTGGCAGGTCGCACGGTCCGACGCCCCGACCTGACCCTGGCCACCGAGGACCACAACGTCCCGACGCTGGACTGGGACAAGCCGATCGCGGACCCGGTCTCCAAGACCCAGGTCGACACCCTGCGCAAGAACGCCGCCGACTTCGGCGTCCGCCTGCACCCGCTCGGTGATGTCGAGCAGGGCATCGTCCACGTCGTCGGCCCCCAGCTCGGACTCACCCAGCCCGGCATGACGATCGTCTGTGGCGACTCGCACACTTCCACGCACGGTGCCTTCGGCGCGATCGCCTTCGGCATCGGCACCTCGGAGGTCGAGCACGTCCTGGCAACCCAGACCCTGATGCAGGCCAAGCCGAAGACCATGGCTGTGACCGTCAACGGCTCGCTGCCCGACGGTGTCACCGGCAAGGATCTGGTGCTCGCGCTCATCACCCACACAGGCACCGGTGGCGGCCAGGGCTACATCGTCGAGTACCGCGGCCAGGCCATCGAGGAGCTCTCGATGGAGGGCCAGATGACCGTCTGCAACATGTCGATCGAGTGGGGTGCGAAGGCGGGCATGATCGCCCCCGACCAGACCACGTTCGACTACATCGAGGGCAAGCCCGAGGCCCCGAAGGGCGCCGACTGGGACGCCGCGGTCGAGCACTGGAAGACCCTCGTCACCGACGACGACGCCGTGTTCGACAAGGAGATCGTCCTCGACGCCTCCGTCATGACGCCGTTCGTCACCTG
>DATILB010000401.1:0-7266 GCA_035477015.1 Nocardioidaceae bacterium | reverse complement strand
CGCGTCGCCCGCACCACCCACGACTCGGTCACGGGCCGAAACTACGTCGCCGACTCGGGTGCGGCCGTCGTGCTCGACGTCAACACCGGTCGGGTCGTCGCGATGGCCAGCCAGCCGACGTACGACCCTGGGGTCTGGGTGGGCGGCATCACCAAGAAGCAGCTGGACCGGCTCTACTCGACCGCCGCGGGGACGCCGCTGCTCTCGCGCGCGACGCAAGGTCAGTTCGCGCCAGGCTCGACGTGGAAGCCGTTCATGACCGCGGGAGCCCTCAACAACGGCTTCACCCAAAACACCAGACTGACGTGCTCCTCCGGTCTCCAGGTCGGCGGCCGGGTCTTCAAGAACTTCGAGTCGGGGTCCTACGGCCTCATCGGCTTCCAGCGCGCGCTGGAAGTCTCGTGCAACACGTTCTTCTACCGGATCGGCTACCACTTCTGGCAGAAGTTCGGGACCGACGTCGCCGACGTGACGGCGAAGGACCCGCTCGTCTCGCAAGCCAAGGACTTCGGGTTCGGCAGGGAGACCGGCATCGACCTCCCGGGTGAGGCGAGCGGTCGCATCGCCGACCGCAAGTGGAAGCACGCCTACTACGAGTCGAACCGCGACTACTACTGCAAGCTCGCCAAGAAGCCCGGCGACGACTTCATCCATCGCTTCTCGCGCGAGTTCTGCATCGAGGGGTACGCCTACCGGGCCGGCGACGCGGTCAACTTCGCCATCGGCCAGGGCGACACGATCATCACGCCGCTCCAGCTGGCTCGCGCGTACGCCGCGATCGCCAACGGCGGCACGCTTTACAAGCCACGTGTCGGCAAGGCGATCGTCGACCCCGAGGGCAACGTCGTGAAGCGCATCAAGCCCAAGGTGCAGGCTCGCGTCGACGTGTCGAAGAGCGACCTGGCGTTCATCGACCAGGCCCTGCAGGGGGTCGCACGCCAGGGCACCATGGCCTGGCGGCTGATCGACTTCCCGCTCGACGAGGTGGTCCTGCGAGCGAAGACGGGTTCGGCCGAGGTCTACGGCAAGCAGAGCACCTCGTGGGTCGCGTCGTACACCGAGAACTACGCCGTCGTGATGATGGTGTCCCAGGGCGGCACGGGCTCCGGCACCTCGGGCCCGTACATCCGCAAGATCTACGAGGCCCTCTACGGCATCCAGGGCGACCAGGTGGTCCCTCGTGAGGCCGCGATCCCAGGCACGGTGCCGCCGAAGGGCCTGCCGGTCTTCGCCGTGGACGGCGAGATCCTGCCGCCGCTCCTGCCCGCGACCGAGCCACGGAGGAGGCGCGGATGACGCTGATCCAGACCTCCACGCGGCGTGTGCCTCGCCTCGACTGGGCGCTGGCAACCTCGTCGGCCGCGCTGCTCGCGATGGGTGCCGTGCTCGTTTGGTCAGCGTCGGAGGACGAGTTCCTTCAGAAGCAGCTGGTCAACATCGCCATCGGCATCGTGCTGGCGGTGCTGGTGATGACGACGGACCACCGCTGGGTGCGCATCCTGACCCCGCTCGTGTACGTCGGCTCGATGGTCGGTCT
Organism: Nocardioidaceae bacterium; assembly: GCA_035477015.1. GTDB lineage: Bacteria > Actinomycetota > Actinomycetes > Propionibacteriales > Nocardioidaceae > SSC3. Next base: position 5,729 of record DATILB010000401.1, on the reverse strand, counting down.
CCTGCTCGTGCTCGGGATGGGGAGCACCATCAACGGCTCCCGCTCGTGGATCCTGATCGGGCCGCTGTCGATCCAGCCCGCAGAGTTCGCGAAGCTCGCGGTGATCGTGGGCATGGCGCTCGTCGTTGCGGAGCGCACCGAAGGCCGACGTGGCCGGGTCAAGGATCTCGATGTCGTCGGCATGCTCGCCGTGGCTGCCATGCCGGCCGTGCTGATCCTGATGCAGCCCGACCTCGGCACCATGCTCGTCCTCGGCGCCACCGTCTTCGGAGTCCTCGCGGTGTCCGGTGCCCCGCGGCGCTGGCTGGCAGGGCTCTTCGCAGGCGCAATGGTTGCCGCTGCGGCGGTCGTTCAGTTCGGGGTGCTCAAGGACTACCAGGTCGACCGGTTCATGGCGTTCACCGATCCGCTGCTCGACCCGCGTGGGGCCGGGTACAACACCGAGCAGGCGCGGATCGCGATCGGCAACGGCGGGATCTGGGGGCAGGGCCTCTTCGACGGTTCGCAGACCAAGTCCGGTTTCGTGCCCGAGCAGCACACCGACTTCATCTTCACCGTCGCGGGGGAGGAGCTCGGACTGGTCGGCGCCGGGGTCCTGATCCTTCTGCTCACCGTCGTCCTGTGGCGGGCCCTCTCGATCGCCGCGAACGCACCGGACCTCTTCGGCCGCGTCGCCGCTGCCGGCATCGCGTGCTGGCTCGGCTTCCAGTCTTTCCAGAACATCGGCATGTGCCTCGGCATCATGCCCGTGACCGGCGTACCCCTGCCGTTCGTGTCTTACGGCGGCTCGTCGATGTTCGCGACGCTCATCGCCGTGGGTCTGCTGCAGAACATCCACCTGCGCACCGAGCGCTCCGGTCTGGGAGTCGCGCGGTCGCGGCTGGTCCGCTCCCGCTACTGACTATCTGCCGTGTAGGCAGGGAGGGGAATGATGAGCCCGCAGGTCCCGTTCGACCCGTCGACGATCGTCTGGACGCTCGACGAGCTGCTGGGCGACCGGACCGTCAGCGCCATCATGGGACGCGCGGTTCGTGACGAGACGGTCACGGTGACGACCGAGCTCTACCACTTCGGCTCGCCCTCGAGCGGGGGACTGGTCACGGTCCAGGGCGAGTGGCTGGACGGCGGCACCTGGTCGGCGTTCGTGAAGGTGCTCCAGCATCTGCGTCACTGGGCGCTGCTCCCGCAGATCCCGCCTCATGTCGCCAAGGAGATGCTCGAGTTCTACCCGTGGCGCGAGGAGCTCGAGCTCTGGCGCCCCGCGCTGGTCGAAAGGCTGCCGGAGGGGATGCGAGTGCCCCTGCTGTACGACGCCGTGGACCTCGGCGACGAGCGCATCGCGGTCTGGATGGAGAAGGTGGACCTCGACCCGGCACCCTGGTCGCTGGCGACGTACGCACGGGCCGCAAGGCTGATAGGGGCACACAACGCCAGGATGTGCGACGAGGAGGTGGTCGCCGCGTGTCCGCGTCCGAACGACTACGCGCTGCTCATGTGGTCGACCAACGGTCTGATGGCTCAGCTCGGGAACTACGACGACACCGAGCTCTGGAACCACCCGATCCTGGCTGAGTACGCCGATGTCCGGCCTCGCGTGCTCGACGCCCACGGACTGGCCGAGGACGCACTCAGGCGCTTCGCGGACCTGCAGCACGGCATGCCGCACGGCGACTGCAGCCCGCAGAACCTCCTTGTTCCTCGCGACGGGGACGAGCTGGTGATGATCGACATCTCGTTCCAGTCGCCGGCTCCACCTGGCACCGACCTGGCTCAGCTGGTCGTGGGGCTGGTGCACGCGGGACAGGTTCCCGCTGGCTGGCTGCCCGAGATCGAGGCAACCGTGCTGGCTGCCTACCTCGAGGGGTTTCTGTCTACCGGTCGTGACCTTGCGGAGTCGGACCTGCTCACGGCGTACGCCGGCACGCTCCTGATCCGCAGTGCCTTCTCCTCGATCCCCTTCGACTGGGTCGACGACCCTGCCCGCGCCGAGGAGCTGCGCGAGCGGCTGCGCCTGACTCGGTTCATCCTTGACACTGCCGACCGCCACCTGGCCTCGTAACCGAACCGTCAGGTCGGGCCATGCCCAACCTCCGGCCGGTCCGCCAGCATGGGCACGTGGATGCTTCGCTGCTCGACGGCGCTCTCGAGCGCGCCCCGCTCGCCGACAACGACGGTAAGTCCGGCGCGACGCTGGATCGGGTCGTGCTCGCCGACGGCAGGCGGGTGATCGTCAAGCGCTTCGACCCCGCTGACGACCTGGTCATGAGGATGACGGGCGACACGAGGGGCCGCGAGGTCGAGATGTTCCAGCGGGGGATCTTCGACCTCTTGCCCGACGACGTCGGGCACTCCGTCGTGGGCGGCTGGTTCGAGGAGGGGTACGCCGTCCTGGTGATGCGCGACCTCGGGGACGCACCGCTCCGCTGGTCGGACCGGCTCGACGAGGCGCGCTGCACCAGGTTGCTGCGTGGGATCACGTCCCTGCACCGGACTTTCCACGAGCGACCCCCGGAGGGGTTGACCCCGGTGAGCCGGATCATCGGTCTCTTCGAGCCTGACCGGATCCGGCCGTACGCCGGCGAAGAGCTCGTCGACTTCGCGCTGCGAGGCTGGGAGCTCTGGGCCGAGCTCGTTCCCGGCGAGTTGGGTGAGCGGATACTCGCACTTGCGCAGGACACCACGCCGCTGACCCGGGCGCTGGAGGCCCTGCCGCCGACGTTCGTGCACGGCGATCTGGCCACGGTGAACGTCGCCTTCGAAGGGGACCGGCTCGTGCTCATCGACTGGGGAATGGCGTCGGTCGCACCTGGCGCGGTCGACATCGGCCGCTTCCTGGCCGGGTGCGCGCACATGCTGGATGTGACCTGTGACGACTTCCTGGCGATCTACCGGCGCGAGGCCGCGGAGGTGTACGACGAGCGTGCGACCAGGCTCGCCCTGCTCAGCGGCCTGGTGTGGCTCGGCTGGAACAAGGCGCTCGACATCGCCGAGCACCCGGATCAGGGCGTCCGCGACCGGGAGCGGGTGGCGCTGGAGTGGTGGCTCGCCCGCGCGGACGAGGGGCTCGGCGAGCTCACGCCGTACGCATGACGAGTCTGTGAGTTCTCTGGACGGGCCCTGTCCTGAGTAGGAGGCTGTGCCCATGGACCTGATCACCCTGCACCGCCGAGCCGGCGAGAACTGGCAGCGCACCCTCGAGGCCGTCCAGGCGGACCAGTGGGACGACCCGACTCCGTGTCGCGAGTGGAACGTGCGTCAGCTCGTCAACCACATCGTGAACGAAGACCTCTGGACCGTGCCCCTGCTCGAAGGCAAGACGATCGCCGACGTGGGCGACCAGTTCGACGGTGACGTCCTGGGCGACGACCCGGTGGCGAAGAGCAGCGTGACCTGGGCCGAGGCAGCCGCGGCTGTCGACAAGCACCTCCCGGAAGGGGGCATGGTCAGCGTCTCGTGGGGCCAGATCCCGGCGGAGGAGTACGTCCGTCAGCTGTTCGCGGACCACCTCATCCATGCCTGGGACCTTGCCGCAGCGACCGGTCAGTCCCGCGACCTGGACCCAGAGCTAGTGGTCGAGGTGGCGGCCTGGTTCGCGCCCAACGAAGACATGATCCGCTCCGCGGGTGTGATCGCGGAGCGTCCAGACCTGGGCGGAGACCCACAGACGGAGCTGCTCGCGGGCTACGGGCGGCGCGCCGACTGGTCAGCCTGACCCGGCTGGCTAGGGTCGTCGCATGGCCGACCACGAGTTCGACCCCGTCATCGTCGAGTACGTCGAGCACACCCGCGATCGCTTCGGCGTACGCGGGCTCGAGGACATGATCGCGCTCGCCGAGGAGCAGCTCGTCGGCGCCCGCAAGGCGCTCCAGGAGCTCGCGGACCTCGAGTAGTTCGGTCGTCGCGCCTGCGGGTCGTAGACTGACACGTCTCTTCCCCCACCTCGTGAGGTTCCTGCATGCCCGCCCCTCAGTCGGTGTTCCCCCGCTTGGAGCCGCTGCTGCCGTCCGTGCAGAAGCCGATCCAGTACGTCGGGGGCGAGCTCAACTCCACGCAGAAGCCGTGGGACGAGGCCGACGTCCGCTGGGCGCTGATGTACCCGGACGCGTACGAGGTCGGCCTGCCGAACCAAGGCGTCCAGATCCTCTACGAGGTGCTCAACGAGCGGGAGCGGACCCTCGCAGAGCGCACCTACAGCGTGTGGCCGGACATGGAGAAGGTCATGCGGGACCACGACATCCCGCAGTTCACGGTCGACTCGCACCTCCCGGTCCGCGACTTCGACGTCTTCGGCATCTCGTTCTCGACCGAGCTCGGCTACACGAACTTCCTCACTGCGATCGACCTCGCGGGCATCCCGCTGAGGTCTGTCGACCGCGGGGACGACGACCCGATCGTGCTCGCCGGCGGGCACGCCGCCTTCAACCCGGAGCCGATCGCGGACTTCCTGGACGCCGCCGTCCTGGGCGACGGCGAGGAGGTCGTGCTCGCGATCTCCGAGGTCGTGCGTGAGTGGAAGGCCGAGGGCCGTCCCGGCGGCCGCGACGAGCTCCTGCACCGTCTCGCGGTGAGTGGGGGCGTCTACGTCCCGAAGTTCTACGACGTGACCTACCTGCCCGACGGCCGCATCCAGCGGGTCGCGCCGAACCGTCCCGGGGTGCCGTGGCGCATCCACAAGCACACACTGATGGACCTCGACTCGTGGCCCTACCCGCGCAACCCGCTCGTCCCGCTCGCCGAGACGGTGCACGAGCGCTACTCGGTGGAGATCTTCCGCGGGTGCACCCGCGGCTGCCGGTTCTGCCAGGCGGGCATGATCACCCGACCCGTCCGCGAGCGGTCGATCGAGACGATCGGCGCGATGGTCGAGAACGGCATCCGCAAGTCCGGCTTCGAGGAGGTCGGGCTGCTCTCGCTCTCCAGCGCGGACCACACCGAGATCGGTGAGGTGGCCAAGGGACTGGCCGACCGCTACGAAGGCACCAACGTCTCCTTGTCGCTGCCGTCCACCCGCGTGGACGCCTTCAACATCACGCTCGCCAACGAGTTCAGCCGTAACGGTCGACGCAGTGGCCTGACGTTCGCCCCGGAGGGCGGCTCGGAGCGGATGCGCAAGGTGATCAACAAGATGGTCACCGAAGAGGACCTGATCCGGACCGTCGCGACGGCGTACTCCCACGGGTGGCGGCAGGTGAAGCTCTACTTCATGTGCGGGCTGCCGACGGAGACCGACGAGGACGTCATGGAGATCGCGGGCCTCGCGAAGAAGGTCATCGCCAAGGGCCGTGAGGTCTCCGGCCACAACGACATCCGTTGCACGGTCTCGATCGGTGGCTTCGTGCCCAAGCCGCACACGCCCTTCCAGTGGGCATCCCAGCTCGACTGGGAGACCACCGACGAGCGGCTCAAGAAGCTCCGCGACGACGTGCGCGCCGACAGGCGCTACGGCAAGGCGATCGGCTTCCGCTACCACGATGGTCGCCCGGGCATCATCGAGGGGCTGCTGTCCCGAGGCGACCGGCGCGTCGGCCGGATCATCGAGGAGGTCTGGCGCGACGGCGGCCGCTTCGACGGCTGGAGCGAGCACTTCAGCTACGACCGCTGGGCCGCCGCCGCCGAGACCGCTCTGGCCGGCGTGCCGGTCGACCTCGACTGGTACACCGTGCGCGAGCGCGAGTACTCCGAGGTGCTGCCCTGGGACCACCTCGACTCCGGGCTCGACCGCGACTGGC
>DATILB010000400.1:0-2729 GCA_035477015.1 Nocardioidaceae bacterium | reverse complement strand
GCACGAGACCTGAGATCGGTCCGCGAGCTGGCGGCCCGCCGCGGCCTGACGGTCGCGTACGCCGCTGACACCCACCTTCACGCCGACTTCCTCTCCGGCGCGGTGCAGCTCGCTGCGAACGATGGCGCGGTCGTGTTGGCGTCTGCGGCCGGTGACCGTACCTTTCCGCATCGTGGTCTTCGCGACGGCGACGAGGTCGACCTTGGCGGACTGGTGTTGCGCGCGTGGGCGACGCCCGGTCACACCGACGAGCACCTCGCGTTTCTCCTCCTGGACGGAGACTCGCCGATCGGTGTTTTCACCGGAGGGTCACTCATCGTCGGTGCGGCAGCTCGGACCGACCTCGTCGCACCGGAGCGCACCGAGGAGCTCGCGCGAGCGCAGTACCACTCCCTCCAGCGGCTGATGGGGTTGCCCGATCACACGGCTGTCTGGCCGACTCATGGAGCAGGAAGCTTCTGCTCCTCACCGCCGGGGTCCGAGCGGACCAGCACTGTTGGGCAGGAGAGGGCCACCAACTCACTCCTGGCGACCGCAAGCGAGGACGAGTTCGTGACCCACTTGCTCGGTTCGCTGGGATCCTTCCCGACGTACTTCGGCTGGCTCGGGGAAGCCAACCGTCGTGGCCCCGCGCTCCTTCCGGACCCGTTGACGCTCGCGCCGCTCGCGGTGGAGCAGGTTCGGCGGCTCGTTGAGGACAGGGCCACGATCGTAGACGTCCGTCCCATCGGCGATTACGCCGCCGCACATGTGCCCGGGTCGGTGTCGATCGAGCTGCGCTCTGCGTTCGGTACGTGGCTCGGCTGGTTGCTACCCGAAGACGCGAAGGTCGTGGTGCTCCGCAACCTCGACCAGGACCCCGCAGAGATCCTCGGTCAGGTAGTCAAGGTCGGCTACGACATCCTCGGTGAGCTCAACGGTGGAGTCGCGGCCTGGATCGGTGCGGGCCTGCCGACGACATCGACGGCACTGGTCACCCCAACCACCATGACTGATGGCCGGCGGGTGCTCGACATCCGTCAGGACTCGGAGTTCGAGGTCGCGCATGTGCCTGGGGCGGCTCACCGTGAGCTCGGAAGTCTCGCTGGCACGCCGTCTTTGGTCGACGAGCCGGTGACGGTGATGTGCGGACACGGAGAGCGGGCGATGTCCGCAGCCAGTGTGCTGGAGCGCGCAGGCCGCGACGAGGTGAGCGTGCTGCTCGGCGGGCCCGCGGACTGGGCTGCCTCCCACGGCGTCGACCTGGAGTCGGGCCTGTGACCGCTGCGCCGACGGATCGATCACGGCCGGTGCGGCTCGGGTTGCGCGTCAACCTGGCGCAATTCTCGCTGCTCGTCGCGGTAAACGCGCTGGTGGGCGGGATGCTGGGTCAGGAACGCACGGTCTTGCCGCTGCTCGCCGACCAGGAGTTCCACCTCGACGCCTACACCGCGGCCATGACCTACATCCTGGCGTTCGGCGTGGCCAAGGCAGCCACCAACTACCTGGCTGGGACCTGGTCAGATCGCTACGGCCGCAAACCCGTGCTCGTGGCCGGCTGGCTGATCGCCATCCCGGTGCCGCTCCTGCTGATCTGGGCACCCTCCTGGTGGTGGGTCGTCGCCGCCAACGTGCTGCTCGGCATCAGCCAAGGCATGACCTGGTCGACGACGGTGATCATGAAGATCGACCTCGCGGGTCCGGAGCGACGTGGACTCGCGATGGGTCTCAACGAGGCGGCCGGCTACGGCGCCGTCGCCGCCACCGCATTGGCCACCGGCTACCTCGCCGCAGAGCACGGACTACGCCCGGAACCGTTCTACCTCGGCATCGCCTTCGCTGCCCTCGGGCTGGGACTCTCCACACTCTTCGTCCGCGAGACCCGAGACCACGCCGACGCCGAGGCCAGAGCGCACGTCCCCCAAGCCGACGGCAGCGACGCCCTCCTACACGCAGATCTCACCCAACGCGAGGTGTTCACCCAGACCAGCCTGCGCGAGCCGGCGCTGTCCTCGGCCTGCCAGGCCGGCATGGTGAACAACCTCAACGACGGTCTGGCCTGGGGTCTGTTCCCGCTCCTCTTCGCCACCGCGGGCCTCTCAGTGAGCCGCATCGGTGTGCTGGCAGCGCTGTACCCGGCGGTCTGGGGGCTCGGACAACTCGGTACCGGTGCACTGTCCGACCGCATCGGACGCAAGTCGCTGATCGTCGGTGGCATGCTCACTCAGGCCGTGGCGCTTGCGGTCGTCGCAGCCTCGGACACCTTCGCTCTCTGGGCCGTCGCTGCCGTCCTGCTCGGAGCAGGGACCGCCATGGTCTACCCCACCCTGCTCGCCGTGATCGGTGACGTCGCCCACCCCGCGTGGCGGGCACGGTCAGTGGGCATCTACCGACTGTGGCGCGACGGCGGCTTCGCGGTGGGTGCCGTCCTGTCCGGGGTCGTAGCGGACCTATGGGGACTGCGCGCCGCCGTGTGGACCGTTGCAGCGCTGACCGCGATCTCCGGCGCTCTTGTGGCTATGCGGATGTACGAGACCCGACACCGCTCCTGACCGAGCCAAACTATATTCAAGAGTTCTCTTGACAAGAGTTGCTCCCATGGCGCTTAATCAAGCAATGTCTTGAATAGCAATGCCGACCTCAGGAGGAGTCATGACAGTCACAACGAACCCGAACAAGGCGCTCTGGGAGAAGGGTGACTTCACCCAGGTCGCCGAAGCCATGCGCGCCAGCGGAGAAGCCCTGGTCGC
>DATILB010000399.1:0-3361 GCA_035477015.1 Nocardioidaceae bacterium | reverse complement strand
GGCCTGGACGCCTTCGAGGGCGACTGGTTCCACTCCGCTGAGTGGGACCACACCCAGGACCTCTCGGGCAAGCGCGTCGCGGTCATCGGCAGCGGCGCAAGCTCGGTGCAGCTCGTCCCCCAGATCGCTGACAAGGTGGGATCCCTCACCGTGTTCCAGCGGTCGGCGGAGTACCTGCTGCCCAAGCCGGACTATGCGCACTTCGGCTGGGAGCACTGGGCCTACAAGAACGTGCCCGGTGTCCTCAAGGCCTTCCGGGCCACCTGGTGGACCATCGGCGAGTACGTGAACCCCGCGCTGGTCAGCAAGTGGCCCAACGCGCTGCGTACGGCGTACCTGGCACCGCTCTTCCTGGCGAGCAAGGCGCAGCTGCGACTGCAGATCCGCGACGCCGAGCTGCGCGCGAAGCTGACACCCGACTACACGATGGGCTGCAAGCGGATCCTGCTCTCCTCGAACTACTACCCCGCCCTGGCCAAGGATCATGTCGACGTCGTCCGCGACGACATCACCGAGATCGCGCCGAACGGCGTGGTCACCGCCGACGGCACCAAGCACGAGGTCGACGTGATCGTCTTCGCGACGGGCTTCCAGGCGAAGAACTTCGTGACGCCGATGACCGTGAGCGGAGTGGACGGTGTCGACCTCGAGCACTCCTGGGCTGAAGGGCCCGCGGCGTACCTGGGCATGACCGTGACGGGGTTCCCGAACCTCTTCCTGATGTACGGCCCGAACACCAACTTCGGCGGCGGCTCGATCGTCTACATCCTGGAGTGCCAGGCCCGCTACATCGTCGACGCGGTGCGCACGCTCGACCGCCGCAGCGCCTCCCGCGTCGACGTTCGCCAAGAGGCTTACGACGCCTTCAGCGAGGACACCCAGCGCCGGCTCCGCAACTCGGTCTGGGCGGTCGGAGGCTGCACCAGCTGGTACGTCAACGACGAGGGCAAGGTCACGAACAACTGGCCCGGACTGATGAGCGAGTACCGCCGCAAGACCCGGAAGTTCGACTCCGCCAACTACGAGATCTCCTGAGAGGCGCCATCATGACCACGAAAGCCATCGCCATCACCGGCGGCGCGCAAGGCATCGGCGCCGCCACGGCTCGCCTGTTCGCGACCAAGGGCTTCGCCGTCGCGATCGGCGACATCGACAGCGAGCTCGTCGCCAAGACCGCGGCCTCCATCGCCGCCGACACCGGCGCGACCGTGGTGGGGCTGCCCCTCGACGTGACCGACAGCGCAGCGTTCGCCGCGTTCCTGGACCGGGCCGAGGCAGAGCTCGGCGGCCTCGACGTTCTGGTCAACAACGCGGGGATCATGCCGACCGGCTCCTTCCTGGACGAGTCCGACGGGGTCTCGGACCGTCAGGTCGACATCAACCTGCGCGCGGTCATCGTCGGGAGCAAGCTGGCCGCCCGCCGTTTCTCGGAGCGGGGTCATGGCCAGATCGTGAACGTCGCGTCGATGGCCGGACTAGTGGCCGCTCCCGGCGTAGCGGTCTACTGCGCCACCAAGTACGCCGTTGTCGGTCTCGGGGACGCGCTGCACCAGGAGCTCGCGCCCCACGGCGTCACGGTGACCACGATCTGTCCCGGCTACGTCAACACCCAGCTCATCGCCGGCGTCGAGCAGCCTTGGCTGGTCCGCAAGCTGGCCCTGGTCGAGCCGGAGGCCATCGCTGCCGCGATCGTCGGCTCCGTCGAGCACGAGCGTGGAGGGCAGAAGGTCGTGCCCACGACCGGCGGAGTGCTTGCGCACTCGATGAGGATGATGCCTGCGAGCTCTCGGAATGCGCTGTCGCGCGTGGTCGGCACCGCCCACGCGGGCTTGGACACCGACGAGTCGGCCCGGCAGGCGTACCGCGACCGCACGGAGAATCTCGACCTCGCCTCCGTCCAGCAGCGGGAAGACCTCCCAGGCTGACGTGGACACCGTCAGCTACGACCGGCGGGGGGTGGGCCCGCCGGTCGTCCTCCTCCATGGCATCGGGAGCAGTCGGCGCGCCTTCGACCCCATCGTCGATCTGCTCGCCCAGCACCACGACGTGATCAGCGTCGACCTGCCGGGCTTCGGGTCAAGTGATCTCGTCCCGGGCGTCGACCCCACGCCGTACGGGTACGCCGCCTGGCTCGACGTCTTCCTCGGCGACCTCGGCGTCGCCCGGCCACACGTCGTGGGCAACTCCCTCGGCGGTGCGATCGCCCTGGAGATGGGGCGCCAGGGCAGCGCGGGCCAGGTCACGGCGTTTTCGCCGATCGGCTTCTGGCGGGCGCCGGGCCAGGCGTTGAGCATCACGCTTATCGCCGCCTTGCACGTCACCGCGCGGTTCAGCGGAAGGGCGCTCCGTACCGCACTGAGGTCGGACAGGATCCGGCGCCCGCTCGTTGCGACGGTCTACGGACGTCCCGAACGAGTGGACGCGGCGTTGGCCCTCTCGGACGCGGCTTCGATCGCATCGGCGCCCGCATTCAGCCGCGCTCTCCGTGGCTTCACTCGGTACTCGTTCGATAGCGGCGATCTCGGCGAGCTGGAGTCGATGCCCGTGACGATCGCCTGGGGCGCCCGCGACGTCGTCCTGCCGCGCAGGACCCAGTCGAGACGTGCCCGGACGCTCGTGCCGCGCGCTCGCTCCTTCGAGCTGCCGGGATGCGGCCACGTGCCGTTCAACGACGACCCCGGCCTTTGCGCCGACTTGGTGCTAGGCGGGCTCGGCGGCGGGGGTGAGGACCACACCAATGACGGTCCCGCTGGGGCTGTTCTCCTGCCATTGGACCTGCCCTGCGTGATCGAGGATCGCCTCGAGCTCCGCGACTGACCACATCAGTCGACGGTACCCAGCCACAGGGTGTCCGCGACGGGCATCGCAGAAGAAAGCCCGACGGCATCGATCAGGCAGACGCCGAAGCGGCGGAGCCCGGGAGGCGGGCGCTGAACTCAAGGACCAGGTCGGCGAGGCCTTGGGCGTCCTGCAGCTGTGGGCAGTGCCCTCTGCGCTTGAGGACCACGTTCTCGACTGCGAAGTGTCTGTTTTGGCTGACCAGCAGGTCGCGAGATCCCCACACCAACAGCAGCGGGTACGCCGGCGCGGGAAGCTCGCCGACATCGTCGATCTCGACGACCACGCGCTGCACTAGATCGAGGGTGTGTCGGAGGTCCTCCCGATTGCGAAACTGGCCCACCCAGGCCCGACCGACGGACGGCTCCAGCCGGAGGCCAGGTCCGGCGGCGAAGGCGTAGAGGGAGACCAGAACCCGACGGAGCAACCACATCGGCAGCGGAGGGACCCGCAGCATGCCCGGCATCATCCCGTTGAGCCCACGGACGAATCGGACTGGAAGCGTGAAGCCGAAACCAGCGGG
>DATILB010000398.1:0-5826 GCA_035477015.1 Nocardioidaceae bacterium | reverse complement strand
CGGGTCCACAGACGGCATCGAGGACGGGTCGGTCATCCCGGCGTACGCCGGAGGGCCAGGAGTCACGGCGACCCGCGACGGCGACAGCTGGGTGCTCGACGGAGTAAAGGAGCCGGTGCTGAACGGTGCTCGCGCCGACGTACTCGTGGTGACTGCCGAGGTCGACGGACAGACCGCTCTGTTCTCCGTGACCAACGCTGAACGAAGCGGTTACGCAACCTTCGACGGTGGCCGCGCGGCGCGCGTGAGCTTCGACCGTACGCCGGCGGTGCTGCTCGCACTGGACGCAGCCGACCTCGTTGCGCAGGCCGAGGCCGAGGCGCAGATCGCCTACGCGCATGAGTCGGTCGGCGCGATGGAGACGGCCCTGTCGATGACGACCGAGTACCTCCGCACCCGGAAGCAGTTCGGCGTACCCCTCAAGGCCTTCCAGGCGCTCACCCACCGCGCGTCGGACATGTACGTCTCGCTGGAGCTGGCCAAGAGCATCACGATCTGGGCCACGCTCGTGCTCCTCGACGGCGGCGACGTCGTCGATGCCGCCTCCCGCGCCAAGCTGCAGGTCAGCAAGGCCGGCCGGCACATCGGCAAGGAGGCGATCCAGCTGCACGGCGGCATCGGCGTGACCATGGAGTACGCCGTCGGGCACTACACGATGCGGCTGACCGCGATCGACCACCTGCTCGGGGACGGCCGGCACCACCTGGCGCGGCTGTCGGCGAAGCTGGGTGCGTACGGAGTCTTCGAGGCGCTGCCCTAGCCCCACAAGGCCGTTTCGACGTCGCCAACCCCGACCGGCGGCCGTGCCAGCTTCGTGCCGAGCTCGGCGGCTTTGGTGACGAGGTCTTCGTTGATGGGTTGGCCAGGGCCCGCGTAGTCCTCGAGCCCAACTCGCACGTGGCCACCAGCCCGCATCGAAGCTTCCGCGAGGCCAGAGCCGAGCACGTCACCCCAGAGAACGCCAACCATCCACGGGAGGCCGACGTCCGCGAGCATGGCGGCGTAGGCGTCCAAGCTCGACTGCGTTGGCGGCAGCCCGAACAGCGCCACCGGGCCGCCGAAGTACAGCTGGATCTTGGTCCGCCGAGGCAGGCTGCCAGCCCGGTGGTGCGCAAGGGTGAGTCGGAGAAATCCAGGCTCGAAGATCGACACGTGCACAGGCACGTCGGCTTCCCGACACCAGCCGAAGATCCAGTCGACCTCGGCTGCAGAGTTGCCGAATGTCGGAAGAGCCAACGGCCCTTCTGGAAGGCCAACCGCCAGGGAGAGACATCCCGCATCCGCGGTAGACATCGTCAATGCCCCACGTCCGTGGAGTTCCTCGATGTGCGCGAACCGCTTGTCGATCCCGGCGGATCGTTCGCCTGACGTCGTCGGGTGCATGAGCAGCCCTGGGTGGACCTCCCAGATCCTTCGCCATGCGGCTTCGTACGGATCGGGCGAATGCGTGCTCGGCTCACCGAAGTTCGGCTCATCGTTGTGGTTGTGCACGATCGAGGCCCCTGCCTCAACGCAAGCGAGAGCCGTGGCGACGATCTCGTCGATTGACCGAGGAACGTTCGGATTGGCCTCCTTCGTGGTCGATCCGTTGATCGCAGCCTCGATGACCAATGGTGTTCCGACCGCCGTCACCGTGGGCTCACCAGCCACTCCTCGAACGTGGTTTGGCCTCGCGGCCCGTCCTGATCCGGGATGAGAGCCCCGGCGCGTAGTCGCTTGCCGATCCGCCCAGGGACGTGAATGGGCACGACCCGACGACCGAGTCCGCGTGCCTTGTTGACCCTGCGCACCATGTCCACCAGCTGCAGCGGCTCGGGACCTGCGAGGTCGGGGACGCGTCCGGACGGCCCGGCCTCGACGAGGTCGATCAGCGCCGCCGCCACCTCGACAGACGCGACCGGCTGAGTCAGTACCCGTGGCACCGGCACGAAGCCGGCGATGGCTGCGCCGATGAGCACCTGCAACGGGAAGTCGTGGAACTGCGTCACCCGGAGGACGCTCCACGGGACGTCACCTTCAACGACGAGACGTTCCTGCTCGATCTTGCCCTGGTAGTAGCCGATCGTCGCGCGGTCGATCCCGACGATGGAGAGGGCGATGTGGTGGGCGACGCCGGCAGCCTTCTCCGCCGCGAGCAGGTGCTTCGTGACACTGCCGAAGAAGGCGCGCGCCTTGCGAGGGTTCTGCGTCACGACGCTGGTGACGTCGACGACGGCGTCGATGCCTTCGAGTCGGCCCTCGAGGCCCGCACCCGTCGTGAGGTCCACGCCCTGCGAACGAGTCAGTACGACGGTGTCGTGCCCGCGCTCCGACGCAACGCGGACCACATGCCGGCCCACAACGCCTGTTCCGCCGGCCACTGCGATCCTCACGGCTTAACCTCCTGAGCGGCCGACACGGCTAGCCACAGGGCGAGTACAAGGGTGCCACTCAGAGTCACGGCCTGGCCGATCGCGTCGAAGGTCTCGAGCTCGTCGAGGTGGACCAGGTGGTAGGCCAGGTGCGGCGCCGAGAACGTCGCCCACGCCGCGCCGGCCAGCAACGTCGTACGCCGGTCCCGCCAGAGCAGCGCGAGGACGGCGACCAAGGCCAGCGCGAGGTAGAACGCGCCGACGTCACGGACCAGGTGCTCGTTGTACGGACCGGACGGACTGACCCAGGCGCGGCCGAAGCCCGGGAAGTCGTCGTAGAACGACCGCGGGAACGGCGTGGCCCAAGCCCCGACGATGAGGCCTGAAGCAGCGAGAACGGCGAGGGCGATGGTTCGCGCAGTGATCTCCACGACTCAGACCATAATCACTTTGCATTTGCAGGGTTCTGTCCGTCAGGCTTTGCCCATGTTCTAAGGGTCCTGGCGATGAGTTTTCCTCGCCGCAGCGGTCATAAGACCATGACCACCCTGAACGAGCCCACCGACCTCTTTGAAGGACGCACCATGCCTGCGCGCACCGAGACCACCTCCGACGCCGAAGCCGACTACGGCGTACTCCGATGGCTGGTGCTCGCCACCTTCATCGTGATCCTCAACGAGACGTTGATGTTCAACGCGATCCCGCGGCTGATCGTCGAGTTCGACGTCACCGCCCGCACCGCCCAGTGGCTGTCGACGGCGTTCATGCTGACCATGGCAGTGGTCATCCCGATCACGGGCTGGTTCCTGCAGCGGGTCAACACGCGCACGGCGTTCACCACGGCGATGGTCACCTTCTGCACGGGCACCCTGCTGGCTGCCGTCGCCCCGACGTTCGGTGTCCTGCTCGTCGGGCGCGTCATCCAGGCGTCCGGTACGGCGGTCATGATGCCGCTGCTGATGACGACCCTGATGATGGTCGTCGCCGAGCACGACCGAGGTCGCGTGATGGGCAACGTGACCCTGGCGATCTCCGTCGCGCCGGCGCTCGGCCCTGCCGTGTCCGGCGTGATCCTGGACCTCGCCAGCTGGCGCTGGATGTTCGGACTGGTCCTCCCGATCGCCATCGCCATCTCTGTCGTCAGCCTGCGCAGCCTCGAGAACGTCGGCGAGACGAACGAGAGCCCCATCGACTGGCTGAGCGTCGCCCTGGCGGCTGTCGGCTTCGGTCCGCTGGTCTACGGCCTGAGCCAGCTCGGTGCCGACAACCCGGCCGTGTCACCAGTGATCACGCTCCTGGTCGGCGTCGTCGCGGTCGTGGCCTTCGTCCTCCGGCAGCTCCAGCTGCAGAAGGTCGACGCCCCTCTGCTCGACCTCCGCACCCTGCTGCACCGCACGTACACCCTCGGCCTGATCCTGATGGCCGTCGCGTTCATGGCGATGATGGGCTCCTTCTTCCTGCTCCCGCTCTACCTGCAGAACGTCGTCGGGCTGACCGAGCTCGAGACCGGCCTGCTGCTGATGCCGGGCGGGCTGGCCATGGGGCTGCTCGGCCCGCGCGTCGGCAAGGTGTTCGACAAGGTGGGTGGCCGCCCACTGGTCATCCCCGGAGCCGTCGCCATCCTGGTGTCGCTGAGCCTGTTCAGCCAGGTCGACGCCGGTACGTCGGTGTGGTTCCTGCTCCCCGTGCACCTGCTGATGATGGTCGGCCTCGCCGCCCTGTTCACGCCGGTCTTCACGCTGAGCCTGGGCGCCGTGCCGCCGCAGCTGTACTCCCACGCGTCGTCGGTGCTCGGCACGCTTCAGCAGGTTGCTGCCGCGATCGGCACCGCGGTCGTGGTCACTGTCGTCACCGCCCGCTCGACCTCGCTCGCCGATGGCGGAAGCTCTGCCGTCGACGCGACCGTCGGTGGCCTGCAGTGGGGCTTCGGGATCGGTGCGATCCTCGCGGTCGCGCTCGTCGCCATCGCACTCGTGATGCCCGGCCGGGTGCCGGGTGCGACCGGCCACGCGCCGGTGTCGGACGAGGACGACGAGCTCGAGGCAGTCGCCTGAGTCTCAGATCAAGGAACGACCGGCGCGGATCCGCCGGCGCATGTCCCAGAGGTACAGGTTCATCGGGAAGAGCCGAGCCACCCGGGGCAGCCGCCGGTAGAACGCGCCGGTCGTTCGGTTCACGCGCTCGAAGATCCGCTGCTTGCGTGGCGACCAGGGCAGCCCGAGCTTGTCCCGCAGCGCGGCCGGCAGGTAGCCGATGTTCATGAAGGTCAGGAAGAAGGTGAACGGCCGTAGCGGCTTCGAGACCATCTCGAAGCGCAGCAGGCCCAGCAGGTAGGCCTTCGTGGTCTCGTCGAACTCAGCCGAGGCGATGCCCTCGTCGAAGAACTCCTGCGGCGACCCAGAGCTGGACGTTGCGGTCGAAGGCGTTGTACTTCACCGGGCTCTGCTCAGTCGAACGCACGTGCCGGTGGGCACTGTTGACCGCCTCCCGGTATGACGCGCGGTCCTCGTCAGTGCCGAACAGGGCCACCCCGATGTAGGTGAACGTCGTCCGCTGCCGCTTGTACGGGTGCTTGTCGACCCGACCGCTCGCCGATCCCGTCGAAGTGGTCGCGGATGTCCAGCTCGTACGCCGGCGCTGCCGGGGTGGCCGCAAGCTCTGCAGTGATGGTCGTCGTCCTCTCGGAACGGAAGGTTGACAACAACCGTAGTCAACTTTTCTCAGCGCGCGCCAGCGAAGGTGACGGGCGTTACGCGGCGGAGCCAAGCCCTAGGATCAGGCCCGTGGCCAGCAGGGAGCGGACGTACGGCGGCAGCACCCTGTCCGCGCGCAAGGCTCAGCGCCGACTCGATCTGGTCGCCGCCACGCTGGACCTGATCGGCGAGGGCGGCAGCGCTGCCGTCTCGGTGCGGTCGGTCTGCCGCAAGGCCGGCTTGACGGACCGGTACTTCTACGAGAGCTTCGCCGGCCGTGACGAGCTGCTGGTCGCGGTCTTCAACGAGGTCTTCGCCGAGCTGTTCACCCAGCTGGCCGAGGTGGTCAGCCAGGTCCAGGGCACCCCGCGCGAGAAGGCTCGAGCCGCCGCGATGGCGATGGTCCTCTTCACCGAGCAGAACCCGAGCAAGGGGCGACTGCTCCTCACCGAGCCGTTCTCGGAAGGCAGCCTGATCTCCGCCGGCCTCGCCGAGGCGCCGGCCATGACCCGGATCCTGGCCCACGACTTCCCGCACGAGGGCAGTGGTGCGCAGCGCGCGATGGCGGCCGTCGCCACCGGCGGTGCCATCGCGACCCTGTTCGCGACCTGGCAGCTCGGGACCCTCCACGTGACCGACGAGCAGCTCGTCGAGTTCATCGCGGAACTGCTCGTTCCCGAGCAGGAGGACTCGTCGTAGACGAGGCCTCCGTCGCGAAGAAGCTTTTCACGTAGAGTGACCCAGGCCACATTGACGACGGCTGTCGTCACATGCAAATCTGA
>DATILB010000397.1:0-3510 GCA_035477015.1 Nocardioidaceae bacterium | reverse complement strand
CACGGTGTCGGATAGATCGTGCGCGTTCCCGTCGTGCTCGGCTTCTACGGGAAGCACGACGTCGCGGACCAGCTCCTGGGTACGGCGTACTGCGTCGGTCACGTGCTCGTCATGCCGAAAGCTGATCATGCTGTTGTTCCTCAAAGCCGCTCGATGACGGTGGCGTTGGCCATGCCGCCGCCCTCGCACATGGTCTGCAGGCCGTAGCGGCCTCCGGTCTGCTCGAGGTGGTTGAGCAGGGTCGCGAGTAGTCGAGTGCCGGACGCGCCGAGGGGGTGTCCGAGCGCGATCGCGCCTCCGCGCGGGTTGAGGCGCTTCGGGTCGGCAGCGAACCAACGCCGCCACGCCAGGGGCACCGGAGCGAAGGCCTCGTTGACCTCGAACGCATCGATGTCGTCGATTCCGAGCCGCCCCGAGACCAGCGCCTTCTCCGTCGCGGGGATCACGCCCGTCAGCATGGTCCGGGGGTCACTGCCGACCACGCTGAACGAGTGGAACCTCGCGCGCGGGCGAAGGCCCAGCGACGCGGCACGCTCCTCGCTCATGATCAAGGCAGCGGAGGCGCCATCGCTGAGGGGAGAGGAGTTCCCAGGGGTGATCAGCCCGTCGTCGACGAAGGCCGGTGCCAGCGACGCGAGCTTCTCAGCCGTCGTACCCGGCCGCACGGTCTCGTCGTGGCTGTGGTCGGCGACGGTCACGATCTCGTTGTCGAAGCCGCCGGTCTCTGCTGCTGCGGTGGCGCGAGCGTGCGACTCGGCGGAGAACTCGTCCAGCTCCTCGCGGTCGAGCTTCCACTGCGATGCCACCAGCTCGGCGGCGATGCCTTGGGTGCCCAAGGGCTCGGGAAAGCGGTGCTGGAGCGGACCGACGCTGGTGTCCGCGCCCTGGGCGTTGGAGAACATCGGCACCCTGCTCATCGACTCCACACCGCAGGCGATGACGACGTCCTGGACGCCGGCCATGACCGCCTGAGCCGCGAAGTGGACCGCCTGCTGGCTCGAGCCGCACTGCCGGTCGATGGTCGTCGCGGGCACGGTGACGGGGAAGCCGGCGGCGAGGACCGCGGTGCGGGCGAGATTGAGCGCCTGCTCTCCCGACTGGGTGACGCAGCCCGCGATCACGTCGTCGACGTACGCCGGGTTCAGGCCGTTCCGCTCGATCAGGGACTGCAGCACTTCAGCCAACAAGGTCGCGGGATGGATGCCGGACAGGGCGCCACCGGGCTTGCCCTTGGCTGAGCCCGTGCGGACGACGTCGACGATGACGGCAGTTCTCATGATTGCTCTCCAGTCGTGAACACGGGGTAGGAGTCGCCGTCGTCGGGATGGACGAAGGCGACAGCCAGAGGAAGTCCAGCGCGAAGGTTCTCGAGGGGTACGTCGACCACGCGGGCGTGCACCCACGGCCCTTCGGCGAGCTCCACCAGGCCGATGGGGAAGGGGACCTGATCGGCGAAGGCAGGATGGGGCGGATGGTGGACCACCGCCCAGGAGACGAGCTTGGCTGCGCCCGACACCATGGTCCAGCCGAGGGTGGCTGAGCCACACGAGTGGCAGGTGCGGCTCTCGGGCTCGTGGAGGTGTCCGCACTCCCCGCAGCGGCGAACAGCCAACTGATCGCGGGCAGCCGCCTCGAAGAAGTGCTCGCTGCGCGGGTCACGGTGCACCGGCGGTCCGCTGATCATCGGGCACCTCCGAGGACGAGGGTGGAGTGGTGGTCGAGCACGCCACCGTTCCCGCTGGCGACGATCACGTCGCGTTTCGCGACCTGCCGCTCGCCCGCCTGGCCCCGGCCCTGGATGACCGCTTCGGTCAGCGGGGTCATTCCCCACAGGTAGAAGGACGAGAGCTGACCGCCACCGGTGTTGACCGGGAGGTCGCCGCCCGGCCCGGTGCGGCCGTTCTCCACAAAGGCCCCACCTTCCCCCTTGGCGCAGAAGCCGTAGTCCTCGAGGGTCACCAGCACGGTGAACGTGTAGCAGTCATAGAGCTCGAGAAGGTCGACGTCGGCGACCTGGATGCCCGCCATCTTGAAGGCGGTCGGGCCGGAGATGGCCGCTCCGGTGCGGAGGCCGAAGTCGGAGTTGCGCTCGTTGACCTGACCGGGGTGCCCCTGCCCCCAGCCGAGGATGTTCACGGGGGGCTGGGCGAGGTCACGAGCCCGATCTGCCATGGTCACGATGACCGCGGCGCCGCCGTTGGAGACCAGGCAGCAGTCGAGCAGGTGCAGCGGCTCGGCGATCCAGCGCGATGCTTGGTGTTCCTCGAGGGTGAGCGGCTCGCGCAGCGTGGCCAGCGGGTTGTGTGCGGCCCAGGCCCGCTGGGAGACCGCGATCGCCCCGAGTTGCTCGCTGGTGGTGCCGAAAGTCTCCATGTGCCGTCGGGTGGCCAGCGCGTAGCGCGCGTTCGCGTTGGTGATGCCACTCGCCACCAGGTAGCTCGCGAAACCACTGAGTGGCTTGGCGCTTCGCCCCGTGTACGACGCACCCGCAGACACCTTGGGCTTGAGCGGAGCGTCCGCGAACACGCAGGCGACGGTGTCGGCCATGCCGCTCGTGACGGCTGCCGCGGCATGAGCGACCATGGCGCCGGCTGAGGCGCCGAACGCGTTCATCTCCGTGAGAAGGCGTAGGTCGCGCAGGCCGAGGACGCGCTGCAAGGTGATCGAGACGTCGCGCTTGAGGCCACTGCTGACGAGCAGGCCGTCGATGTCGGAGACCCCGATGCCCGCATCGGCCGCGGCGCGTCTGACGGCGTCGGCTGCGAAGTCGGTGGCACTACGACCGTAGACCTTGCCGACCTCCGTGATACCGAGGCCCGCGATGGCTGCGCCTTGTCCGGACACCTGCACCTCCTCAACGAGTTGACCTAGCCACAATAACATAGACTAGGTTATGGTAGAAGCCTCAATCGAGCGAAGGAGCGGCCCAATGAGGATCGTCGTCGACCGCGACAAGTGCACAGGCATGGGAGTCTGCGAGTCCATTGCCTCGGACTTCTTCGAGGTGGCAGACGACGGGACCCTCGAGGTGTACGTCGATGAGGTCACGGACCAGCGGATCGACAAGGTCAGGGAAGCCGTGGACGGCTGCCCGGCGTTCGCGCTGCGACTGGAGTCCTGAACCGTGGTGGACCGCCTCGTGGTGGTCGGTGCGTCGCTCGCCGGGCTGCGGGCCGTGGAGGCTGCCAGACGGGTCGGGTACGACGGTTCGATCACCCTTATCGGTGCTGAGCCGCATCTGCCCTACGACCGTCCGCCTCTGTCCAAGGCATTCCAAGACCCCTGCTCGGAACCACTCCCGATCGTGTTCCGCGATCGGGATGCGCTCGTGGGAGAGCTGGGGGTGGATCTCCGGCTCGGAACCTCTGCCAGCGGCCTGGACCTCGCTGCCCGCGAAGTGCTCTTCGCGGGAGGACGGGTATCCTACGACGCCCTCGTGATCGCGACCGGGGCCTCCGCCCGTCAGCTGCCGGGCACCGAGGGCATGTCGCAGGTGCACACCCTGCGCAC
>DATILB010000396.1:0-11918 GCA_035477015.1 Nocardioidaceae bacterium | reverse complement strand
TCGATGGTCGACCAGGCCGGCGGGAAGGCGACCATCTGGTTGCCCGGGAAGGTGGTCATCGTGCGGATGATCCAGCGGCGGGTGGCCTCGCGGCCCTCCCACGATCCGTAGGCGTGCTCGACGTAGGTGCAGTCCTCGGTGAAGAGGTCGGCGAACGGGCTCCACTCGCCGGACTCGGCGCACTTGGCGACGACGGCTTGGTACTGCTCGAACGCCTCGACGAGCTCAGCTCGGCTCCAGTGACCCATGCGGCCATACTAGAACACGTTCCAGTTGCGATAGGAAGCCACAGACTCGACCGCCAGGTCAGGTGGGCCAGCCGCACCCCCGTACGGGCGGCTGGGCGTCTCGCGTCTCTGGGAGGAACGACGCGAGCTAGAACCTGACGGTCGAGCCTGCTGACCTCAATGTTGTCGCCCGTCAACCGGGCGGGCATCCGTACTCCTACTCAGATCGGCCTGAGTAGTTTCGACGGGGCTCAACCACCGAAGGAGCCATGTGGATGAGCTCCCAGTGGTGGCCGTCCGGGTCGAGGAACGACCAGCCGTACATCGGACCGTCGACCATCTTGTCCTGGGCCTTCGAGCCCCCTGCGGCGAACGCTCGGGCGACCAGGTCGTCCACCTCGTCCGGGCTGTCGGCGGACAGCGCGAGCACTACCTCGCGAGTCCGCGGGACCGGCTGGCCTGTGAACTGGGTGAAAAACGGTTCGACCAGGAGCATCACGAAGGCGCCGTCGCTGACGACCATGGCTGAGGCCCGCTCGTCGGTGAACTCGGGGTCGAACCGGAAGCCGAGGGTGGAGAAGAAGGTGACCGAGCGAGGAAGGTCGGACACGGGCAGGTTGACGAACATCTTGCGCGACATAACTGTTTCGACCCGGGGAGCCGGAAAAATTCATCGGGGGTGCGATGAGTTCTTTCTCCGTGGCGAGTCTCAATCTCAGCGCCTACATTGGGTAGCGCGGAGGAGGCACCCACCATGTCGACTGACATCAGCGAAGCGACCATCCCGAGCCAGGCTGGCGACGACGAGTTCCCGCGGTTGGCGGACCCGTTCCGGCGCGAGCTGTTCGCACACTGCTATCGCATGGTCGGCTCGGTGCACGACGCAGAGGACCTGGTGCAGGAGACGTACCTCCGCGCCTGGAAGTCGTACCACGGCTTCGAGGGCCGCTCCTCGCTGCGGACCTGGCTCTACCGGATCGCCACGAACGTCTGCCTCACCGCCCTCGAGGACAAGAACCGCCGCCCGCTGCCCACCGGCCTCGGCGCTCCCAGCATCGAAGCCGGCGAGCCGCTGGTCTCGAACGACGAGGTGCTCTGGCTCGAGCCGGTGCCGGACTCGATGATCGCCGACCCTGCCGAGCAGGCGGCCGACCGCGACACCATCCGCCTCGCGTTCATCGCCGCGCTGCAGCACCTGCCGGCCCGCCAGCGCGCGGTCCTGATCCTGCGCGACGTTCTCAAGTGGCGGGCCGCCGAGGTCGCCGAGGCGCTCGAGATCTCCGTCGCCGCGGTCAACTCGATCCTGCAGCGCGCGCACGCGCAGATGGCGAAGGCCCAGCTCACGGTCGAGTCGATCACCGAGCCCGTGGCCGACGACCAGAAGGACCTGCTCGAGCAGTACGTCAACGCCTTCTGGGAGAAGGACATCACCAAGATCGTCTCGCTGCTGAAGCAGGACGCGATCTGGGAGATGCCGCCGTTCGTCGGTTGGTACCAGGGCGCCGAGAACATCGGCCGCCTCATCGACACCCAGTGCCCCGGCGATGTCCACGACATGAAGATGGTGGCGACCTTCGCCAACGGCCAGCCGGCGTTCGGTCTCTACATGAGGCAGCCGAACGGCGAGTTCACGCCGTTCCACCTCCAGGTCCTCACCATCGAGGACGGCAAGGTGGCGCACGTCGGCGCGTTCTTCGAGCTCACCCTGTTCGAGACCTTCGGGCTCCCACCGGTCCTGGCGGCCTGATGAAAGCGGCGCCGACCCACGCGCCGCCGCTCCTCGAGTCGCTCGGACTGCTCGAACGAGCCGTCGGCTACACCAGGGTCGCCCTCCAGGGCGTCACCCCTGCGATGCTCGGCAACCCCACCCCGTGCGACCGATGGGACCTGGCAGCGCTCCTCGACCACATGGTCGACTCGCTCGAGACGCTCACCGAGGCGGCGGACCTCGGGTACGTCGCACTGGCAAGCCCTGAGGGCCCGCCCTCGCCCGTCGACGCGGTGCAACGGCTGCGCGTCCAGGCCTGCTCGCTGCTCGGTGCCTGGTCGGCGGTCGCGCGCGATGACGCAGTGATGGTCGGCGACCGGCCGCTCTCCTCCGCGGTGCTCGCCTGCGCCGGCGCGCTCGAGGTCGCCGTGCACGGATGGGACGTGGCGCAGGCGACCGGGGCCGGCAGCCCGATGCCGACGCTCCTCGCGCTGGACCTGCTGCCTTGGCTGGACGTGTTCGTGACCGACTCCGACCGACCGTCGCGGTTCGGGACCGCGGTCGACGTACCTTCTTGTGGCCCGTCGACGCTGCTCCTCGCTCGGGTCGGACGGTTCGCACCGATGCCGTAGGAACTCAGGCATGCCCTAGCCTTGCGGCATGAATTCGGGGGTCTTGATCATCTTCTTCGCGTGCGGGCTCATGCTCGTCCTGGGCGTGGCTCTGCTCGGCGCCTACCTCGCCAAGAAGCGCCGCGACGCGTTCCGCATTTTCGCCGCGTCGAAGGGCTGGACGTACACCGAGCGTGACGACCGCTGGTGCACCCACTTCCAGGGCCATCCGTTCGGGGAGGGCCACAACCTCAGCGCGAGCAACGTGGTCACCGGGCAGCACGACGGCCGGAGCTTCGTCGCCTTCGACTACGTCTTCCACACCACCGAGTCCTCCACGAATTCGCAGGGCCACTCGAGTACGCGGGAGGTCTCCCACGACTTCGGCATCGTGGCCGTCGACGCCGAGGTCGCCTTCCCGCAGCTCGCGGTCACGCCAGAAGGCTTCTTCACCCGCTTCGTCGGCAAGCTGCTGAACAAGGACATCGAGCTCGAGTCCGACGACTTCAACCGCGCCTTCAGCGTCACCTGTGAGGACCGCAAGTTCGCGTCCGACGTGCTGCACCCGCGGATGATGGAGACCCTGCTGGCTGTCCGGGACATCGGCTGGGAGTTCAACGGCCATTGGCTGCTCGCTTTCGAGCAGGGTCACCACGAGTTGGCTGAGCTCGAACGACGGCTGGGTGTCCTCGACGCCGTACTCGACGGGATCCCGGAGTTCGTCTGGCGGGAGGTGCGTGGCCAGTGACCGAGCTGCAGACCGCCCTCATCGCCGGCGGTGCCGCCCTCCTGGTGCTGGCGCTGATGGTCGTCGTCTCGTACAACCGCTTCGTCTCGCAGCTGACGATCGTCGACGAGTCGTGGAAGCAGATCGACGTCGAGCTGCAGCGCCGGCACGACCTGATCCCGAACCTGGTCGCGACGGTGAAGGGGTACGCCGCCCACGAACAGGAGATCCTGACAAAGGTGGTCGAGGCTCGCGAGGCCGCCGAGGCGCATCGCGCCGACGGCCCGAAAGGGCGCGAACCTTTCGAGGAGGTCCTCGGTGGAGCAGTGCGTGGTGTCCTGGCTCGCGCGGAGGCCTACCCCGACCTCAAGGCCAGCGCGAACTTCCTCCAGCTCCAGGACGAGCTGACCAACACCGAGGACCGGATCGCAGCGAGCCGCCGCTTCTACAACGGCAACGTGCGTGCGGTAAACACGCGCATCGCGACGTTCCCGTCGAACGTCGTGGCCTCGGCGTTCACGTTCCGGCGCAGGGACTTCTTCGAGCTCACTGAGCCTGCAGCTGCAATAGCCCCTGATCTCGCGTGACGATCTCGCGGTAGCCGAGGTCTCGTCGGGCCTTGCTGTCGTCGACCGTGACCTCGTGGGCGCCCAGCGCGAAGGCCGTCCACGTCACCGGGGGTGCCTTCCGAATCCGCAGGGTCCGCCAGGCCGCATCGACCGCCTTGGCCGCGACCTTGGCCGCCAGGTAGGGGATCGTCTTGTCGCCCATGTCTGCGCCGTAGGCCCCGGCGTAGGCGGAGACGAACTCGCGCGCGTCCACGTCCGGGCCATCCGTCAGGAAGTAGGCCTGCCCGCCGATGCCTTTCTCCGCGGCCAGGATGATCCCTTCGCAGAGGTTGGCGACGTGACAGGTGGAAGTCAGGTAATGGCCTCCCCCGACCCACCGGAACACCCCACGCTCGGCCGCCTTGGCCATCTCCGGAGCCAGCGTCGTGTCGCCGGGTCCCCACACGAAACGAGGGCGTACGGCGACGACGCGCAGCTTGGGCTTGTTGGCGCCCAGCGCGAAGAGCTCCGCCGCACTCTTCGTGCGCGGGTAGTCGCCGGCCAGGCGATGACCATGACGCAACCGGAAGCCCGGGATCCACACCGGACGAGGATGCGTCTCGTCCACCTTCACCAGCGGGCGACCATCAGCGAGCACGGCCTCGGTCGACACATGGACGAACGTCGGGATGCCTGCGTCCTGTGCGGCGAGCAGCGTCTCGCGGGTGCCCTCGATGTTGACCTCGTCGTACAGCTGCGGCGGTCCCCAGTGAGCCACGTAGGCCGCGGAGTGCACGACCACATCGCAGCCCACGAGCTCGGGCGCCACCTCCCGGATCTTGCTGAGCTCACCAAGCAGCGGGGTGGCACCTGCATCCTCGACGACCCTGGCGGACGCCTCTGAACGAGCCAGGGCCAGGACCTCGTGGCCGTCGGCGACGAGGCGGCGGATCAGGTGCTGGCCGACGAAGCCGGAGCCTCCGGTGACGAAGTAGCGCATGGGCGCAACCTACCCAAGGCGGAGCAGGCGCTCAGCCGGGGATTCGCATGACGGTCATTCCCCCGCCCGGCCCGCCGAACGTCTCCATCGGACCGCCGAACCCTCCGGAGCTGTCGCTGTCAGGGATCGGTGCGTCCGCGTCCGCGAGCACGACGGTGGTTCCCGCTTCGATGCCGGACACCTCGATGCGCGTCGCGCCGACCGTGCCCACGGTCACCTGCTGCTCCTCGACGCTCTCGCCGGACAGCACGCGCACGGAGCTGCCGGTGACGGCAGACAGCGGCACGGTCACCACGCTCTTCGACGTACCGACCACGACGTCGACGGCTGCCGTACTGCCCGCAGGGATCTGCGCGCCTGCGCGCAGCGTCACGACCACCGGGTACGTCGTACCGTCATCGCCGTCGGTGGGCAGCAGCCCGATGGAACTGACCTTGCCTCGCAGCTCCTCGTCGCGCCCCGGGATCCGAACGACTGCACGTTGCCCCACCTCGAGGTCTCTGACCTGCTCGGCCGAGACACCGGACGTGACGGTGGTCCGACCGGGGCCGATGACGGTCAGGACCGTGGTTCCGGCGGACACGGGCTGCCCTGCAGCGAGGTCGAGTGCGACAACGGTTCCGCTTCGCGGCGCGCGGAGCACCGTGGCCTTCAGGGCATGTCGAGCTGTGAGCAGGTCCGTCCTCGCCTGGTCGATCGCGGCCTGGTCGGCGGCGATGCTGCCCGCGGAGGGAGCCGACGCCTGTGGGGTCTCCATCGCGACCGCAGGGACGTCGACGTACTCGTCCTGCCCGCCGCTCACGGCTTCGATCGCCTGGGTGAGCGTCTCCGTCAGCGCGGCGATGGCCAGCTGCAGCGCGTCCTGTGCGTGCGCGACGACGTCCTGAAGCGCCTGCACGTTCGCCAGGGCCTCTGTGCAGACGACCGGGTTCTCTCCGGCGCACGCCTCCTGCTGCGCGGCAAGCGCGGCCTTGGCGTCGGCGATCGCAAGCGTGGCCGCCGACTGCGCATCGCGAACCGCCTGCTGTTGGGCGGCCAGCGCCTGCAAAGCCTCCTGCAAGGCGGGGTCGGGCTCGGCCGGGGTCGTGGGTTGGGTCGGCTGAGTGGGTTGGGTGGGCTGCTCCGGCGTGGACTCCTCGACGGCGTCGGCTTGAGCCTGCTGGTCCTGCTCGAGCTGGGCCTTGGCCCGCGCCAGCTCAGCCTGGGCCGCGGTGAGGGCGGCCTCGAGATCGGTGGTGTCGAGGCTGGCCAGCTTCTGCCCGCGTCGAACGCGGTCACCTGCCTCGACGTACACCTTCACGACGCTGCCGTCGACATCGAACGCGACGTCGGAGCGGTTCGCGTGGTCGATGGTGCCGCTGAGGGCGAGCGTCTCCTCGACGTCCCCCATGGTCGCTTCGGCGAGCCGATAGCGGTCGGAGACGTCCTCCTCGGCGCGTGCGGTGGTGGCGACCGCGCCTACTAGGAGGACTGCAGTGCCGGCCGCGGCAACGCGGCGGTACGCCGTTCTCACGGCGCCGCCTCCATCCGAACCAGGCCGCCGGCCATGCACTCGCCGTCCACCGGATCCGTCACGGCGATGCTCGTCGCTGTCAGCGCACCGGTGTCGTCCAAGTCGCCTCGAGCCGAGACGCACGCGCCGATCTTCAGGGACTTGGCGTCCGCATCCGCCGTCTTCGTCCATGCGGTGTCGGTGGAGGTCGTCACGTCCCTCGTTGTCGTGTCGTCCTGGCCAGGCATGAGGGTCTGCACAGTGAAGCCGTCGGCACTGAACGCGGTGACCTCGCCGAATGCGCCGGAGAAGGCGACCTGCTCGGGCATCCCTTCAGGCATCCCCTCAGGCGCGCCCTCCGGCCTCATCTCGGCCCGACCCTCGAACATGCCGTCACCGCCTCCCGGCCCCGCCGGGGTGCACGACCCGTCGTCCGCGGGGACCGTGATCGCGACCGTGCTCGCGTCGAGGGTGTCGTCACCCTCCCCAATCACCATCACGCAGTCCCCGACCTCGAGGTCGCCCGCATCGGCGTCGACCTCCGCGGTGATGGTGGTCTTGTCCGTGTAGCTGACCGCGACCTGTCCCTCCATCGGGTTCTGCACCTGCAGGGTGCGGCCGTCGATCGCGGCGATCTCGCCGTTGGCGCCCGGAAAGGCACGGGCCTCGGCCGGATCCTGCTGCACGAGCTCGTCAGGCTGGTCCGTCGCCGCTGCCCCAGAGCCATTGTTGGCTGGCGAACCACCACAGGCAGTGGTGGCCAGCAGGATGCAGGCAGCGGCGACGGCGATCTGGGTGGGCTTCATGGATCCTCATTCACTTCGGAGTGCGTCGATGGGGGTGAGCTTCGCGGCGCGGCTGGCGGGGTAGACGCCGAAGCCGATGCCGAGCAGGAGGGCGACGACAATGGCTGTCGCCGTGGCCACCGCCGAGACCGCGACGGGCTGGTCGATGAATCTTGGGAGCACGCCCGCCGTCCCGATCCCGAGCGCGACACCGACGACACCACCGGCCGCCCCGAGCACTCCGGCCTCCACGAGGAACTGCCGGCGGATCACGGACGGCGTAGCACCGAGCGCCTTCCGCAGGCCGATCTCGCGGACTCGCTCGGTGACGGAGACGAGCATGATGTTCATGACCCCGATGCCTCCGACCAGGAGCGAGATCCCGGCGACACCGCCGAGCAGGATGGTCAGCGTGCGGTTGGTCTCGTTCGCGGTCTCGATCAACGACTCCTGCGTGTTGATCGAGAAGTCGGCCTCGGTCACTCCGTGCCGGTTGAGGAGGAGTGCCTGGATCTCCTGGTACGCCGCCGACAGCGCCTCCTGCGACGCCGCCTGCACGTAGATGGTGGAGACGGTCGATGACGTCGAGCCGCTCAGCTGCTTGGCAGTGGTCAGCGGCATCACTGCGAGGTCGTCCTCGCTGGCGTCCGTGGACGAGGCTCCCGAGGAAGCGAGGACCCCGATCACGGTCATCGGCGTGCCGTTAACCGTGATGCTCTGACCCACCGGGTTGCCGATGGCGAAGAGCTCACTGGCCGTGTCTGCACCCAGTACGACGACGGGTGCGCCCGTGGCGATCTCCTCGTCGGTGAAGAACCGTCCGGTCGACACCTCGCGCTTACGCACTTCGGGCCAGTCCCTCGTCGCGCCCACGACCTGTGAGGTCCAGTTGGCCGTGCCGTTCACCAACGAGCCTGAGGTCGAGACCACGGGGGCGACCGCTGCGACGTCGGGAGCGACCTCTTCGGTGTCGATCGCGGCTGCGTCGCCAAGGGTCAGCGTGGACCCGGATCCAAATCCGCCGCGGATGCCCGAGCTGTTGGTGCTGCTACCCGGCGACACGATGAGCAGGTTGCTGCCGAGGGCGTCGATCTCGCTGCGCACCTTGTTCTGCGCACCGAGCCCGAGACCGACCGTCACGATCACCGACGAGATGCCGATGACGATCCCGAGCATGGTGAGCCCCGAGCGCAGCCGGTGCGACCTGATGGCCTCGGCGCCACTGCGGAAGGTCTCAGCCCAATTCATACGGGGACCTCGTCGAGGAGTGCGCCATCGTGAATCAGCAGCGTGCGCTCGGCACGCGCAGCGACCTCGGGCTCGTGCGTGATGAGCACCAAAGTGCGGCCGCCGCCATGGAGCTCGTCGAAGAGCGCCAGGATCTCGCGGGTCGAGCTCGAGTCAAGGTTGCCGGTGGGCTCGTCCGCGAGGATCAGCGCCGGCTCGGTCACGAGCGCCCGCGCAACCGCAACGCGTTGCTGCTGCCCACCGGACAGCTCACCGGGTCGGTGCTCGAGCCGGTCGGCGAGCCCGACCCTGGCAAGCGCATCGGCGGCGCGCTCCCTTCGCTCGGCGCGCCCGAGTCCGGCGTACACCAAGGGGAGCTCGACGTTGCGCAGCGCCGACAGGCTCGACAGCAGGTTGAACTGCTGGAAGACGAACCCCACCTTGCTGTTGCGCACCCTGGCCAACGCCGACTCGTCCATGGTCGCGACATCGATGCCGTCGAGGACGTAGGTCCCGCTCGTGGGCACGTCCAGGCAGCCGATGATGTGCATCAGCGTGGACTTGCCGGAGCCTGACGGACCGACCACGGCGACGTACTCACCCTCGTCGATCGTCGCGCTGAGGCCACGGAGCGCGTCGACCTCGAGCGAGCCCATCGTGTACGTCTTGCGTACGTCGGTCAGCTCGATCACAGCGCTCATGGCGCCTGCTCGATCTTCACGCTGGGCCCCTCGAAGACCATGCCCCCAGGGGCAACACCGGGTGGCAGCTCGCCACGCTGGACTCCGTTGCCGCCTTCGGTGCGCTCGAAGGAGACCAGCTCCACCTCATCGCCCTCGGCGAGACCCTCGGTGATCTCGGTCGAGGCGCCGTACGTCGCTCCGGTGGTGACTGGCGTGCGCACGCGCTCACCGTCGACGAGTCGGTACACGTAGGTGCCTTCGTCGTCCTGGCGGATCGCCATCCCCGGTACGCCGAGCACGTCGTCGACCTGTTTGACGATGATCTCGACGGTGGCCGAGGAGCCGGCGTAAACGTCCTTCCGCTTGCCGGTGACGTCGATGGTCACAGGGAACGTCGCGGCCCCGCTGCTCTGCGCGGTCGCGACGCGGCCGACCGAGGCCACCGTCCCGTAGATGGTCTCGGTGCCGCCGGTGACGGTGATCTCAGCCTGAAGGCCCTTGCGGACGCGGTCGATGTCTGCGGTCGAGAGCTGTGCGTCCACGACGTACCGCTGCGACGCGACGACCGTGAACTGCGCCGTGCTCTCGCCCGTCGACGAGGGCGCCGAGGTGCCGGTGCTGTCACCGACCTCCAGGTCCACGGCGGCCACCGTTCCGTTGATGGTGCTGCGGAGCGTCGCGTCGTCGAGGGCCTCCTCGGATGCGGCGAGCTGCGTCTCGGCGTTCAGCACCGCGGCCTCGTCGGCGGCGAGCTGGGTGTCGGACGCACCCGCGTCCTGGTCGTCATCGAGCTGCGTCTGTGCGGCGTCCAGTGCAGACTCCTTCGCGGTGGCGTCCGACTCGAGCAACTTGTCGTCGACGACCGCAAGGACCTCGCCCTTGCGCACCCGGTCCCCGGGTTTCACCAGGACCTTCGTCACGGTGCCGGACACGGCGAAGGACAGGTCGGCCTGCTGGGCCGGCTCGATCGTCCCGCTGGCCGACACCGTCTCCTTGAACGTCTGCCGCGTGACGGTTGTGGTCGCCGACTGGGCCGCCGCCGGCTCAGGTCGCGTGAGCCACCAGCCGGAGGCACCGGCCGTGGCAACCACCACCACTCCCGCAACGATCTGGGTCCGTCTGCTCGTTCTGCTGAGGAGGCGCATGGCCCGACTCTCGGGTGGCCGGCTGTGGCGGCGCTGGCGCCGACCTGTGCGATCCCTGTGGACGACCCGAAAAACCCGATGAGAATCGTCGGTGGCTCGGGTCAGAGTGGGTGCATACCTTCGAGAGGAGCACCACCATGACTGAGCTCGCACCGCTACGTCCAGGTGACGAGGCGTACGACGAGGCCGCGACCGTTTTTCTCCGCACCGGGAGCCCGAGTGCGGTTTTCCAGCCCCGGACCGCCGAGGAGGTCGCTGCGGCGATCGGCTATGCCGTTTCATCCCGGCTGCCGCTTGCCGTCCGTAGCGGCGGGCACAGCGCGCAGGCCTGGGGCACCAACGACGGTGGCGTCGTGATCGACCTGCGCGCCTTCGACAGCATCGAGACGCTCGACGAGGAGAGCGGCCGGGTGCGGATCGGCGCGGGGGCTTCGTGGGGGCACGTGGCCGACACGCTGGGCGAGCGCGGGCTGGCGCTCTCGTCGGGTGACACGAGGTCGGTCGGAGTCGGTGGGCTCACGACCGGTGGCGGCATCGGTTGGATGGTCCGCAAGCACGGTCTGACGATCGACAGCGTTGTCGGGGCCGACATCGTCACCGCCGACGGTCGTCAGCTGCACGTGTCCGACACCGAGCACTCCGACCTCTTCTGGGCGATCCGAGGCGGCGGCGGCAACTTCGGCGTGATCACCCACCTCGAGTTCCGCGCCCAACCCACCACCACCGTCCACGCCGGCGTCATCGCCTATACCGTGGACGACGTTCCTGCGCTGCTCGAAGGGTGGGCCCGCATCCATCGCGAGGCACCCGAAGAGCTCAACAGCACGCTGGTGCTGATGCCCGGGCTCGGCGACCCGATGCCGCCCGCCGGCGCGATGGGCCTCGTCTGCTACGCCGGATCAGACCGTGCCGCGGCCGAGGCTGCCTTCGCGCCTCTCCTCGCTCTCGGGACCGTGGTGATGTCGGAGATCACCGAGAAGCCCTATGCCGCCGTTCTCGAAGAGGCCCATCCACCGCCGGGCTTGAAGGGTCGGGCGACCAACACCTTGGTGTCCCGCGTCGACCGCGAGGTCATCGATGGGATCGTCCGCTTCTATGACGGCGGCACGGCGAAGCGGCTGGCTTTCGTTCGCTGGCTCGGCGGTGCGCCCAACCGCGTCGCATCCGATGCCACTGCCTTCGCCCACCGCGACGCTGAGGCACTCGTCCTCGGCAACGTGTTCGCGCCGATCGACGCCGATGACGACCTGCTGTCCGCCGAGCTGCTCGAGCACTTCAAGGGCCTGCACGCCCTCGGGTCCGGGTCCTACGCCGGCTTCGTGGCGACGGATGTCCCCGAGGACATCGAGCGGCTCTACCCGGCGGCGACGCTGGCTCGGCTGCGCGAGGTGAAGCGGGCCTACGACCCGGGCAACGTCTTCCGCGCGAACTTCAACATCAGTCCCTAAGTTGGAGGGGTGCTGCGCCGCCTGCTGTTGATGGGACTGCTTGCTTCGGTTGCCACCTTTGGTCCCCCCGCCGCAGCAGGCGACCCCGCGACCCATGTCATCGAGTGGCGCAGGATCGGCGAGAGCGTGCACGGTCGCGCGATCTGGGCGTTCCGTGTGGGCGACCCCGAGGCGCGGGTCAAGGCGGTACTTCTTGGCGCGATCCACGGCGACGAGCCGGCCGGGATGGTGCTGGCCCGCGCCGTCAAGGAGGCGAGGCCGTTCCAGGGAGTCGACCTCTGGGTCGTGCCGACCATCAACCCCGATGGTGTCGGCCG
>DATILB010000395.1:0-2570 GCA_035477015.1 Nocardioidaceae bacterium | reverse complement strand
GGGGGACAACGTCTCGGACCAGGCCAGGAGCATCTCCTCGGACGGACGAGCTCCCACCAGTACGACGTCTGCTCCGGTCGGTCCCTCCCATGCCGGCGGCGTCTCGCTACTGGCCGACACCGCCACCAGCCGGTCGCTCTGGCGCACGCATGCCTGCCACCAAGGGCTGTCGAGCTCGTCCGCGATGAGCACGACGCGATCATGGTCGCGCTCCATGCGTTCGAGCTGCTCCGTCGTGACCTCTCTCGTGACGGCCACCCGTAGACCGGCGTTCAGGCCTTCCGCCACGACGAGCGCGACCTCGGTGACAGGGGCACCCGAATGGAGGCCCACCACGGCCACCAGGGCGGGCGTCGCACTCGAGAGGTCAGGCGTCGGGCTGGCTGAGCGCAGCTCCTCGGCGAGCGCGGTGGCCAATGCGATCGGGGCCTCTGGTCCGCGCCGGAGGGCGGCGAAGAACGCCTCCCGGCCCACCTCGACCAGCACCGAGTCGCGGCGTGCACGCACCGAGGCGGATCGTGGCTGCCCGTCCGTGAGCAGCGCGAGCTCGCCCAGCACGGCTCCGGCACCGAGCTCGCGTACGACGCGACCGGCGACCACGACCTCGAGGCGGCCACTGGTCACGAGGTACATCGAGTGAGCAGCGTCGCCCTCGCGGAAGAGCCACGCACCGCCCTGCAGCACGCGGGTGGTGCCGGCGGCCTCGAACTCTGCGCGTACCTCGGCGGGCAGGCGGGACAGGAACGAGTCCGGACGTTGGGCGGGAGTGAGCAGCTCAGCGCTGTCGGTCCCTCGTTGCTCGGGGATGAGCATCTGCCCGCTCCGCCCGGCCGGCTCCTCGACGGTCTCCTGCTCCTTGATGCGGCCGAGGAGGAGTCCGCCCACCGCCACCAGGGCGAAGCAGGCCGCACAGAAGACCCAGCCGTCCCGCAGCACCGCCTCTGCGTTGGCCGCTGTGGGGGTGCCGATGATGACGACGAGGATCGAGATGCCCAGGACACCACCGAGCTGACGAGCGCTCGAAAGCACGGCGGAGGCGGTGGCATAGCGGCCGCCGGGCACGGACGTGAGGGCGGCGCTCGCGAGCAGAGGAAGCGTCGCGCCGACACCGATTCCGCTCAGGATCTGACCTGGCAGCCATTCGGTGAGGAACGCGGGGTTCGGGCCGACGACTTGGGCGTACCAGACGTACGCGGCGCACCAGACGAGTGCGCCCGGAACGATGATCCGCCGGTAGCCGTGTTTCTGCGCAACCTCACCGAGCCCGCCGGCGACGACGGCAGCGACGACAGCGCCCGGTACAAGCGCAGCGCCGGCCTGCAGGATGTTGTAGCCCCACACGTACTGCAGCCACAGAATGTTGGTCAGCATGTAGGCGTAGAAGCCCATTCCGGCCACGATCGTCGCGAGGTTGCCCATCGTGAACGGCCGCATCACCAGCAGACCGGGGTCGAGCATCGGCTGCGGGTGGTTCAGCGAGCTGGCGACGAAGCCGCCGATGAGCCCAATCGCCAGGACTTCGCAGAGGAGTACGCCGGGGCTGGCCCAACCCCACTCGGGGCCCTGGATGATCGCCGTGGTCAGCGCACTCAGGCCCGCTGCGAGCAGGAGCGCACCGCGCAGGTCGGGCAGCTTCCGTCGGCCAGGAGCACGGCTCTCGACGAGGTTGCCGCGGATGGTCATGATCGCGGCGATGCCGATGGGCAGGTTGATCAGGAAGGCGAGCCGCCAGCCGCCGAGCTCGACGAGCGCGCCACCCGCCGGCGGGCCGAGGCCGGCCGCGACCGCCGCGGACGCACCCCACAGACCGACCGCGTGGCTGCGCCGCTCGGTCGGGAAGGCCTCGACGACCACGGCTAGAGAGGCCGGGACGAGCAACGCGGCGCCGAGCGCCTGGAGGACCCGCGCTGCCACGAGGAGCTCGAGCGACGGCGCCAACGCGCAGAGCACCGAGGCGAACGTGAAGACGAAGGTGCCCAGCGAGAACATCCGGCGCCGGCCGAGCAGGTCGGTGATCCGACCGAAGACGACGAGGAACGCCGCGAAGACGATGTTGTACGCGTTGAGCACCCAGGACAGGTCGCCCACCGACGCGTCCGGGAAGCTCTCGCGGATGTCGGGGAACGCCACGTTGACGACCGTGGCGTCGAGGAAGGCGAGGAACGCGCCGAAGGCCGCTACCAGGAGCACTCGTTCCGGGGCCGTTCGGGCAGGGCGTTCCACGGACTTCTGGTCAGCCATGAGCTGCCTCTCTGTCAGCGCCCCACCCCGCGGGGCCCTTCGAGGCTATGCCGGGAGGTGCCTGCCGTAGTAGCGCACTTTCGGGTAGTCCTTGTAGTAGCCAAATCCCTCAATCGGCGCATACCCGGACGACACATAGAGATCTATCGCCTCGGGCTGGGCCAGCCCGGTCTCCAGCACCATGACGTCGGCGCCGGCTGCCCGAGCCGTGTCCTCGAGGTGGGCCAACACCACCCGCGCGAGCCCGGTACGCCGTGCAGCGGGCGCGACGTACATGCGCTTGATCTCGGCGGCGACAGACCCGCCGAGCGCGGTCACGTCCGGGCGGA
>DATILB010000394.1:0-8189 GCA_035477015.1 Nocardioidaceae bacterium | reverse complement strand
GAGGTCAGCGACCTGTTGTTCGCAGCAGGGTGGCGCAGCGGCCGTGACAGGTTCTCGCCGCCGCCCGCCCACAGCGTGACGCTCGACATACTCGAGCATCTGTCCGGCGCGGCACGGACCGGGTGGCGTCGCATTGAGGGCGTCGACTTCGCCGTCGCGGCCACCGCACGCGCGGTGATCCAGCGGTGACCATCAGTGTCGAGATTCGTCCGCTCGAAATGCAACCCCAGGGTGGTCTTTCGCGTCTTGGTCCGGAATCGTCTACGAGGGACGACCTGACTACCCGGGGGGAACCCACCATGAGCTTCAAGAAGAACATCGCCGCTATCGCCGGCGCCGCCATTGCTGCCGCCACGCTGACCATCGGTTCGGCCGCCGCTGACACGCTGATCACCACGGACGCCAAGCACGACGTGGAGGGCGGTGCTGACATCTGGCGCGCCAAGGTGACGCACGAGAAGCGCGTCCGCGTGGACGTCAAGTTCAAGAACCTGGTTCCTGGCTTCGAGAGCAGCGCTAGCGCGTCGATCTTCGTCGACACCAACAAGGACGTCGCCGGGCCGGAGTTCGTGCTCGGCACCGGGCTCTTCGAAGGCACCGACTACTCGCTGTTCCGGGCCGAGAGTTGGAAGTCCGTGGGTGAGCCGCTGACCTGCTTCCACAAGGTGACGCTGGACTACGACCGCAACGTGGCGCACGTCGCGTTCGCTCGAGGCTGCCTGGGCAAGCCCGAGGCCGTGCGCGTCGCGGTGAAGTCCGCGAGCGAGCACATGGGCGAAACCCACGTCGACTGGCTCAAGGGCTTCCGCAAGTTCACCCCGTGGGTCGCGCAGGGCTAAGGACTAGGGGGAGGCTGGGTCGCCACGACGGCGGCCCAGCCTTCCTGCATGTCCGGCGGTGGGCCAGCAGGCTCGCTCCGCCGAGGACGAGCGCAGGGGCCCAGACCAAGATCGACTTGAGTGCCACAGCAGCCGTCGCTGCCATCCAGGGCATCCCCACTGCCACGAGACCGACCACGAGGGCGGCGTCTCGCGGACTTGCACCGTGCGGGCCGGGTACGGCGCCAGCCAGCTGGCTCGCTCCGAACGCGGCGAGTAGGGCGAGCAGCGGCAGGTCATGCCCGGTCGCGGCGACCGTTCCGATGACGAAGACCGCGATGCTGAGCTCGTACGCCAGCGACAGGAGCAGTCCGTAGATCAACGGTCGTGCGCGTGGCAACGTGGGCTTGGGCAACAGATCCGGCCGACGCAGGTGGACGACGTACGCCGTGCCCAGTGCCACGAGCGTGACGGTCAGTACGGCGAGCAGCGACCGCCAGGGCAGCTCGGCTCCCGCGAAGACGACGAAGGCCGCGACGGCGATCGCACTGACCACGCGGTCGAGCCCGACGCTGGTGACGGCGTCGAGGCGGGAGTCGGTGGCGGTGCTGAGCCGCCGTAGCCGCCAGAGATCGCCTCCGACATGGCCGGGGGTGGCCAGCCCGAAGAGCTCGGACTCGGCGTACACGCGGGCGTGCCACCAGCGCGTGAGCCGCTGCGCGGACAGGGCTCGCCAGCGGAGCGGACACAGCACGTACTTGCCGATCATCCACACCGCGAGCCCGAGCAGAGCGGGCCACCAGGTGACCTCCGGCAGCCTCGGCAGGGTGAGCACCGGCAGTGCGAGAGTGACGGCGATGCCGATCGCCAGGGCGACTCGCGACTGCAGGAGGGCACGCATCACGACTCGAGTGCACGTGACGCGAGAAAACGGTCAGTCACCTGCAGGTGAAGGTCACGCGCCCGCTCGCGGAAGGTTCAGGCCGGCGCGGGCTCCCCGTCCGGCTGCACGACCAGCCACAGGCCGCCGTACTCCTCGATGTTGTGGCACAGCACCTGGCGCTTGCCCTCGTGTGCGTAGAAGTAGAGCGGGTGTCCGTCGTACGTCACCTGGATGGACCCGTCCGTGCGCTCGGTCGTGCCGAGCAGTCCTGCGCGGGCCTGGCCGCTCGCTACGGGCTCCCCCCGGGTCAGCACCGGCGGCCAGGCCTCGGCGCACTCCTCGTAGCACGCTGGCTTCGGTGAGGTCTCGAGGTCAAAGAGGTAGATCGCCTGACCCGTCTCGTCGAAGAGCATCGGGCCGTACTCCGAGTCGAAGGTCGTGATCGTCGTCCCCGTGCGCGCAGGAGACGGCGTGGGTGTGGGTGTTGGTGTGGGAGTCGGCGTCATGCTCTCCGTCATCGACGGACTCGACGTTCCAAGGGGACCATCCGCGGCAGGCGGCTCCGAGCCGCAGGCAGCCAGGAGGAAGAGCACGACGGCGACGAGAAGTCTCACGTTCCGAGTCTGGCTCACTGACCGGCTCCCGACCCTCACGAACTGATGACGGCCGCCTAGCCTTGGGGAGTGATCAGCGCGCTCGCCTCCCCACGGATGTGGCTGCTGCATGTCGCGGCGCTGATCGCCATCGTGGCCGCCGGCTGGCTCGGGTGGTGGCAGATCGGCGCCTGGCAGGACAACCGCGAGGACAAGGCGGCTTCACTGCGCAACGCGTCGGCTGTACCTCTCGACGAGGTGCTGGGTGCGGACGATCCGTTCCCCGGCGAGGACGTCGGACGACCGGTCCAGGTGCGGGGCGAGTGGCTGTCCGAGGAGACCGTGTACGTCGACGGCTGGGTGGTGACCCCGGTCCGCACCGCGACCGGGTCGGCAGTGCTTGTGGTCCGGGGCTCCTCTCCGGACGACAGCGCCCCCGCTGTCACGGGGCCCGCTCGCCTGGACGGCTGGCTCCAACCGAGCGGCATCGTGAGCGTCACCGACATCCTGCAGGGCCTCGACGAGGACCTGTACGGCGGCTACGTGATCGCCCGTGAGCCCGTCGAGGCGGGGCTCACCCCCGTGACGCCCGACGAACTGCCCGCGCCCGATGCCTTCACCAGCCTTCGCAACCTGCTCTACGGCCTGGAGTGGTGGGTGTTCGGCGGCTTCGCTGCCTTCATCTGGTGGCGCTGGTGCAAGGACGAGCTTGAGCGTGTGAGGTCGGGCACCAACGCCACGGACGACGACGAGACCAGTGACGACGCTGAGGTAGCGTCCAAGGCGTGAATCCCGAGCTGCAGAAGCCGCTGGCCGCCTATCGCGTGATGGCCACGATCGTCGGCGTACTCCTGATCGTGCTGTGCCTGATCGGGCTGCCGCTCAACGAGGCGCACCTGATCAACGAGGCGTGGTTCTCGGAGGGCACCAACGCGCAGCAGCTCGGCAACGACATCAGCAAGTACCTCGGTGTCGCGCACGGCTGGCTCTACATGATCTTCCTGTTCGTGGCGTTCGTGTTGTCGCGACGGGCCAAGTGGGAGCTGCGGTTCACGATCGTGACGCTGCTCTGCGGGACCATCCCGATCCTGTCCTTCTGGGCCGAGCACCGCGCCACCCGTCGCGTGCGCAGCGAGCAGCTCGTCACTGCCTGATGGCCCGCACCGGCACGGCGTTCGTCCTCGGTGGCGGCGGCGTGCTCGGGGCGGTCGAGGTGGGGATGCTGCGCGCCCTCTTCGAGGCCGGGATCAGGCCGGACCTCGTGGTCGGTACGTCGGTCGGCGCGCTGAACGGTGCATTCGTCGCGGCTCAGCCCGACATCGGTGTCGTCGAGCGGCTGGAGGGGCTTTGGTCCGAGGTGGCCAGGGGTGACGCGAAGGTCTACGACAGCGGTCCGGTGAAGCAGGTACGTCGTGCCCTCACCACCGGCACCCACCTGCACAGCAGCCAACCCCTGCGCGAACGGCTCGCCGCCGAGTTGGGCGACGTGACGTTCGCCGAGCTGGCCGTCCCGTTCCAGTGCGTGGCGGCGAGCATCGAGAAGGCCGGTGAGCACTGGTTCTCCGAAGGGCGCGTGGTCGACGCGGTGGTGGCCAGCGCGGCCATGCCCGGGCTGCTGCCCCCAGCCGAGGTCGACGGGGAGCACTTCCTCGACGGCGGCATCGTGAACTCCATCCCTGTCGGCCGAGCAGCCGAGCTTGGCGCGAAGACGATCTACGTGCTGCAGGTCGGCCGCATCGAGCGTCCGCTGAAGCCGCCGACCCGACCGTGGGAGGTCGCGCGGGTCAGCTTCGAGATCGCCCGTCGCCATCGCTTCCACCGGGACATGGCCTCGCTCCCCCGCGGCGTCCGCGCGCACGTGCTCCCGACCGGCGGTGGCTCGGCCAAGGACGACTCCCTGCGCGCCTACCGCGACTTCCGCAACGTCAAACGACGCATCGACCAGGCGTACGACGCGAGCACGGCGTACCTGGCGGAGCAGTGAGCCCCATCGGTCTGCTGCGAAGGCTGGTCCTCGCGCCGGCCATCATCGCGCTGACCGCGTTCCTGCTCACCACGATCCCGCTCTGGCTGATCGGGTCAGCGGTGGTGAGTCCTCGGCTCCCCGGGCACTGGCGGCCGCTTCGGATCCTGTTCATCGCCCTGGTCTACCTCGTGCTCGAGTCGCTGATGCTGCTGGTGCTCCTCGGCCTCTGGTTCGCCAGCGGCTTTGGGCGGCGCGTGCGGACGCCGTACTTCGAGGCGATCCACTACGACCTGGCGCTGGTCTTCCTCGGGGTCTTCTTCCAGCAGTCCCAGCGGGTGCTGCAGCTCGAGATCGAGACCGTCGGCCCGGCTCCGGACGCATTCCCTGGCGAGCCGCTGCTGGTCTGCTGCCGCCATGCCGGCCCGGGCGACTCGTTCGTCCTGATGCACGCGCTGCTGAGCTGG
Organism: Nocardioidaceae bacterium; assembly: GCA_035477015.1. GTDB lineage: Bacteria > Actinomycetota > Actinomycetes > Propionibacteriales > Nocardioidaceae > SSC3. The sequence continues at coordinate 3,465 of DATILB010000394.1, read as the reverse complement.
TACCACCGCGAGCCGAGGGTTGTCCTCAAGGACACCCTCGCCTGGGACCCCATGATCGACGTGCTCCTGACCCGGCTGCCCGCCCGTTTCGTCAACCCGCAGCCGAAGGCCGGCACAGACCTCGAGAGCACCATCGGAGAGCTGGCCCGCAACCTCGACGAGAACGACGCCTTCGTGATCTTCCCGGAGGGCGGGAACTTCACGCCCGAACGCCGCGAGCGGGCGATCGAGCGCCTCAAGAGACTCGGGCTGCATCGGATGGCCGCACGCGCCGAGCGCATGACCAACGTCCTCGCGCCCCGTCCCGGTGGTTTCATCGCCGCGCTCGATGCTGCGCCGGACGCGGACGTCGTACTCGTGGCACACACGGGCCTCGACCACCTGCTGACGATCGGGGACGTCTGGCGCGAGCTGCCGATGGACAAGCGGCTGATCATGCGCTGGTGGCGGGTGCCCCGTGAGGAGATCCCGGAGGATCGCGACGGCCGCATCGACTGGCTGTTCGCACGGTGGGAGGAGATCGACCGGTGGATCGACGAGCACCGGCCGACCGACCTGCCGGCTCGACACCTCGTACGTCGGTGAACTACTCGGGCTTGAGCTTCGTCTCCTCGAGGGGCGCGTCAGGGGTCGTCGCGATGTGCGGCTCCTCGTGGGCGTCCGCGAGGGCTTCGTCCGGGCTGGCGCCGGCGGCGTCGTCGGCGTACGTGTCCGCGTCCGTGTCGGGTGTGTGCCACACCGGCTCGGCCTGCTGGTCCATCAGCTTCTTGGCGACGACAGTGGCGGCTCCGGCGAGACCGGCCAGCACGAGAAGTTTGCGCATACCCCCATCCTGCCCGCTCGTGGACCGTGCACACCCTCGTGGGAGGATCGACGCGCACGTATTCCGGACCAGAAAGCCAGGCCCATGCCCGAGACGTACGCCACTCTGAAGACCAACCACGGCGACATCGAGATCCACCTGTTCCCCAACCACGCCCCGAAGACGGTGGCCAACTTCGTGGGCCTTGCCACCGGCACCAAGGCCGAGGCCAACAAGCAGGGCAACTTCTACGACGGCCTCACCTTCCACCGGGTGATCTCCGACTTCATGATCCAGGGCGGCTGCCCGCAGGGCACCGGCACCGGCGACCCCGGCTACCGCTTCGACGACGAGATCCACCCCGAGCTCGTCTTCGACAAGCCGTACCTCCTCGCGATGGCCAACGCCGGCATCCAGGGAGGCAAGGGCACCAACGGCTCGCAGTTCTTCATCACGCTGGCGCCGACCGCTTGGCTCAACCGCAAGCACACCATCTTCGGTGAGGTCGAAGACCCCGCTTCGCAGGCCGTCGTCGCCGCCATCGGCAAGGTCTCGACCGGTGCGATGGACCGCCCGCAGCCTCCCGTGGTGATCGAGTCGGTCACCGTCGAAGAGCGCTGACCGCGCAGTGACCGAACCCGCCGCAGCGCCGGTTTGTTACCGGCACACGAGCCGCGAGACCTACATCTCCTGCCAGCGCTGCGGCAAACCGATCTGCCCGGACTGCATGAACTCCGCCTCGGTCGGCTTCCAGTGCCCGGACTGCATCAAACAAGGCACGAAGTCGACCCGGTCGGGGCGTACGGCGTACGGCGGTCAGCGTTCGGAGAACCCGGCGCTGAGCTCGCAGATCCTGGTGGGGCTCAACGCCGCCGTCTGGCTGCTCATCATGGTGACCGGCTACACGAAGAGCGACTGGATCCAGCGGCTGGCCCTCATCCCCGAGAACCTCTGCGTGGCCATCGACCGGATCACCTGCGTCCCGGTGCAGGAAGGCGTCGCCGAAGGCGCGACCTGGCAGCTGGTCACGACGATGTTCACCCACGTCGAGCCGTGGCACCTCGGCTTCAACATGCTGGCGCTGTGGACGCTCGGCCCGCAGCTCGAGCTCGCACTGGGCCGGTCGCGCTTCCTGGCGCTCTACTTCCTGTCGGGGCTGACCGCGAGCGCCACGATCTACTGGCTGTCGGAGCCGCACGGCCTGACCGTCGGCGCCAGCGGGGCGATCATGGGCCTGCTCGGCGCACTCCTGGTCGTGGCCTACAAGGTCAGTGGCAACACCCAGTCGCTGCTGGGCTGGGTCGGCTTCGCCGTACTCATCACGTTCTTCGTCCCGGACGTCTCGTGGCAGGGCCACCTCGGTGGCTTCACCGGCGGCGCGCTCATCGCGATCCTGCTGGCCTACGCCCCCAAGAAGAACCGCGCCCAGGTCCAGTGGGTCGGCCTTGCGTTCCTCACCATCGCGATCCTGGTGGCGATCATGGCGCGCACCGCGGTCCTCACTGGCTAAATCGGCCGAGACGCGTCCCACTTTTCACACCAGCAACTCTTATACACATCTGGGGATGGCCCTGTGGAGAACTACACCGGTGTGATTCACCCACAGGGAAGTCCACAGGTGTTAATAACTCGGGCCCGACATCCAGGTGGATGCCGGGCCCAGGTCGGTGCTTCTGGGGACTACTCCCACTTCGTGGCGTAGACGAACCCGGTGGCCATCAGCGAGATGCCCACCAGCAGGTTGTACTGGCCCAGGTCGCTGAACAGTGGGAAGTCCGGGTCGTTGGCCGTGAAGTAGTACAGGACGATCCAGACCAGGCCGACCAGGAAACAGGTGAGCATCCCGATGACGACGCCGCGACCCCGACCGAGCGGGGTGCTCTTGTGCGCCGCCACGACGAGGCCGAGGACTACCATCCCGAAACCGATCAGCCAGTTCCAGTCGGCGAGGTCGTACATCCAGGTGATCTTCGTGGGGTCGTCGAACACCGCGAAGTCGTAGAAGAGGACCCAGACGAGGCCGATGACTACGAGCGCGGCGGCGATGCCGGTGCGCACGAGGTTGAGCTTGCCCGGGCCGACGTACTTGCTGGGACTGGCAGTGGACACGTAGGGACTCCTCGAAGGGACTGCGGGACGCAAGTAGCGTAGTCAACGTGATCGAGCCGCATAGCCACCGGGACCCGGACGAGCCGCCTCCCCCTTGGCATCAGCGGATCGTGGAGGCCTTCCGCACCCGCTACGGAACGTACGGCGAGAACGGTCTCGGCTGGCGACTGCTGACCCCTGCCGTCTTCATCCTGGCCGGCGCGCTGTTCGTCACGAGCGCCGTCAACAGCGGCGGAACCGACCTCCGGCCGGGGCGGTACGACGACCTGGCTGACCTGGCTGCGGACCGCTCGGACCGGATCGCGGACCTCGAGAAGCGCAGCGCACGACTTCAGGAGCAGATCGACGAGCTCACCCAGGGCCTGACCAGCACCGAGCTGGACGAGGCGAACGCCGCGCTCGACGAGCTGCGTGGACCGGCCGGCCTGGAGGGCGTCACGGGTCCCGGCGTGACGATCACGCTCGACGACGCCCCGGAGCGCGTGCTCGATGACGACCAGGGCGACAGCCTGCTCAAGCTCGTGCACGAGCAGGACATCCAGGCTGTCGCCAAC
>DATILB010000393.1:0-9837 GCA_035477015.1 Nocardioidaceae bacterium | reverse complement strand
CAGTACGACGTACCCGCCCTCGGCGAGGAGCCGCCCGGCCGCCCGTGCGAGGTCGAGCAGCGAGTCGTCCTCCGGCTCGTTCGGCCCGACGACGGCGACGTACCTGCTCACATCGGTGCCAGACCCGGGCGCTTCGGATTGACGTTGTCGCCGCTCGACTTGCCCGTGAGGCGGCGTTGCACCCAGGGCGCGGCGTACGCCTTCGCCCAGTCTAGATCGGCCTGCCGCTGCTGTGCCTTGGTCAGCTTCGCGCGAGGAGGCAGCGGCTCGGCGGTGAGGTCGTGCTTCACGCCGAGGACGTCGAGCACCGCGATGGCCATCCGCTCGTGCCCGGCACTCGACATGTGCAGCCGGTCGACGTCCCACAGCGCCCAGTCACGGAACTCGCGCATCCGCCAGAAATCGAGGATGGTCGCGCCGTGGTCCTCGGCCACCCGGCGGACCAGCTCGTTGTAGATCGCGACGCGACCGCGGATCTTCCCGAACACGGCTGACCCGCCAGTGTCGAACCCGGTCCACAGAACCACCTGCGCGCCTGTCGCAGCGAGCTTCCCGATGCCCTCGGCGTAGTCGGCGACCATCGCGTCGATGTCGACCGACGGCCGCATCAGGTCGTTGCCTCCGGCGTACAGCGTCACCAGGTCGGGCTGCAGCGCGACCGCGGCGCCGACCTGCTCGTCGAGGATGGCTTGCATCTTGCGGCCGCGGATCGCGAGGTTGGCGTAGCGGAAGTCGGGGTCGTGCGTGGCGAGCACCTCGGCGACGCGATCGGCCCAGCCCCGCAGGCCGTTCGGACGCGACTCGTCGGGGTCACCGACGCCCTCGGTGAAGGAGTCGCCGAGAGCGACGTACCGGGAGAAAGACATGGCAGGAGCCTAGAGCCGGGCTGACGGGTAGGGTGCTCGGGTGCTGCTCAGTGACCGCGACATCCTCAAGGAGATCGACTCCCAGCGGGTGTCGATCGAGCCCTATGACCCCGGCATGATCCAGCCGTCGAGCATCGACTTCCGGCTCGACCGCTACTTCCGGGTGTTCGAGAACCACCGCTACCCGCACATCGACCCCGCTGCGGACCAGTCCGACCTCACCCGGATCGTCGAGCCGGAGGGCGACGAGCCGTTCATCCTCCACCCTGGGGAGTTCGTGCTCGGGTCGACGTACGAGGTCGTCACGCTGCCGGACGACATCGCGGCGCGCGTCGAGGGCAAGTCCTCGCTCGGCCGCCTCGGCCTGCTCACCCACGCCACCGCCGGCTTCGTCGACCCCGGTTTCTCCGGCCACGTCACGCTCGAGCTCGCGAACGTCGCCACGCTGCCGATCAAGCTGTACCCCGGCATGAAGATCGGCCAGCTCTGCTTCTTCCGGCTCAGCTCCCCGGCGGAGCACCCGTACGGCTCCGCGAAGTACGGCTCGCGCTACCAGGGTCAGCGTGGCCCGACGCCGAGCAAGTCGTTCCAGAACTTCCATCGCAGCGAGATCCCGCAAACAGAGGAGTGAGCTGACCCAAGAACCGAGGGCGCCGACGTCGACCCTTGTGGGTCGGCGCCGGCGCCATGAAGGCGATGCCTTCTATTCAGTTGTGGGCTTGGGCGTCGTACGGCGTTGCGTGACGACGTTGCGACGGCGCGTACGCCGAGTGCGCTGGCGCGCTTCACGGAGCTCGTTGAAGTGGTCGTGGGCGATGCGCAGTGAGTAGTCGTTCATGTCGATTCCTTCGGTGGTTGAGCCGCTTCGCGAGCGAAGCGAGCAAGCGTGTCGAAACTCAGAGCTGCTGGAGGACGACGTCGCCGCTGACGGTCTTGGCGCGCAGCTCGACGTACTGCTGTCCTTCGCTGGGCTGGCCGGCACCCTCGAGGGTCGAGCGCACACGGCCGGAGACCGAGGTGACGTCGGTCCACACCGGGACACCGGCGGGGATGCCGACGCGGATGTCGCCGGAGGCGTTCTTGGCGGTGAGCTTCCCGGCGGGGAAGCGGTCGACGAGGAGGTCGCCGGATCCTGAGGCGAGGGCGATGTCGCCGGTGGCGTCGTGCACCTTGAGGTCCCCCGATCCGGACTTCAGGGAGAGAGGCGCACCGGCGTAGCCGATCTCCACGTCGCCCGAGCCCGAGGAGACCTGGGCCGGGCCTTGCAGCCGGTCGACCCGGATGTCGCCCGAGCCCGAGCCGAGGTTGGCAGACCCCTCGATCGTGCGGATGGTGATGTCGCCGGAGCCGGTCTTCACCAGCGCCTCGGCGCTGACGTCCTCGAGGGTCACGTTGCCCGAGCCGTTGTTGATCTTCGCCCAGCCGATCGTGCCGGTGACGACCACGTCAGCGGAACCGAGGCGGGTGCCGAGCTCGGTGTGGGTGGGCACCTGGGCGTCGACGCGGAGGTCGCGGCCACCACCGAAGAAGCCGATCCGCTTCGGGGCGATGACGACGATCTCGTGGCCGCGCTGTTCGACGGTCACTTCCTCGGCGTGCGGGCCGGTGACCTCGATGGTGGTCTGGTCGGTGTCGGTGGCCGCGACGAAGACGTTGCCGGAGCCGATCTCGATGAACAGGACGGGCGGCTCAGGGGTGTTGAAGGCGTGCTGCATGACGGACTCCTTGCGTGGGGAAGGGCTCAGTTGGTTTGTGGGGGCTCAGATCCAGCCGGTCATCCGGCGGGAACCGTGACGACCGCCGGGGCGGCCGTCGTCGAAGAACGGAATGCTCGACAGGTCGATGTCGACGTTGATGGGACCGCGCGACGCGGTGGCGGCTCGAAGGACGTTGACCACCCAGCTGTTGAGCGAGTGGCCGGACTTGGCCGCCATCTCCTCGGCGCGGAACTTGACCGCTTCGGGGATGCGGAGCGTGATCCGGGCGATCGTCCCGTCCTCGTCCTCGTCGTCGACCCCGGGTGCGCCGGGCGGGGCCGGCGGGGCCGAAGAAGCGGGCGGGGCGGGGTGCTCGTGGTAGGAGGGCACGTCGACGACGAGCTGCGGTTCACGGCCCTTGAGGCGCACCTCGACCGAGCCGGCCGGAAGCTCGGAGGTGATCTCGGCGGCCGCCTGGGAGAGCGCGTCCATCAGGGCGAGCCGGACGGCCGGGTCGAGCGCGAGTGCCAGCCGCTCGGCGGCTGCCTTGGCCTCGGCACCACCGGCCTCGGCCGCAGCCGCCAGGTCCTGGCGGAGGCTTTCGACGTACGGCGTGATGTCCATGCGCACCACGATGACATCATAGTGATGTCATGTCAAGTCATTGTGATGTCAGGTGTGATGTCGAATGGCGTCAGGTCTCGACGCGTCGCTCGCTGCGCTCGCCTCCGGCTCGACCACCGGTGGGTGGATAGGGTCGGAAGGTGAAGCTGCTCTGGTCGACATTCGGGTTCAGCTTCGCCAGTGCACTGCTCCCGATCCTCAACGCCGAGGTATATCTCGGCGCAGTCGGCACCCAGTCGACCGTCCCCGCCGCACTCGCGTTGGCACTGGTAGCGGCCGCGGGAGCAACGCTCGGCAAAGTCGTCTGGTACGTCGTGGCAAGGCGCTCGGTCGACACCGACTGGGTACAGAAGAAGCTCGACCGGCCGAAGGTGCGCGAGACGTACGACCGCTGGGAGGAGCGCACCCGAGGGCGTCCCTGGTACGCAGCCGGAGTGCTGTTCGCATCCTCGTCCATCGGGATCCCGCCGCTGCTCATCATCGCGGTGCTGGCCGGCTCGCTGCACATGAAGTTCTCGGTGTTCGTCCTGAGCTGCTTCGTCGGCCGGGCGTTGCGGTTCTACGTGATCCTGGCCGGCGTCGCGTTCGTCGTGAGCTGACGGTCGGCTAGGCCGCGTTGATCGCGTGGCTTGCGGCGGTCAGGAGCGCGCGCTCCTTGGCGAGAGCCGGGGCGATCGCCGGGTGTGCGGCGTACGCGTCGAGGATCTTCTTGACCCCGGACAGTCGAGCGATGACTTCGGCGTACGCCGCGCCGACGTCGGCGCACAGGTCGCCGTTGCCGCGCTCGATCGCCACGAAGATCGAACCGGCCAGCTCGGTCCGCCACTGCTGGTGGAGGTCTCGCAGGATGTCGGACTCGGTGTCGTAGGACTCCCAGATCCGGGGGGTCCGGTCCCAGGGCTCGGCATAGGAGCCAGCGCGTACGGCGTGCTGGACCATGTCAGCGAGCGCGTGGTGCCGGCGCAGCCGCGTGGCCGCGGGGACTGGAGGGAAACGCATCATCTGTCCAAGCCGCATGACATCCTCCCAAATGTCGAAGAGCCTCTCTGTTCCCAGGAGACGCCTCCGTCCGAGAAATTGGGGTGAACTGCCGAGTAATCCGCCGTTCGGTGGATAGCCCGCTCCTACGAGGAGCGGATCGGACACCCAGCAATACGAACAGGGCCGGTCGAACATCCGACCGGCCCTGCGCGTGATGGATCAGAAGAGCTTGTCCGTCTCGGGGGTGGCGTCGCCCTCGGCAGTGGGCTCGGTTGCCTCCGGCTCGACGGCCTCGACGGCCTCGGCGACCGGCTCCGGCTCCGGCTCGGGTGTCGGCTCGGGGGTCGGCTCCGGCTCGGGAGCGACCTCCGCCTCGACCTCGGTCTCGGGCTCGGCCACTGCGACGGCCGTGGCGGTGCCACCAGCAGCAGCAGCGACGGTAGCCTCGGCAGCCGGCTCGGCCTTCGCGACGACATCACGCTTCACGCCGGCCAGCAGCAGCTGCGCGACGTCGAGGACGGCGACCTCCTCGCGGGCGTCACCGTCAGCCTGCAGCTTGGTCAGACCGTCGTCGAGCATTACGCGGCAGAACGGGCAGCCGACCGCGATGGCGTCGGCACCAGTGCCCACGGCCTCGCGGGTGCGGTTCTCGTTGATCCGCTCGCCGATCGTCTCCTCCATCCACATGCGGGCACCACCGGCGCCACAGCAGAAGGACTTCTCGCCGGACCGCTCCATCTCGATGACCTCGGCGTTCGGGATCACCTGGAGGAGCTCACGCGGCGGCGTGTAGACCTGGTTGTGCCGACCGAGGAAGCAGGGGTCGTGGTAGGTGATGGTCTTCTTCGGCGCCCCCGAGTCCGGCACCGGCGTCAGCTTGCCTTCGCGCACGAGGCGGTTCAGCAGCTGGGTGTGGTGCACGACCTCGAGCTCGATGCCGAGCTGCTTGTACTCGTTCTTCAAGGTGTTGAAGCAGTGGGCGCAGGTCGAGACGACCTTCTTGACCTTGGTCTCCTTGAAGACCTCGATGTTCTCCATCGCGAGCTGCTGGTAGACGAACTCGTTGCCGGCCCGACGGGCGGAGTCACCGGTGCAGGTCTCGCCGTTGCCCAGGACGGCGAAGCTGACGCCCGCCATGTCGAGCAGCTCGGCCACCGCGCGGGTGGTCTTCTTCGCGCGGTCCTCGTAGGCGCCGGCGCAGCCGACCCAGAACAGCCACTCGACCTCGTCGAGGGACTCGATGTCCTCACCGACGACCTTGACCTCGAAGTCCAGGCCCTTGGTCCAGTCGAGGCGCTCGTTCGGGTTCATGTTCCAGGGGTTGCCCTTGTTCTCCAGACCCTTGAAGAGACCGTTGAGCTCGGACGGGAAGTTCGACTCGATGAGCACCTGGTAGCGGCGCATGTCGATGATGTGGTCGACGTGCTCGATGTCGACCGGGCACTGGTTGACGCACGCACCACAGGACGTGCAGGACCACAGCACATCGGGGTCGATGACCGCGCCACCGCTCGGGTGCCACGCCTCGCCCTCGGTCGCGCCGACGAGCTCGCGCTGGGCCTCGGCCTTGACGCTGTCGGGAAGGTTCTCGCGCTCCTCTTCCGAGGCCAGCATGTACGGCGCCTTCGCGAACGCGTGGTCGCGGAGGTTCATGATCAGCATCTTCGGCGAGAGCGGCTTCTCGGTGTTCCATGCCGGGCACTGGGACTGGCAGCGACCGCACTCGGTGCAGGTCGCCATGTCGAGGAGGCCCTTCCAGGAGAAGTCCTCGATCTTGCCGATGCCGATGACGGCGTCCTCGTCCATGTCCTCGACCATCTCGAGGTTGAACTCCTGGCCACCGACGAGCAGGGGTGCGGCAGCACCGAGCGCGACGGGCTCGCGCTTGAAGAGGACGTTGATCGGCGCGACGAAGATGTGCAGGTGCTTGGAGTTCAGCACGATGATTAGGAAGACCAGCATGATGCCGATGTGCAGCAGCAGGCCGGCGTGCTCGAGGAACTCGATGGCGTCGTGCGACATGCCGTCGAGAACGTTGCCGATCCCGACCGACGCGAAGGCGCCGGTGTCATAAGGCAGGTTGCCACCTGCGGACGCGGCGCCACGGAACAGCAGCATCGTCCAGATGACGTTGAAGATCATGAAGAGGACCATCCAGGCGCCACCGAGGTGCGAGCCCTTGAAGCGGGACTGTCGACCCATCCGCTCGGGAGCGTTCTTCACGCGGATGATCGCGAAGGTGGCCAGGCCGGCCAGACACATGACCGCGATGAAGTCCTGGGCGAAGCCGAGGATCTCCCAGTGCCCGACGACCGGGATCGCCCAGTCGGGGTTGGTGGAGAGCAGGATGCCGTAGGCCTCGAGGTAGACCGTGCCGAGGATGAGGAACGCGTACATGACGAACGCGTGCGCCGCACCCGGGATCGACCACTTGAGCAGCTTGCGCTGGCCCACGACCTCGACGAGCTGCGTCTTGATCCGGTCAGGGAGGCGGTTCTTGACGTTCTCCACGCGACCCGGGTCGGGCTGACCACTGCTGATCAGCTTGTAGAGGAACATCACGCGCTTCGCAGCAAGGGGCAGGGCGATCGCGTTCATCACGAGCCCAAGCACCAGCACAACAGTCATCAGTCAGCTCCAAACCACCAGCGGCACCGCCGGATCCGTCCTCGTCGGGCCTGAGACTACGGGTGTTTGACCACCCCGGTCAGCCATGGATCCCTGTGAGAGACATCCTACTGCCGGGTAACTTCGCCTAGAGCGTGACTCTCTTCACGTGCCCACTGAGCGTGAACTCCACCGTCACTCGAACCTTGCCCCCGGCGGGGCCTTCGGCGCAGTAGCCGTACGTAGTACCGAGCCGTGTGTGGGGCTGGCCGGCACGCTTCAGCACCTGGGTGGTGGTGAGGCCGTGCGTCAGGCCACGGAACGCCCGGAGGCCCTTGATCGCCCGGCGGTCGCGGCAGCCGTCGTTGCCGACGCCGACTGCTCGCTCCCAGGTCAGCAGGAACGCTTCGGCGCCACGCGACATGTCGCTCATGAACGCCGATCCATCGACACCGGCGAGCACGCGCACGTCCTGAATCCAGTCCGGGTAGAGGCCGTAGTGGGCGACGCCGTCGGTGTTGATGTCCCAGAGGCGCTGACCACCACGCTCGCGGTTGATCGTCACGCCAGCTAGCCCGGTGAACGGGTAGTCGACGTCGTTGGCTTCGCTCGGCTTGCGAGGACCGCCCTGGGAGCCGAAGCCGTTGATGTCGGCGCCGTACCCGAAGCCGAAGTAGTAGCGCTTGTCGCGCCACTTGAGGTGCTGCTTCCACTTCGCGAGGAAGCCAGTCGAGTCACCGGCGTACGGCGTGATGACGCCACCGAGCTTGTAGATGCGGGGGTACGCGTCCGGCGTCGACCACGAGTGGCTCGAGAGGACACCGGGGTGCCGGCCTTGACGCTGAGCCTGCTCCAGCAGGGTCAGCGCCTGCTTGCGGGCGATCACGCTCATGTGGTCGGGGTCGAAGAGCATCCCTTTCTGGATCATCCGGTTGATCAGGTGCTTGCCGAGGTCGGTGAGTCCGGCCTGGTTGCAGTGCGGCTTCGAGGTGTACGCCGGCACGAGTCCGGTCAGTCCGCCGAACAGCTGACCGATGGCGCCGAAGATCGCGTCCTGCTCGGGGAGTGAGTCGGGTCCCGGCAGGGCCGTCTGCTGCTTGTCCTGCACGCCGTTGCCGAAGGAGTCGGGGCATGCCTTCATGTCCAGGAAGTGGCCGGTGTTGTAGAAGTTCCCGACGTTGGTGATTGCGCCGGTCGCGCCCTCGTCGCCCGCGACGCCGGTCAGCCCGTTGTCGAACTTGTTGGTGATCTCCATCTGACGCACGCCGAGCCGGTAGACCTCGTCGAGCGACCGGTCGATGGAGGCCTTGGTGCACTTGGGCGCGCGAGTGCCGACGTTGCAGTCGAACGGCACGCTCGTCTCGATGCCCATGACCACCGCGAGCTTGCCCTGGTTGACGATGCGTCGTGCCTGGAACGGGTCCTTGACGATGCGGTACCAACCGCGACCGGGACCGCCGTACTGTGCGTCGATGTAGTCCTGCAGCGCGAACATGTCCTTCGCCTGCAGTCGGATCGACTCCATGTCGTTGCAGGAGTTGTGCTTCAGCGGGTAGAGCTCGCAGAGCACGTTGTTCTCGGTGAGCAGGTTGGTGAACACGCGCAGGCCGCCGCGCCAGCCGCGCTCGAGCCACTTGTAGTAGAGCGACTGATGCGTGAGCGAGTGCGGGTTGGGCCAGTAGCCGAAGGTCGGCCAGCCGACGTCGTCGTGTCCGGGCGTACCTCCCGACAGGAAGGTCTCGAGCACGGCGCCGTAGCCCTGGGTGAGGCTGTGGTCCGGGCAGTCGACAAGCGCGCGGGTGACGCCGAACGGGTGCCAGGGCGTCCCGCAGATCACCCGTCCGCCGAGGAACTCGTGCGTCATGCCGTGGCTGTGGGTGTCGATGTAGCCGCGTGCCTCTTGGATCTTCGTAGCAGCCTTGAACGGGCGAGAGACGTTGGTCTGGATCTCGGGCCACGCGGCGCAACCGCTGGTGCGCCGCAGCTTGAACGGCGTCGAGGCACTGGTGGAGCCGAGGGTGAGGGCGCCGGCCGCATTGACGACCAGGCCTTCACCGCTGGCGAGGGCGAAGGCGAAGCCGTTGCCCTTGGGCGTCACGGTCCAGTTGCTCGCGGGTGCTGCCTGAGCAACGAAGGCGGGGGTGCGTCCGAGCAGGTCGAGCAGCGCGCTCGTGCCCATGAAGTCGGCCTGGGTGCCGTAGACGAGGTAGCGGCCGAGGTGGGTGGCCTGGAAGTGGAACGGCTCGACGCCCGCGCCGGATGCGCTCGGAGTGGTGCCGACGCGGTGCACGTACGACCCGTTGGGTGCCTGCATCGTGTAGCAGCCGCCGGCCATCGCGTAGCGGTCCTGAGGCACCGTCGTACGGCGTCGCTCGGTGAAGCCGGGCACGAGCCGCGGCTGCCTCGAGGCACGGTCGCGCGCCACGGAAGCGGCATTGCGGGCAGCCTGTCGGGGCGTCGTCGGGTCCTCGGTCAGCGGGCCGGTCTCCGTGGCGCGGGAGAGGGCGTTCTTCGTGCTGACGTCGTTGTGGTTGTGCCCGTCGCCGTCACCGCCGTTCCGCAGGGCCTCCATGAACGCGTCGCCGTGAACGTGCTTGGGCTTCCGGTCGGTCGCGCGCGCAGCCGTGTCGGCGTACTGCTGACGCAGCGAGACGCGGTCCGCCGTACCTCCTCCGGACGCCTGAACGACAGCGCCGCCGACGAGCGCCCCTGCGATCGCGACGGACATGACCAACCGATGACGGGGGGACCCGACCATGCAACACCACCCTTTCAGGTCATCTGACCTAAAGGGAGAACGAGGGTGATGTCAACTGGTTACGTGCGGAGACCATCCAGCAAGACGTCGATGGCGAGCATCGTGGCGTCGCGGATGTCGCCGCTGCGGCCCGCGTCGTTCGCCAGCCGATGAGAGCTGGCCAGGCCGCCGATGCCCCAGGCCACCCCGAAGAACCACACCAGGTCGATGTGCCCGGGCCGCGCCTCCCCGGCTGCCTGGAGCTGGAACAGGCTGCTCGTCGTCGTTCCCTGGAGGGGGCCGATGTAGGTGCCGAGGATGTATT